>CAYJMR010000045.1:0-15056 GCA_964371375.1 uncultured Treponemataceae bacterium
AAGAGGGCAGAGCAGAAGGACGTGCAGAAGGTATTGAACAAGGTATTGAACAAGGTATTGAACAAGGCCTGGAACAGGTAGCAAAGACTGCTTTACAAGAAGGGCTTGATATTGCAACCATTAAAAAAATAACCGGACTCACAGAGCAAGAAATTAAGACAATTAATATTACCCTATAAAGCAAAAGGAGTAGTTGCGTCGACCACCAGGACTGGTAAGGTTTTATCCGCAAGAATTAGCCCAGATTTTTATTATTGAGCATTGCAAGACTACAAAACATACCAATATAATCCCTTTGCATCCTACCCATCCCTGATAAATTTATCAAAAAAATCTGAAAATATGTTTGTATTTGTATGAGCAAGTTCTCTACAAAAAAAGTCTAATCTGTGAAATCAACTAAGTTTGCCCTAATCCCTACCCTAGCCTGCGCCCCATACAAATCTGCGGATACCCTTCCTCATATCTCTACCCACTACACAAAAAAAGGCTTTTCCACGAAGGAAAAGCCTTTTTAAGCTAAACGCTTAACAATAATTCATTAAGAATTAAAGAGCAATTTTTGCTTTAATAGTGAATTCACCATTTGTACTTGATTTAGCTGTAGTTGTTTCTTCAACTATTTTACCTGCATCCATTACATCTGCAACAGTAGTCATTGTGTTATAACTAGCATCTGCCCAAGCAATTGAGAACGTTGTGTTAGAAATTAAACCAGCAACATCAACTGCAACTTCTGGCATTAAAGTTGTGTCTGTAACAGTTGTATCCCTACGTTGATCTTCTTTAAGAGTTGTATATTCAACACCTTCTGTAGAAGCTTTTCCGTAATTAAACAATACACCTGCTTTAGGAGTAATTGTTAAGTCTCCAAGACCAATGTCATAACTAGCAGCTAAACCAACTTGTACAGGTTCACCATCAACATTATACTTTAATGCAGCAGCTGTTGAAGCTTTAGGAGCAATGTTCATGTAGAATAAACCGTATGCTTTTAAGCCAGGTACAATTTCGCCTGAATATGCATTAACCATAATTGGAAGATATGTATCTGTAGCAGTTGCTTTTTCGAAATCTGCTTTACCATCAAAGTCTAAGTCTGTTTCAGCTTTATCTGCTAAGAAACTTAAGTTAGTCCATACAGAAACACCAGGAAGAAGATTTGTGTCATCTTCGTCGCCACCGTCTGCCATGTAAACAAGAGCGTCGTCACCATAGAAATCATCAAGTAGTGATTGTGCATCTTCTGAGTCACCCCAGCGGAAACCAAGACCAATACCAAGATCGTTAGTTGCAATTGTTCCATTTTCTGTAAGCGGATTCATGTCCATTTTGTAGTTATATGCAACTGCAGGAACAAGAGACATTCCATCGTTTAACATAAATACATAGTCTGCGCCAGCAAAGATTTGATGATCACCTTTACCATATTTTGTTGCATAATCTTCACCTGAAAGAATGTAAGATCCACCAAGACCTACTTTTAAGTTTTCAACACCAGTAAATTCTGCATAACCACCGATTGCATATTGATTTGTCCAGAATGTATTTCTGTCTGTATCATATACAACTCTGTAGTATTTTTCACCATCGTCAGGATTAAGCCCACCAACTAGTTCTTGCTCATTATCTACTCTAAAGTATCTAACATCATTGCTTGCATCATCAAAGTCATCTGCAGTTGCTGTTACAATAGTAACACCAGTGATGTGTTCTACATCTAAGTTACCTGCATTATTTGAACGAACACCTGCTTCAAAGTTAAACATGTCATTTGCATAACCAAGTACTAAACCTTGGTCAAAACCTGTTGATTCATTTGAGTTATCTACCATTCCGTATCCTGCATCTGAATCACCATTGTCATAGTTTAATGCGTTAGGGAAAAGGATATCTCCGTTGTAATCGAAGTCACCACTAGTAATACCTACATAGAGGTCACCAATGTGGATTTTTGCAACATCAACTATTACATTAGCAAAATCGTGAACAAGTGGTGTATCAGGATCTTCTGCTTTAAGGTTTGTGTCACCGTCTACTAAAAGAACTAATTCACCCCAAACGCCTGAGCCTTCTGTTGACTTAGTCATGTCTGCAGGAAGTAGGTTGATAATTAATTCAACATCTGTTTCATTTTTGAAACCTGTTTGTTGTGTGTCTACATCGATACCCCAAGTTACTGAAGCTTCACCTGAGAAATCAACTGTGTTTAAGTCTGCCAATGGTTCTGCAGCAAATCCTGAAGCTACCAAAGACAAAGCAATTAATACTGTTAAGAGTTTTTTCATTTATAAAACCCTCCTCATTTTTTCTTATCTGCACAAGTGCAACGCACTTTTAACGTACAAATATATTCACTGTAATTGTAGCACGACTTATTTTAGCTGTCAAGTTTTTTTAAGATAAATTTAAGATTTTTTTAAGGTTTTTTTAAGATTTTCGACAAATTTTACATAAAATGTCAAAACTCCGATACATTTTGCATAAACGTTGGACTTTACAAAGGTTATTACAACTTATTATGTCATAAAGTGCTAGACTGTCATTTTAGCCTACTTTTGCTGAGCTACATAAGAATCTCTTTTGCTCTACCCACCATCATTGGGCATGTGAAATTACGAATTAAGAATTAATTACTTGACCTTTCAATCATTCTCAAGTACACTAAAAATATATTCATATTTAACGGGAGATTGTTATGCAAGGTTTTACTAGTATTGACCCAAAAGATATCCAAGAAAGTGCAATAAAGCTTATTGGCGACACATGGATGCTTGTAACAGCGGGCACACTCGAAGGCAAAGAAAAGCCTTGGAACACCATGACTGCAAGTTGGGGCGGCCTTGGCTATTTATGGAACAAACCCGTTGCCTTTGTTTTTGTAAGAAAAGAGCGCTACACGTATGAGTTTACCGAAAACAATGATAGCTTCACACTTTCTTTTTTTAATGATGACTATAAAAAAGCTCTTAGTTTTTGTGGAACAAAGTCTGGCCGCGATTATGACAAGGCAAAAGAAACAGGCCTTACACCCATACAAACAGAAAATGGTAGTGTCAGTTTTGCACAGTCGCGTATAGTGCTTGAGTGCAAAAAACTTTATAATGATATGTTAAACCAGGATAGTTTTAACGCCTTTGAAGAAGTCGAAAAATGGTACAAAGACGAAGGCCTTCACAGAATGTATATTTGCGAAATAACAAAGGCATGGATTCATGACTAACACACCTCAGCCTATAAGTGCCTTGTTTACCGATTTTTACGAATTAACCATGGCTCAAGGCTTTTGGAAAAATAACATGAACCACCCTTGTGTCTTTGACATGTTTTTTAGGCGCAACCCCTTTGAGGGAGGCTTTGCCGTTTTTGCAGGTATTGAAACCCTACTCGACAGTCTTACAACATTTCGTTTTTCTGATGATGACATTTTGTTTTTAGAAACTCTAGGCAAATTTGAAAAAGGTTTTTTAGATTATTTAAGAGACTTTTCATTTTCCGGAGACCTCTATGCAATGGAAGAAGGAACAATCGTTTTTCCAAATGAACCTTTAGTTCGCATTCATGCAAGCCTCATTGAAGCACAAATCATAGAAGGATTAGTATTAAATCAGCTTAATTTTCAAAGTTTAATTGCAACAAAGGCTGCAAGAATGGTTATAGCGTCAAAGGGCTCACACATTATGGAATTTGGGCTTAGAAGAGCACAGGGGTATGATGGGGCAATGAGTGCATCTAGAGCAGCCTTTATAGGCGGTGTTTCAAGCACCAGTAATGCTCTAGCCGGAAAACAGCTTGGGATTCCTGTTGTAGGAACGATGGCTCACTCGTGGATTATGTCTTTTCAATCAGAGCTTGAAGCATTTGAAACATATGCAAATATGTATCCTGACTCATCAACATTTTTGCTAGACACCCATAACACTTTAAAGTCTGGAATAAAAAATGCTATTATTGCAGGAAAAAAACTTACAGAAAAAGGGCATAACTTTGGTGTAAGACTTGATTCAGGAGATATGCAATATCTTTCAACTGAGGTTAGAAAAGAGTTAGACAAGGCGGGCTTAAAAGCAGCAACAATTTCTGTTTCTAACGATTTAACCGAAGAAATTATCGAAACACTAGTGTCTCAAAACACTCCTATTGATATTTGGGGAGTCGGAACTCACATGGTTACTGGTGGAAAAGATTCTTCTTTTACTGGTGTGTACAAGCTTGCAGCTAGGCATAACCCACACAGCAATGACCTAATTGCAACAATGAAGTTCTCAGATAATCCTGCAAAAACTACTAATCCCGGTATTAAAAATGTTTGGCGTCTATATGATGAAGAGAATATGTTTAAAGCCGATATTTTATCCCTTGAAGATGAAACAATTGAGCCTCAAATAGAGAAAACCTTTTTTCACCCTGCAATAGACTATCGTCAATTTAATTTTAAGCCTGCAAAGGTTGAAATGCTTTTAATAAAAAGACTTGCTAATGGAAAGCCTACCCGAGAGCGCCTTGCAGAAAAAAAACAACTTATAATAAGTAGAAAGCGTGTAAAAAGCCATTTAGAATGCCTCGATACTACCTTTCAGCGAATCTTAAATCCTCATATCTATAAGGTTTCGATGACCGAAAAACTAAAGGATTTAAAATTAAGCATTATCCGAGAAAACTTAGCTAATGTATAATTAACAATTTATAATGTATAATGCACAATTGCCAGTAAAACCACTTTCATATACCACAAAAAGATACTGTGGTAGACGCAACTGTGTATCATAATTTTAACAGTCCCTAATTATACATTGTAAATTACTATGGTAAGTACTCATTTTTAATATTTCTTAGTGATTCAAATAACCGTCGTTTAAGGGTGTAGTCGCCTTCGGTTAGGTCGGCTAAGCGTTTTCGCATTTCTTTTCTTCCAGAATTATCTTGATAGTTACAAGTACATGTTCCATTAATGTAGCCTTGTTCATTTGAATGCTGAATAATTGTTTTTTCATCTGCTAAGCAAAGTGGTCTTATTATGGTTATAGGGTATTTATCGTACTTTAACCTTGGGGGCATGGTAGAAAGTTCTGCCTTATTCAAAGCATTCATTAAAAGTGTTTCGAGTACGTCATCTAAGTGGTGTCCAAGAGCAACCTTATTAAATCCATGTTCCATAGCGTAGTTATTAAGTTCAGTCCTTCTTTGTGTAGAACACCACCAACAATTCATTTTTCGCCCAGGCTTTAAACGCTCTAGTACATCGGCATTGATGATAACAGGTTCAACTCCCCATGTCTTAAATAAATCTATAAGCAAGGGGCTAATTGAAGAGCCTACACCACTTTCTACATGGAGAGCTGTAAAGTCAAAGTTTTCTTTTCGGTGAAGTTTTCTCATCGCAAAATACTGAATAAGTGAAGTTGAATCCTTCCCTCCTGAAGCCCCTATGAGTATTCTATCGCCCTCTTCGATAAAATTATAATCAGTCACCGCTTTATCTATAATACTAAAAAGTTTGCAATTCAAGAATTATCTCCAATTTTTTCATCCACAGGCTTTTACTTTTGCGTACACCACGGGACTGGTCATTTTTTATCCACAGATTTTTAATTATACTACCAAATTTACTAGAAAAAATCTACGTTTTTGAATATAATTAAATTGTCTCAGTGGATTGAGCTATTTTTTTATATTTTTTATGATAAAAGCGTTAGGGGTCTGGGGCGAATCGCAACGCCCCAGCGGTTTTTTGCTACTTTTTTGCGTAAAAAAGTAGATCCCTAAAACGATAGTTTTAAATCAATAAAAAATATTTTAAAAACTATAACTATCCATTAAAATAAAAATAAAAGGGAACATGGCAGCCCTGCCATAAAAAAATTACAAATGGATATAGAAACACTGCAATTTCGATCAAATATAATAAAAAAAATACGCTCCTTTTTTGATAGCAAAAACTATCTAGAACTCGATACACCTGCCCTATCAGAAACACTCATTCCAGAAACATGCTTAGAAGTTTTTAAAACAAGCTATGCTCCCCCTTTAAACTCACAAACACTTCAAGAAAAAGACCTCTACCTTGTGCCTTCCCCCGAAGTGTTTATAAAAAAAATTATAGCAAAACACAAGGTTGATGTGTTTCAGGTTTCAAAATGTTATAGAAATACAGAAAGTCAAGGGCGCATTCATAATAGTGAGTTTACAATGCTCGAATACTACACCATTAATGCAAACTATAATGATTCTATGCACATAACAGAAGAACTTTTTTTAAGCTTACTTCCACAAAAACCTACTGATGGCACAAAAGACTGCTGGGACTTTTTGCGCCCACCTTTTATCAAATTAACTATGGATGAAGCATTTGAAAAATATGCAGGTTTTAAACTCTCAGAGTGTGCTAGTTCGAACGATATTGCAAAACATGCAATCAGGCTTGGCTTAGAGGACCCAACAGAACAGTGTTTTTCTAAATGGGCAATGGATGATTTATACGAACTCATTTTAGTTAATAACGTAGAACCCTTTTTAATGGACAAAAAACCTATTTTTTTAACCGATTATCCTTCGTTTGTGCCTTGCTTGGCAAAAGATAAGGGACAACAATGGAAAGAGCGCTGGGAGTTGTATGCAAACGGAATAGAACTTGCAAATTGCTACTCAGAGGAAACCGATGAGCAAAGAGTAAAAGAGTACTTTGAAAATGAAGGAACCCTAAAAAACAAAACAGCCAGAGTACCACATGCAATTGATTTAGAATACTGGAAAATATTCCAAGACTTCCCCGAATGTTCAGGCGTAGCCTTGGGCGTTGACAGGCTTATTGCCATACTTGGTGGTTTTTCAAGTATTGAAAGTATTTTACCATAAAAAAAGCATTGATGTTATGAACATCAATGCTCTCTAAATTAAAAACCGAAATGTTTATTCAGCTGCAGTTGATTTAATGTTAAAGCGTTTGTTGAATCTTTCAATACGTCCTGCAGTATCTACCAATTTTTGCTTTCCAGTAAAAAATGGGTGGCATGCTGAACAAATTTCAACCTCTGGGTTTTTTGTTGTTGATCTTGTTTCGATAACATTACCGCATACGCAAGTAATTTTTGTCATTTCATAATTTGGGTGAATCCCGTCTCTCATAATAAAACTCCTATATTATTTATATTTAACCTTTGCCTTGCTATGTAGCATTCGCATAATCCATAACCGCAAAAGTCATAATTTCTTAAAAACCATCTCCCATTCCAGTATTCATTGAACGTAAGAATGCTTCATTATTCTTACTTTTACGCATTTTGTCAAGTAGTAATTCCATAATTTCTGCATCATCCATCGGATTTATGACTTTTCTAAGCACCCAAACTTTTTGCAACTCTTCAGCGCTTAATAATAATTCTTCTTTACGTGTACTTGACCTCTTAATGTTAATAGCAGGAAAAAGTCTTCTATCTGCAAGTTTTCGGTCGAGGTTAATTTCCATGTTACCTGTTCCTTTAAACTCTTCGAAAATAACTTCATCCATTCTACTTCCTGTTTCAATAAGAGCTGTAGAAATAATAGTTAAACTTCCACCTTCCTCTACATTACGTGCAGCACCAAAAAACCTTTTTGGTTTATGAAGTGCATTTGAGTCTACACCACCTGACAACACCTTTCCTGATGTTGGAGCTGTTTGGTTGTAAGCTCTTGCAAGACGTGTAATAGAATCTAGGAAAATTACAACATCTCTTTTATGTTCAACTAAGCGTTTTGCTTTTTCAAGTACCATTTCTGCAACTTGTACGTGTCTTGTTGCAGGTTCATCAAAGGTAGAAGAAATAACTTCTGCATTGATCGTTCTTTCCATCTCGGTAACTTCTTCAGGCCTTTCATCGATGAGAAGAACAATTAAGTATACTTCTGGGTGATTTTCTGTTATTGCATTCGCAACACGCTGCATAAGAATTGTTTTACCGGCCTTTGGAGGTGCAACAATAAGTGCACGCTGTCCTTTTCCAATTGGCGAAAAAAGATTTATCAAACGAGTTGATACTTCTTCTGTTTTTGTTTCTAAGTTTAATCTTTCATCGGGATGAAGTGGTGTTAAGTTTTCAAAAGGTACGCGTATTTGCGCTTCTCTAGTTTCATCATCGTTTACTGATTCAATTCGTAAAATTGCAAAAAACCTTTCGCCTTCTTTTGGAGAACGAATTTGTCCATAAACAGTGTCGCCCGTTTTTAAGTTAAAAAGCCTAATTTGGCTTGGTGAAATATAAATATCGTCAGAACCAGGCATGTATGAGTTTTGAGGTGAACGCAAAAAGCCATACCCGTCAGGTAAAATTTCCAAGGCACCAGAAGCAAATATAATGCCTCCCCGTGCTGTGTGTGCTTTTAGAACAACAAAAATGACTTCTTGCTTTTTCATTGGAGCAAGTTCATCATTGGTAATACCGTATTCTCCTGCCAACTTTCTAAGGTCATGCATACCCATTTTTGTTAATTCATTTATAGAAAGTCTTGGCTTTGATTCATTATTTTGAATATCTTCTTCAGTCTCGACTACATCGGCCATTGGTAAATCTTTAGTTTTTTGCTCAGGTCTTCTCTTGGCTCCACCTCGCTGAGTAGAGTTTTTTTGTCCTCGTTTTGCTTGAGAATCAGAAGAGAACCCTTCAGTACGTTTCCCTTTTGAACGGATAACTATTTTTTTCTTTTGATTTGTACCAGAAGTATCTCCGCCATTTTCGAGAGTTTCTGCACTTTCAAACAGTTCAGGGGCTTCGGATGTTTGCGCAACATCATCTAAACGGCTTTCATTACTATCTGCCATTAAATATCTCCATATGTAATTGATTTCAAATTAGACTTTTCTTGAATTGAAAGAAACGATTGATAAACTGATTATACCTATAGTATACCGAAATTTAAGCATTTTGTCAATATACAGAAGACTTTATTACTAAACTCTGACACGCCTTAAATCTCATCTTCTTCTTTTGTTGCACGCCTACCAACCAAAGCTCGATATTCATTTGGAGAAACCAAAAAAATATCCATATCGGGTATTTCATCGCGCATTTTTACCGCACCAGAAAAATTAACATTATCTTCTATTCGTAAACGAGCAGCTTCAACATTGCCAACAACTCGACTTCCTGAAAACATTTCAATTTTATCTATTGCACTTAAGTTTCCTTCAACTTGGCCTGCAATTGTAATTGAATCAGCATTGGCTGTATCTACTTCACACTTTCCCATTTTTTCTACTACAAGAGACCCTGTTGACTTTATTGTTCCTGAAAACTTACCAGCAACAACCAGGTTATCAGTAAACTCTAAAATACCGTTAAACTCGGTTTCTGTTCCAAGTACTGTTACATTTCCGTCTTTTTGATGATATGATATTGCCATTACTCCTCCTAATTCTTATCTTTTTATTCTTTTCCAAGCAAATACAACGATGCCAACTAGCAATGCAATTGATGATAAAACTATAAAAACAATTCCTATAAAGTCGCCACACATAGTATACAATGTATTAACTTCCTTTTCTACCACTGGAAAGGCCCCTACGAGGTATGTTTCTGTAAAAGGCTCAGCCATTGCAGTTACTTTTCCATTTGGATCAATAATCGAAGTTTGCCCCGATGCTGTTGCCCTAAGTGAAGGCAACCTATTTTCAACAGAGCGAAAAACCGCCATTGATAAATGTTGGTATTGTGCCACGGCACTGTGTGACCAAGAATCATTGGTAAGGTTTACAATTGCTTGTGCACCATTATGGGCAAATTGACGTGAAATATAGCCAAAAGTGTCCTCAAAACAAATAGGGGTACCAAAAGTAAGATTATCAATTGTAAACACATTAGCCTCATCTCCGTAAGCCCAAAAGTGCGTATCATTATCAATTAAGGCCTGGTGAATAAACGGAAATTGCTCTTCATAAGGGAAGTGCTCCGTAAACGGCACAAGGTGCATTTTATTGTATATTTCTGGATTCGGAGGAATGACGTTTATTCCCGGCCTAAACAAAAACACAGAATTATAGCTTATATTGGTATAGTCACCACTTTGATTGTAACCTCTCTGCGTGTCTCCATTTCCAATAACAAAAGGTACATTTTTTGAGTCAATAAAGCTCAATAAGTCATTAATTAACTCTAAGCGTACTCTATCTTCCCTATATTGATAGTGCATTCGAATGCTAGGAACAAAGGCTGTTTCGGACCAAACAACAAAATCTATTTCATCACTTTCGCTTAGCGCTTCATTAGTTAAACGTTTTAATGTATTTAAGTCTCTTGAATAGGCAGTCGTACCACCCTTCCAGGGATCAGAATTTGCTTGAATGAGTGCCACTGTTTTTTGCTCATAGGTTGAATAATCTTTTTGTACTACTATTCCATATACAAAAACAAGTATAAAACAACCAAGCCAAACAAAAGCACTGATTTTATGGGCAACACATTGTTTTTTTATTGTGCTAATTCGCAAGCCCTTTTGAATTGGATCCCCATTAATTTCAAATAATGGTAGCAAAACTTTACCTAGCCATGCTGAAGTAAATGTTATAAGAGCACCTAAGCCCCAAACACCTGCAATTGAAGCAAACTGTAATAGTGGTAATACTTGCCAGTGTGTATAGCCCATAATTCCATAGCTAAACCCTGGAAAACCTAGCGTTTTTACATATTCATACGCACACCACACTGCCCACTGTACTATCCATGCATGTTTTCCGCAAAGCACCGATACCAATTTTAATAGTGGCAAAAGAAACATGCATTGCAAACCGTACAAGCCCATAATTACAGGGAGCCCTAGAGGATGAAAGTCAGCTAACCAATATCCGTATGTTGCATAACACATGGTTCCATATATTAGACCATACAGCCATACAAGCGAAAAACGAACGCGTGCAACAAGTAAAAAAAGGGGAACAAGTGAAAAGTAGGCTAAAAAAGGAAGACCTTCAAGAACAACGATACTTGGATGCGCTAACATAAAAAGTATGATGGAAAGTGCTAGTAAAAGCCAGTCGCTTAGTATTTTTTTCATTTATTAGGTGATACGGGCAAATCCCAAAGAGCTTTTTTTAGCTCTTGTCCGGATCTAAATGCCACTACATAGTGAGGTGCAACAGAAAGCATCTCACCGGTTTTTGGATTGCGTGCGCGGGACCGCCCTTTTCGAAGCCGTGGCTCTAAGGTTCCAAATCCACGCAACTCAATAGTTGAACCATGCTTTAAGGAGTCCTTAATGTTTTCAAGTAAAGATTCTAAAACTGATTGCACAATTTTTTTTTCGTGCTTTGTTGACATATACACAGAATCAACTAAATCATTTTTTGTAATCTTTTTTGAACTCATTGGTATCTCCTACAAAAAACCCCACTCTTGTGGTGCGTTACTGCAATGCGAATGAGCAGTTTTGCAAGCATAACGCCATGCAAAACTGTACATAAAACTATCCTAAAATAGTCTTACAACACATCCCATTCTAATACTACAAAATAAGTTACACTTATTTTGCAGCAGAAAATGAAACATTATATAATTTCATCATTCTTGATTTTTTGCGTGAAACAGAGTTAGGACTTAAAATTCCCTTACTCTTTGCAGTATCAAGTTCTTTACATAAAATTTTCAATGTTTCAGAAGCTAATGCTTGATCTTTTGCATGCACAGCTTGTACAAATTTCTTTGCTTGTGTACGAGCAGAACTCTTTACAGCTTTGTTTCGAAATCGTCTTTCTTCACTCTGTCTGTGTCTTTTTTCTGCTGATGATTTATTTCCTGCCAAAAGAAAACCCCCAAATAAAAGTGTACATATGATACCAAACCACAGACTATTAGTCAATAGGTTTCTTATGTATTATTTGGTATTATATAAAAATGTAGTTATTACTCTTTCTATTTCTTCTTCATTGTCTGGCGAAAAAGAGTATGCATCTTTAAAAGTTTTAAAAAATGTTTGTTGGCGTTTTATATATTCTTTTGAGTTTTTTATTATTGCAGCTTTTATATCATTGCGCTTAGAATAACTAAAAAACTCTCTATAGCCAATTGCTTGCATACCCGGATCATTTTCGGTATATCCTTTTTCTAGTAAGAGTTCTACTTCTTTTTCTAACCCCAGATCAAACATAACTTCGGCTCTCTCTTCGGCTCTTTTATAGAGTTCGTGGCGGGGACGCTCTAAATGGATAAGTAAAAAGTTATAACCGGCAACAGTCTTTTGCGGAACAATAAAGCTACTACGCGGCCGGCCTGTTGATATACACACTTCCAAGGCTCTTTTTATCCGATATTCGTCATTAACATGTATTTTTTCTGCACTAATAGAATCGAGGGCCTGTAATTCATCCCAAAGCTTTTTCGCACCATCTATTTGCATTCTGTTTTCAATTTCTAATCGAATCTTCTCATCTACTTTTGGTGTAGGCGGTAAGCCATATACAAAGTTCTTTAAGTAAAATCCCGTGCCCCCTAGCATAACAGGGAGTTTTCCTCTCGAACAAATATGTAATACCGACTCACTAGCATTTCGCACAAAGTCCCCTGCCCCAAACTGATAATCTGGATTGCAAACATCTATGAGATGATGTGGTAATTTTTTTTGAAATTCTTTACTAGGCTTAGCAGTGCCAATATCCATAAAGCGGTATACTTGCATGGAGTCTGCACTAATTATTTCTGCTTTTCCTGCTAAGGCTGTGTTTTGGGAGGTAGCAAAAAGATTATATGCTAAATCTGTTTTCCCACACGCAGTGGGTGCGCATATAACTACAACAGGAAGGGAACCTTCCTGTTTATTATTCTCTTTCACAGTTTGTTATAAAAACCTATTGTTCTATACGATATTCAACTTGTTTTGTAAAAAGTTGGCGAGCAGCAAGTGAAACAACTTTACCATTATTTTCTTCAATAAGACTATCTTTTACCATTGAAAGTTGATACACCCTGCGGCTTGAGGCACAAGTAATTTCATATACATTATCACGAAACTCTACAAGTTCCATTAACGGAAACACCATATTTTCTCCTAAAAATAAATGTCGCGACATTGTTCTGCCACGACATTTATTATAGCTTTTTTTCTATTTTTTATCAAGCCTTTAATGATTAATAAAACTTGAAATTACATTTCGTTAACCATTTTAATCTGGGAGAACGATACATTCTTGTCATTAGCTACTTCCTGAACACTTTCTTGTGGTAGAGTGAACTCATCAATTTGTGTTGCTAATTTTTTAATTTCACGACGGTTCGTATTTGAAATGTCCTTTGCTACATTAATGACTTTTCTTATTGCATCAGTGTTTTTATCCATATCACTAACAGCAAGGTTAATAACATCTCTTTGATTGGTAAGCTCGTCTATTTTTGAAACTATTGTGGCACTATCATCAAGAATTTTTTCTGCTTCACTTTGCACAGTATCGGTAGTATCCCTAATTTGATGGATAGCAGTAAGAATTTGCCCACTTCCTGCAGATTGCTCTTCCATTGCACTCATGATAACGGTTTCTTGATTTTTTACACTTTCTGCTTGTTGGAAAATTGTATCAAAAAGTGCCTCAACTTGCTGAATTTTTCCAGAAATTTCTATAATTGATTCTTTTAATATAGTTAACCTAGAGTTAATAGTTCGTCCCTGCACATTTGAGTCATCTGCAAGTTTTCGTATTTCATCTGCAACTACTGCAAAACCTTTTCCAGCTTCTCCTGCATGAGCTGCCTCAATTGCAGCATTCATAGCCAAGAGGTTTGTTTGATCTGCAATACTTTGAATTACGGTACTTGCTTCGATAAGACCCTCTGAATCACTTAATATTTTCTCTGAAATACTTACTGTTTCTTGTACCTGTTCAAGACCACTTTCTGAAGAGTCTGCAAGTGCCTTTACAGAGTCAGTATTACGTTTAAGAGTTTCTGTAACAGAGGCAATGTTCGCAAGCATTTCTTCGATTGCTGCAGAAGACTCAGTTACACTCACAGATTGGGAATTAATACTTTCTTCGAGGTTTTGAAGAGCACCTTTAATATTACCAGTCATTTCTGTTGCAACTGAAAGAAGTTTTGCTTGTTCTCCTGAAAGCTCTACAACTTTAAAAATACTCTCTGTTACAGAGCCAGTACTTTCTACAGCAGTATCCATTTCGTTACTCATTTCACCAGTAGAAGTTTCTGTACTATTTATTGTGCTTTCAAGACGTTGCAGTAAACTACGAGTTTCTATATAAAATGTATTTAAGCTATTAGTAACAATACCATACTCATCTCTTGCACTAGTTGGCAATACATCAAAGGTATAGCTTTTTTTTGCCAACGATTCTAAGGCAATATTTATTCTCTTAAGCACTTTTTCATTTTCTGATGAAAAGGTTCTCATTGTTAGGATACTTACTACTACGCTGAACACTGATAGTGGCAACACAAGTTGAAAATATGCTCCCATTGTAAAGTTTTCTTCACCAATAACCATCGGAACCGCAAAATTTGTTAAAAGAAGTCCTGTTAATATAAAAAAAGTTAAGACAATTGTTCTGTTTTTTTGCCCCATCATAAGATACTTTTTATCAAATGGTAACCACACTAGCCAGTTTTGATACGTAGTAAGCGCTTGTACTGAAAAGAACGTGCCAAATGTAAACATGAGCCCTAAACAATTTAAAATGATTGCAAGTGGATCAATTACAACCCCTATGGATTCATTTACTTGTACTACAATAAATCCTGTTACAAGATTAACAAGGATCGGTAATCCTAATATTATTTGCATGTAAATTAATGTTAACTTATTAGCACGAATCAGTGCTTCCTCACTTCCATCATACTTAGCAAATTTTTTATTTACAATGAATAGAATCACTGCTGGCAACGAATAAACAAGAGCTTGGTATGGAAGAAGTATTGGAGACCCCATTATTTGCCCAGCGTTTCCCCATGTGTATACGCCATAATATATTAATTGGAATAAAGAAAAAAACAAAGGTACAAATATTGCCAAATAGCAAAACAAAATCATCTTAAAAGGTGGTTTTACATAAACGAAGTTGGTCATACACTATCTCCTCAAATATATAT
>CAYJMR010000046.1:0-14770 GCA_964371375.1 uncultured Treponemataceae bacterium
CGGTAATGGCTATTGCAACAAGGGCAGTAACTATAAGGGTTGGAATGGTAATGGATGAGTCTATAAAAAAAAGTAGTAAAAGTGATAGCCAGGCAAGCGGCACCCCTGGAATGATTGGCACAAGGCATCCAATAAAGCCTGCAATAAGAAATACAACGCCAATAATTGTTATTACTATTTCCATAATTTACTCCTCGTTATTATCTACAACACAAACTTGTGGGTAGCCAAAGACTGGGTGCTTATAACTTGTAAAGTGTGCATTGTATACGCCATTTAATATATCGGCAGAAAAAATTTTATCAGCAGAGCCCGAAATTATTTGTTGCTCATTTTCATTTAGTATTGATACCGGCTTCATTAAAACAATTGTATCTGCAAAGGCAGCTGCAGCGTTTAAGTCATGTATTGCAATTATTACACAAGTATTATTTTTATGCGCAATTTCTTTGAGCTTTTTTAGTATAACGTTTTGACATCCAATGTCTAGATTTGCAACTGGCTCATCAAGTAAAATTATAGGACTTTGTTGTATAATTGAGCGTGCAATTCGAACACGTTGTAATTCTCCTCCAGAAAGACTGTGAACAGACCTATTTGCTAAGTGAAAGATGTTCAATTCATGCAAAGCGCTCTCTACAAGTTCTTTATCCTCTTTTGAGTACCATTTTGACCAAGAAGTATGTACAAAACGCCCTGCTAGCACATATTCACGTACTAAAAAGTCCCATACGCTTTGTTCTGTTTGAGTCATAAAAGAAACGTTAACAGCTATGTCTTGCCTCTTCATGCTATGTAAATATTTTTCGCTTATTTTTATTGTTCCACTAGATTTCAATGTGCTTCTTTCAATTCCCGCTAAAAGGGCTAATAATGTAGATTTACCACTTCCATTTGGCCCAATAATGCACATAAATTCGCCGCAATGAGCTTCAATCGAAATGTTAGAAAGTATTTTTTTTTCGCCATACCATGCATTGATATTGTTGGTTTGTAAAATTAACTGCCTAGTCACCGATGAGCCCCCTTCGCTTTTGTATAATTACAATAAAGAAGGGAACGCCCATAAGTGCGGTCACAATTCCAACGGGCAATTCAGATGGGGCTGCAATGGTTCTTGCTAATGTATCAGAGATTACTAATAAAATAGCTCCCCAAAGCATACCAAAAAACAGTACACTTTTATGCGTGTGCCCGTATAGTTTTCGCGCAATATGTGGAGCAATGAGGCCTACAAAACCAATTGTACCAGCTACGCTTACCGCGCATGCGCAGGCCAAAGAACCTGCTGCTAGGGTTAGTAGTCGTGTTTTTTTTATATCGACACCTAGAGACTGAGCACTTTCTTCACCACTAGATAATACATCGAGAGGGCGTACACATGCAAAAAGAAGAATAATTGAAAATACGGAAGGAATTGCTATAAGTGTAATTTCGTCCCACCCACGGCCGTTAAAACTTCCTAATGTCCAAACATACACTTGGTGTAATTCTTGATACCGAAGTAGCAATAAGATTGATACAATGGCCGATAAAAAGGCAGAAAGGGCAGTTCCAATTAAAAGCATCATAACTGTTCCGTGTGATCCTGATACACGAAATGAAAGAATATATACTAAGGCTGCAGAGCCCATAGCACCTGTGAATGCAAAAAAAACAATAGGACTTAATAAGGTTGATGATAGAAAAAAAGTAGGAATAAATATTGACAGCACAGCACCTAGTGTTGCACCAGAAGATATTCCAACAAGCCCTGCATCTGCCAGTGGATTTCTAAAAAAGCCTTGAAAAACAGATCCTGCTCCTCCAAGCAACATACCGCAAAGGGCTGCTAGGAGCATTCTAGGAAGGCGTATATTAAACACAATAATTTTTTCTATTGTGTTTTCACTGTTCTGTGAAAATACATTTTGAATGTTTGTTTTCTCTGCTCCAAAAAGTAAACCCAAAATAATTAGTATGCAAAGTAGTACTAAGGTACTAATTGCACTAATGAGATAATATGAAGGTGTTCTTTTTTTTACATTAAAAATTTTCATTTGGAAATAACTTCTTTGCTATCATTTCTACTGCCAAGCTAGAGCGTGGCCCTGGTCTTGATGAAATATCAGAATCAATAAAATATATATCACCTGTTTTTACCGCTTGTAAATTTTCCCAGCCGTCACGAAGTCTTAGTTGCTCTATGTTAGTAATTGTATGGGTTGGAAAAAGTATTACATCTGGATTTCTAATCAATATACTTTCTTCACTTACCACAGGGTATGCTTGCAGAATATCGGCAAAAATATTTTCTCCACCTGCTGTTTGTATTATATCATTAATGTATGATTTTGAGCCTGCACTCATGTATGGTTCATTCCACACTTCCCAGTACACTAATTTTTTTGGACTATTTTTAACTATGTTTGTAACATGTTGAATTTGGTCTTTCATGCTTAAAACAAGTTTGTTACCAGTTTCTACATTTCCCGTAATACTTGCTATTTCTTCAATCTCTGTATAAATAGATTCAATAGTTTGAGCATTTGACATGTATACATCAATGCCATATGATTCTAATGGTTTTTCTAAATAATCATGCATTCCGGCTGTTGCATACACCAAATCGGGCTCTAAGGCTATAATAGTTTCTATGCTAAATGCCTTACCATCAAAGCCACCTATACTAGTAACATCATGTGCTTCAGATGGAAAATTACAAAAGTCTGTTTTGGCAATAACTTTGTCTCCTGCCCCTACTGCAAAAAGAATCTCAGTAGCGGCAGGGGAGAGCGAGATAATTTTCGTCGGCATTTCAACTGACTGATGTAGCTCTTGCTTTCCACTCGTGAATAAGGAAAAAGAAAAACTTAGAGTAATAAAAAGCATGCATATATATTTTTTTGTCATTCTTTTTCCTTATGTCTTATTCTGGTTACTCGCCAATATTTACACGCATACCAAGAGTAGCTGAAATTCCTGGAGTAGGATAATCTGCTGTTTCATAGTATGTTTCATTAAAAACATTTGAAACCTTTGCGTAGGCACTAAACAGTGTTGTAAACTCAATGTCGCCAGCTATTTCTAGCAAAAAGTACGGTAATAACTTTGTTGTATTTTCTGCATCGGTATAACGTTCGCCAACATAATTTCCTGTTACAGAAAGGCTTGTCTTTTCTCCATAAAATGTCCCACCTGCACCCAATGTGTGTAAAGGTGTGTAAACAGAACGTTTATTATCAGCAAACGTATTACCATCATCCAAAAGCCATGACATTACAAACTGATAATTTGTATGTAAAGAGAAAAAATGGGTCAATTGCTTATCAAGCAGTACATCAAAACCAGTGTAAAAGGCTTTTCCTATGTTTTCTGGTGACCAAGGAATATTCCAATCGGATGGGTCAGGCGAATACCATTGAATTTTGTCAAAGTAATAATTTGCAAACACCGAAGTTGAAAACGGAATCTCTATGCCATGCATATTTAATGTTAACTCCCCACCAAGTCCGTGCTCAGGTTTTAAATTGGGATTTCCGCCAGCATAGTATAAATCATTTAAGGTTGGAAATTGGTGTAGCCTATATGCATTTAGTGCCAGAGTTCCATTCTTAAATCCGTATTGCAGACCAAGTTTTGGAACAAAGGAAACATTTTTATCGCTAAAGGTTAGTGCAAGTGGAACAATGATACTAAAATGCTCACCAAGGTTTACAGTCGAGGTAGTTTTTAAAGAGCCACTTACAAATACTGTTTCATCTATTTGTGTGGAATCCAATATATCTACAGAAATGTTTAGACCCGTATCTTGATGCAGTACTGTACCAAGTGTAAAATTTGCAATACTAGTTGACTGTATCGAATGTAGGAGATGTTTATCTTCTCCTGCATAAAAACCATAGGTGGTATAGAATTGATTATTTGAATCGTATTGAGCACTTGTAGTAAATGCCCAGTTTTTTATGAGTGAAGGCATGTCAAATGAAAGATGGAGTGAATTATTAAAATCTTGTTGGTGTCCTTTTGAAGCACCCCATGGGCTTAATACACCCCCATTTATTTCTGCATCACCTGCATAAAAGCTATCACGAATAAGTAATGCATTTCCATTATCAAAATAGTGCAAAAACTGTGCTAAAACTCCGCCATCAATAACACGTGAGTCAGTCATGTCGACTTTGTTTCCACTTGTATCTTTGTATACAAATTCATTCATTGCATATGTTGCATTTCCGTCAATAGTTAGGGCGCTATTTCCACTGCCAATTGTAACACCGGTTTTTACTTGCCCCCTGTCTGCAGCTTTATTAAAATAGGTAAGTGCGGATAGGTCAACATATGCTTTCGTACCGATTGTTTGTTTTTTTGTCGTTATTTTAATTATACCGCCAACACCGCCTTCTACGGCAACATCAGAAATAAAGGCGCCTTTTATTATTTCAATACTTTCAATGTTCGATACAGGAATAGTATTAAAATTGGTGTCACCGTTCATCGCAGAATTGACGTGAATGCCATCAACCGTAACTAAAACGTCTTTTCCTCTAAATCCCCTCAGAGAGACGCTTCCTACTGTTCCATATCCACCGGTTGATTTTACTGTTACACCAAGACTTTGCAAAAGGCTAATGGTGCTTTCTGGCTTTAAGTCTTCAATTTCTTGTGAATCAATAAAAATTCTTTGTTCTTGCATGTTAGTATTTATATACGTTGTAACATCAGGAACTTCAATAGTAGCTTCCTGCGCTAAGAGAGACGTACACAGCATACATGCAAGCGTAAAAATGCAATACATTTTTTTCATGAGATTTCTCCTCAAGACCTATTACTCGAAGTCTTTAAAAGTTAGATAATTAAAAATCAAGTATTCTGGCTTAACGCTTCAGTACAAACAGTATGTGATTGCACAACCAATTTCTTGCCTTCCCATTTACCTTAAAACAACGTTTTAGTAAAACAGTGGCTTGACCCATGAGGGCCTCTAAAAAATCGTAACGCATTACAGCAGCGAGTCTGCGGAGGATTTACACCTCACTTCCATGATTAGTAATGGTATTGATACTATATCTTTACATCATTTTTTTGTCAATATAGTTCTTCGATTAATATTTATACGAAAAGAGGCCTTTTTTTATTGTTTCTATTGCTCTAACTTCCTTTTTAATGTACACTATGTACAAAATTAATTATTAGAAACATTAGCGTTGTTAAGAGGGGATTTTTTATGTACACGAACTTGAGGCTTCAAACAATCCAGTTGAAAAAACTCTTCAAAACAATACTCATAGTAGCGTTCATTACTGTAGCACTTCAAAGCATAACTTCGCAAGAGAATACTCCTGTATTTTCAAATGAAGTATTTTTAACTGATCAAGTAATACAATTTGGTGAAGAAAACTTCTTAGAGCGTATTGGCTTAACTAAAGCAGAAAACTTTAATGAAGAAGCCCCTAAATATGTTCCCATAGACAAAAAGCAAACAGAAATGCCTTTAGGCTTGGTGTTGTCTGGTGGAGCTGCGCGTGCCTTTGCACACATCGGTGTCTTAAAAGAACTCGAAGCTAATGGGGTATATCCTGACTTCCTGGTGGTAAACTCTATGGGCTCCCTTGTTGCGCTCTTGTATGCAGCAGGGCTTTCACCGGACCACATAGAAAAAGTTGTTTCTGATTATCCAATGAATTTTTTATTTACTCCTCGCTTTCCTTTAGATGGCGGTCTCATAGATGATTATAACATGATTTCAGCTGTATATGAAATACTTGGCGATATAGATATAAAAGACTTGGAAATCCCTATCGTAGTTTTAGCAGAAGATTTAGTTTCGAGACGGACTGTGGCATTTATGGAAGGTGATTTTTATAGTATTCTTTCTGCTACAATCGCAATGCCAATTGCGTTTCCACCAGTTCGTTACAACGGCATGATTTTAGTAGATGGCGGAACAACTAATCTAGTTCCTGTTGGAACAGCTTCAGAATATACAGACAGAATTATTACATCTGCTAGCTTTTCCAATTCAACAGGGGAGTATAGGGATTTAATTTCTGTAATTAGTCGTTCTTTGGACTTAGCAAAAACGCGTAAAGGTATAGAAGAGGTAAAAACAATTGATACTGTTCTTATTCGCTGTGATGTTGAAGACATATCATATATGGCATTCGATAGAGCAAAAGAAATATCAGTTCGCGGCCAAGAATCAACTGAACGCTCGATTGATGAAATAATAAAGCGCGGTTTTCATAATACAACCACATGGACAGATGAAAGAATACAAGGATTAATTTCTAAACGAGAAGAACTCGCTCAAAAGCATGAGCAAGCACTGGTGAGCTATAAAAAAACGAACATACTCACACAAAATGCTTTTACGGGATACGTTTCAGGCGGTTTTCAAATGTATTCAGGTTCTAAAGATGATTACTACTTAGACAATAGTGACTATCTTTACCTTTCACAACATGCAGAAATTGCAAATGTTGTGGGAGAGATTAGAGAGTACTGGGATCCTTGGAGAGGAACTGGGATCGATACAAGGTTTGACGTATCTTTTTTTGATTTTTTAGTACTCGAAAACAGGGCAGTATTTAAATGGGATGGATTATTCAATGAGGGCTTTGTTAAAGGTTTTGAAGGCATATATTATTATGGCAAACTAAATGCAAGTTTTACAAATAACGGATATATAGGGGTAGACCCACATGTTGTATGGGAAAGTTTTTATTTAAATGAAAATGGATTAAGCATTGATATGAGTAAACACTTTGCAAGGTTTGGTGCAGAACTGTATTTTGGTGACTTTTCCATAACTCCTTATGCATTTAATGAAAACCTCTCAGTTTTTGGTTTTGGCATAAAAAATGAATTTAATATTAATTTTACTGATTCATTTTTTCTTAGTCAAAAAACTTCATCACGCTTTCCTTTTAACTTCTCAGAGAGTATAAGCCTTTTTAAGAATGACGGCGTTCGCTCTTCTGTTACAGAAGGACACTTTGATTATATTATTGTAACTAACAATAACCTCTCCTATAATATTAAAACTCTTGGAACACTTTTCGATAGTGTAGTGTTTAAAAACTTGGAGCTTTCAGCATTTTGTGATTATTATAAAACAGACCTTCATGGAGTGAGTGTAGGTGGAGAGATTGGACTTGATGTTTCTGCAATTGGGCTTGTGTCGTTTGAACTTTCAGCTTACGGCGGATACGATTTTATGCACAAGGATGATTTTTGGTCCTTTAGTATTGGCGGAAAATTATAGGTTTTCTTCCAGTATACCTGCAATTCTTTTTAAGCCCTTAAGGGTCAATTGTTTATCGACGTTTTGAAAAATATCGGTGATTGGTTTTAGTACAGAGTTTAATCCACCTGTAGCTACAACTTTAATTGCACTAATTTCGCAACCAGCTGTTTTACTTAAATCTTGTGACATACGAGTTACCAAAGATTCTACAAGCCCTTTGTACCCCAAAATAATTCCCGATTGAATTGAATGTATGGTATTTGTACCAAGTGAATCGCTTGGTGCTTTTAAAGGGACAGAAGGAAGCTGTGCGGTGTTATTAAAAAGAGAGTTTACTGCCGTGCCTAAACCGGGTGTAATTGCAACCCCTCGAACCTGTCCTGTTGCACAAACGGCTGTGAAGGTAAGTGCTGTTCCGAAATCGAGGACTATAACAGGAGATTGTAAAGAGCACCACGCTTCTACAACATTACAAATAATGTCTGAGCCAATTTCGTATTTTGCACTTTCCGGAATTGTAATAGGAAGTTTTTCAAAAATTGCATGATTTACTATATAAGGTTTTTTTCCGGTAATTTTTTCGCATAAACTTACAAAAGGCCCAATTAACAGAGGTACAACAGAGCTTAAAATTGCAGACTCAATAGAGCTTTGAGAAATGCCAGCATCTCTAAAAAAAGATAATAGAATGGTACCGTATTCATCGGCAGTTCTTTGTGTATCCGAGTGTATTCTCCATTCTTCCACTATTTCACTATCATGAAAAAGTGCTGCTACTATATGGGTGTTTCCGATATCAATAGTTAAAAGCAATTGCAATAATCTCCTATATTTGCTATTATATCATTATGGACAAACTAATTCAACCCAGAGTATTAAAAGGTTTTCGCGATTTTTTACCGAATGCAGAATTAAAACGCGCATTATTAATAGAAACTCTTACCGAAGTTTTTCGTTCACGTGGTTTTGTGCCCATTGACACACCCGTATTAGAGTATTCTGAAATTCTTCTTAGAAAAAGTGATGGAGAAACAGAAAAACAAGTTTTTCGCTTTGAAGATAACGGTGGGCGCGATGTTGCCTTACGATTTGATTTAACAGTTCCTTTTGCTCGCTTTATTGCAGAACATAAAGATAAATTATATTTTCCATTTAAGCGATATCATATTGCTAAAGTTTGGAGAGGCGAAAAACCTCAAGCAGGACGTTACCGTGAGTTTGTACAGTGTGACTTTGACATTGTTGGCTCTGATTCAGCTCAAAGTGATTTTGAAATCTTATCTCTTATGAAAGCATCCTTAGGTGCAATTGGGGTTGATAACGTAACTATACGTATAAATCATCGCGGAATTTTTAATGCCTTTTTAGCAAATTTAGAAGTAAGTGAGAAATCAGAAGATATACTCAGAACAGTTGACAAGTTAGCTAAGATAGGAAAAGATGAGGTTATTAAACAATTAGAAGAAATTACCGGTTCTAATCAAAAGTCACAAGATATCCTTATCTTTATTGCAGGTAGTAATAATTTTGATGAAACCTTAAAACTAATAGGTACTATGGCAGGTGAGGGCGAGCACGTTGAATCTTGTGTAAAACGTTTACAAGATATTCACGATTTACTTGTTGCCGTAGGCATAGAATCTACCTTTGTACTTGACCCGTCAATTACGCGCGGGCTCGACTATTATACAGGTCTTGTTTTTGAAACATTCTTAAATGACCTTCCATCAATAGGCTCCGTGTGCTCTGGTGGACGCTATGATAATCTTGCAGGTCTTTACATGAAAGAAAAGGTTTCTGGTATTGGATCATCTATTGGATTAGATCGTCTTGTTGCGGGACTAGAACAAATTGGCAAAATTGATGAAACTCTTTGCTTTTTAGATGCAGAAATTCTTTGTATGAATGAAACTCTCTTTACACATTACCAAGTTGTAGCACAACAATTGCGTGATAGAGGTATACATGTTGAAGTTTTTTCTGAAAATAAAAAAATAAACCAACAGTATGCATTATTAGAAAAAAAAGGCGTTCCTTTTGGTATTGTTATTCATGAAGATCAGGCAAGTCAAAACGTTCTCACTTTGAAAAATCTTGCAACGCGAGAACAATTTGAAAATATAAGCATTGATGAAGCAACAAAAATACTACGTTCACATAAATAAATTATTTTATTAGTGCGTTTGCGGCGAAGTCTGCCTGTAGTTTATTAGCGTAAATCTGTATCGAGCTTTGTGATAACCAACCGCTTTCAAAGTTGTACCATAGTACATTGTTGTCGCCGATTGTAGATCCTGTTACTTCGATTATATCTCCGACTCTGCCATATGCACTTATTTCAGAGCTATCATCTGCTTGTGCTAAATAGGATGCATAAGGCTCAGTAATTACCGCCCACTGCGGAGATATAGCGAGGTTGTTTGTTTTTGAAATATCTATTGGTTCGTCTGATTTTTGAGTACACGAGAACAAAAAAAGTGTTAATAATACTATAAATATTTTCATTATAAAAATAGAGCTCCAGGTACAATAAAGTGAAGTAGGGCAACACATAAGCATACTATACCTATATATTTTCTACCGTTTACTAAAATATTTTCAAAAACAGGACTCATGCTTATTTCTACCTTTGATGAAGAAATATAAAACTCATACAATAGACAAGCCCCACCTATCAAGCCAACTGCGGCAGGAATAATATCTCCCAAAAGGGGGATATCATTTTCTATAACTGTTAATAACTTCATTACACCTGTAAAGGCAGCTCCAATACCAATTATAAGCCGAAAGTTTTTTGTTTCATAAAATGGTAGGCCTGCAAATGTTGCTTCTTGAGCATCTTCCGCCAAAGGCCTTGAAACTATAAGTAATAAGCCTGTAAGGGTATTAAAAACAACTGATAATAAATAAAATTGAATCATATTTTCCTCCAAATTTTTTTAAAATTACTCTTGAACCTTAGTGCGCAATTCCAAGGTTTCACCACCCAATGTTATAATACATTCCATATATTGTGTTATCTCAGAAATTAGAAATGAATGACGTAAAATTCGTTCACTTCCATCATAAACTGAATGCAAAGTAGCATGCGTTATTTCTTCATCTTGATCATTATACCCTTTTAGATATGCAGAAATCAATAAGTCGCTCGGAGTATCCGATTCGCTTGCGGTAATAGTTACATACACATTGCTATCAAATGAAAAAGCAGTAATTTCAAAAGGGACATTTTTAATTGTTCCAGAGTTTTTATCCATTTCTACATTTGTCACAAAAAGAATCATAATAATCAGTAAAACAATACTTCCAAGTAAAAACCGTGAGCTCTTAGTGTGTACAAGAGACTTAAAAAAACCCTTTGGAGGTTGTTTTTCAGTTCCATCATAGTGAGAACGAACAATTTCAGGAGCACGACTTAATCTGTCGCTTCTATTATAATGAAACTGTAATTCTTCTTCATGCAAATTATTTTCATCCACTGTTCTATACCTATTCCAAAATTGAGTTAATAATACTATCGGTTCTCCACCATGCAACCTGTACCTCATCCTCATGTGCTATTAATCCAGAAAGGATTCCGTTGTTCGAAAGTGAAAAACTTTGAAAAATGGAGTCGGTAAGAGATATTGGAATTTGTCTTCTCATTATTCTTTGTGAGTTTTCGTGAGTAACAAGAACAGATAAACCTATGTCATCGGGAAGAATAAAAAATAAGCCTCCATTTTCAGATATTCCTACAAAAGAATATGGGTGAACAAAAACTTCAGTTGCATAACCATGCGTTTCAGTTCTTTGGTACGCAGGAATCGTTATTTCGTTTTCATATGTTAATGTTCTCATATCAAAAGGGTATACAAGTGTTTTTTCAAACTCAATCCCAGAAGAAACATTTGTAGATTCATCTACCGTTAATCCATAATAATCTGCTTTTATGTATATTATTGGCTCTTCATAGTCTGGAACAATGTTTTCTAAGGTAACATATGTTTCCAAGGCATAATCTAGTGCATCTTCTGGAAGCATAGATTTATCAAATGAAAACTTTGTTAAAAGTTCTCCATCCTGCGAAAACCAATACAAAATATATCCTTTTGTGTCTAAGCAAACAGCTACAAGTTCATTATTACTCGTGGTGTGTAAAGATTTTATGTACGGAAATGGTTGTCCCCCTAAGCCTTCTTGGGTTAAAAAGTCAACGAATGTCCCATCTGGAGCAAAACGCAAGATTACCTGTCTCAACACGGTACCAGTTTCGGTATCTTCTTCATAGCGTTCAATTGGCAAAAAATCTGTTACATATAAATTTTTTGTGCTATCAACCGCTATTGCGCCTAATCGATTAAATGGATAGTTTGTTGCTATTTTAGTCGAGTTATCATCACGTGTATCGAGGGCTGATAAAACACCATCAGAGTTGTCGACAGCAAAAGATGGAACTGGATTGCGATCTTCATCGTAAATAATACCAATTACATCACCATATGAAGTGAGCTGAATAATTTTCCCTGCTTCGCCATTTACAATATAAAAAAAACCATCTCGCATAGCTATACGCGTATTTATGCTTTCAATGTTTT
Source organism: uncultured Treponemataceae bacterium (assembly GCA_964371375.1). Taxonomy (GTDB): domain Bacteria; phylum Spirochaetota; class Spirochaetia; order Treponematales; family Treponemataceae; genus CAYJFX01. Next base: position 11,806 of record CAYJMR010000046.1, read on the forward strand.
GCACATCAAAAAGACTTATCTCATTTTCAAAGTTCCCATAGTTTAAACTAAATAATTCATCTGCTTCTAAATACTCAGCTTCTGTACTTGGATTACAAGAAGAAAATAACAAAAGTGTTAGTGTAAGAAAAAAATACACGTTGAATATTGATGTGTAAGTGAACTTTTTACAAAATTGTTTCATATTTATAGCATAAAGTGCTTGTCAAAATATGTCAATACACTGTACACTAATATTTATGATTGATTCGATTTTAACCTTCTTTTTTGGCTCTAAAAATGAGCGAGATGTAAAAGTACTGAGAAAAACAGTAGAAAAAGTAAATGCACAAGAAGCGTGGGCTTCGTCTCTTACAAAAGATGATTTTCCCACCCAAACTCAAAGTTTTAAAGATCGCCTATTAAAAGGTGAAACGGTTGATGATATTTTGCCCGAAGCATTTGCGCTAGCAAGAGAAGCTGCAAAACGTGTGCTTGGAGAAAGAGCCTATGATGTTCAAGTGATGGGTTCGCTCGTTTTACATAGCGGAAGCATTGTTGAAATGAAAACAGGTGAAGGTAAAACCCTTATGAGTGTTGCAGCCGCTTATTTAAATAGTTTAGTAGGTAAGGGTGTTCACATTGTTACCGTAAATGATTATCTAGCTGGTCGTGATGCTGACTGGATGAGACCTGTGTATAGCTATTTGGGTGTTAGTGTCGGAACAATTGTTTCGGGTATGGATAATGCAAGTAAAAAGAATGCGTATAATTGTGACATTACGTACGGTACAAATAACGAGCTCGGTTTTGATTATCTACGCGATAATATGCAAATATCGGTTGAAAATAAGGTTCAAAGAGGCTTTGCTTTTGGTATTGTAGATGAAATCGACTCTATTCTTATTGATGAAGCAAGAACTCCTCTTATTATTTCAGGACAAGGTGAAGATGATACCCAAAAATTCTTTGAAGTAAATAAATTTGTTGGGCACTTTGAAGAAGTAGAAAAAAATCCTGTAACAGATTTATACCCGGATGAAGGCCAAGGTGAAGAGGTTATCGGAGATTATAAACTAGACGAAAAAAATAAACGTGTATCTTTTACGGATGCAGGTATGCTAAAAATAGAGCATATTTTACAAAAAAATAACCTTATAACTGGGAGCGTTTTTGATTCAAAGAATTTTGAATATGTTCATTATTTTACACAAGCACTAAGCGCCCATAAACTATATAAAAATGATGTAGACTATGTTGTTAAAGATGGAAGGGTTCAAATTGTTGACCAATTTACCGGCCGTATTTTACATGGGCGTCAATATGGAGCAGGCCTTCACCAAGCAATAGAGGCAAAAGAACGCATTAAAATTGCGCAACGGACAAGAACTATTGCGACCATTACATTCCAAAACTATTTTAGAATGTATACAAAGCTTTCGGGTATGACAGGTACTGCCGACACAGAGGCTGTAGAGTTTAATAAAATTTATAACCTCGATGTAGTTGTTATTCCTACAAATAGACCTGTTGCTCGTATAGACGAAAATGATGAAGTATATTTAAATGAAGAAGAAAAATGGAATGCTCTTTGTGAAGAAATAAAAACTGTGCATGAGCATGGACAGCCAATTCTTGTTGGTACTGTTTCTATCGAAAAATCAGAACTCTTAAGCGCTCTTTTAACAAAACGTGGTATCAAGCATGAAGTACTAAATGCAAAAAACCATGCTCGAGAAGCTTTAATTATTGCAGAAGCAGGAAGTAAGGGAGCTGTAACCATAGCAACAAATATGGCAGGCCGTGGTACAGATATTAAACTTGGTGGAAACCCTGAGTATAGAGCCATAAAAAAAATTGGTACAGAAGCATCGGAAGAGCAGCTACGACAAGCAATCGCAAAAGAAAAAGAACTTTGGCAAACAGACTATGAGGAAGTAAAAAATCTTGGCGGGCTTTATGTTATAGGTACCGAAAGGCATGAAAGTCGTCGTGTAGATAATCAGCTTCGTGGTCGTTCTGGTCGCCAAGGGGATCCTGGTAGAAGTAAGTTTTATATTTCTATGGATGATTCACTTATGCGCCTTTTCGGAGGGGAGCGAATGAAAGCTCTCATGGGAAGAATTGGTATGGGAGATGGCGAGCCCATTTACCATCCATGGCTTACAAAAAATATTGAACGTGCTCAAAAACGCGTAGAAACTAGAAACTTTGATATACGTAAAAATCTCTTAGACTATGATAATGTACTCAACGAACAACGTACATTTATCTACAATCAGCGTGATGCAATTTTAACTGATGAAAACTTAATTGAAAGAATTATTACTACAGCAGGCGAAATTGTTGATGATATTTGCGAAAACTATATACGAGATGCAAAACAAAATAAAGATCAAGCGCTTTCAGATTTAATTGAAGAAGTAAAACGGAATTTTGGTTATGCACTTAATTCAGAAGAAATTGATATAAAAGACATACAAAGCTCCCTTAATAGTATTCTTAAAAACCATTTGGATGAAAAAGAAGCTATTGCTGGTAAGGCCTATATCAATATGTTTATTCGCTATCACTATGTGCAACAAATAGACAATAAGTGGCTAGATCATCTTGAGGCATTGGAATCCTTAAGAGAAGCAGTAAGTCTTCGTTCTTACGGGTCAAAAAACCCATTAACTGAATATAAACTTGATGGTTTTAATATTTTTTATGACATGCTAGATGCAATAAGAACAGGAATTGCTCAAATCGTTTTTAAAGTACGCTTTAAAGATGCAAATGGCGAAGACTTATCTGCAAAAGGTAGGTCTATGACCATGAATGCGCAACATGGTAGCTCCAGTGCATTTGATTTATCTAAAGCATCATCGCCAATGGCAGCAAAGCGCCAAGCAGAAAATGTTACTATAACAAGAAATGTTCCGAAGGTTGGAAGAAATGAGCCATGCCCATGCGGAAGCGGTAAGAAGTATAAACAATGCTGCGG
>CAYJMR010000047.1:0-14637 GCA_964371375.1 uncultured Treponemataceae bacterium
CAAATTGTAAACATAATTTTGGAAAAGCTTTTTGAAAAAGGTTTAGTAGAAAAAGGTTTAGTAGAAAAAGCTGATGCTTAATCCTGTGCCATCAACAGAAGAATTTCAAAAAACAATCCTCGATTATTATAATACTAACGGAAGAAGTTTTCCGTGGCGTGAAACAACTGACCCCTATGCAATTATGGTGTCAGAAATTATGCTACAACAAACACAAACAGAGCGTGTAATTCCAAAATATATGGCATGGCTTGAAAAATATCCTACCGTAACAGAGCTATCAAAGGCTCCCTTATCAGAAATATTAACTATGTGGAGTGGGCTTGGTTACAATAGAAGGGCAAGATTTTTACATAACGCTGCAATTGAACTTTCGAAGCTTTTAATTGAGGGCAAAACTTTTCCCAATAAACCAAGGGAGCTCGAAAAGCTTTCAGGTATTGGCCATTATACCGCACGTGCTGTTTCTACCTTTGCCTTTAACAATGCTGAAGTTTTTATAGAAACAAATATTAGAAGTGTGTACCTCTTTTTCTTTTTTCAAGAACGTCTCAAAAATACAGAAAGTTTTGAGCCAGTACACGATAATGAGATTTTCCCACTTATTGAAAAAACTCTGTACACAGAAAATCCACGCCTTTGGTATTACGCCCTTATGGATTACGGCGCAGAACTTAAAAAACAAGTAAAAAATCCAAATAGAAAAAGTAAGCATTATACAAAGCAAAGTAAGTTTGAAGGATCCGTTCGGCAAGCACGTGGTGCTATTTTGCGCCAATTAACGATGCAAGAATCTAAAGAAGGTCTTTGCTTAAAATCAATTTCGAAGTTTGAGAACCTTCCCATTGAACGCCTTTTAATAGCAAGTGAATTACTTTGTAAAGAAGAAATGATTTACCAAGATGGGAATTTGTATAGAATCACGTAGACTATCACAGTACAGAATTACTTCCCAACATTCATAGGTAGGGGTTTATTGCAATAAACCCCTACCTATGTTATAATTATCGCATGGCTGAACAACACGTAAACTATTTTGCACTACAAAAAGCATGCGAAAAACCTGGCTGTCCTCTTTGTATAATAATTGATGAGAGAATAGATCGCTATATTGACGGAATGCTTTTTGAACACATATCAGATAGAACATTTCGAGCACAATATAGGCAAGCAGGCGGGTTTTGTAATGAGCATTCAAAAACGCTTCTTTCATACAGAGATGGTCTTGCCGTAGCAATTTTAGGGCAGGGTACATTATCAGATTACATAGATGATTTTAAAAAGAAAAAAATGCGAAAATACAAAGAGCCATGTCCTGCTTGTAATGAAAGAGCAAGAATAGAAAAAGAGTTCTTAACCTTTTTAGCTGAAGTAAAAGATAATGGAGCAACAGATTCTGACAAAGATCTTATAGATTTTTTTACAAAATCATCTGGCCTTTGTATTCCTCATTATACAAAATTATTAACGTATGCTAAAAAAGTTCCAAAGTGGTTAAGCGATTTTCATATGCATAAGTTTGAGAACTTACTAAATAGAACCAATACTTTTATAGATTTTTCAGCCTGGGGAAAACAAAAAGATTTTGCTAATCTCAGTGAAGATGATAAAGTTGTGTGGAAAGAACTTGCCCAAACCCTTAGAGGTATGGTATGATATATGTATATTCATTGAACAATGATAAGGATAAAAAATGAAAGAATTTATTACGTCTAATTTAATTAGAAATAACACTTTAAAAATGACACATAAAATTGTGAACGATGGTTTTATGCCTGATATTATTTACGTATCTTTGAGGGGTGGAGCCTATGTTGCAAATGTGATGAGTGAATATTTTAAACTCTTAAAAACAGAGAGGCCAGTGCTTTTTGCGGCAGTTGTTGCTCGCTCATATGCAGATATTAGAGAGCAAAGTAAGGTAATGATAGATGGTTGGACGTATTCACCTGACCATTTGCGCCCCGGTGACAAGGTCTTGTTAGTAGATGATATATTTGATACAGGAAGAACGATTAATCATCTTGTAGAAGTAATAATTGAAAAAGGCGTTCCAAGAAAAGATATTAAGGTAGCTGTTCATGACTATAAATATTTTACAGGTCAAAAGGAACAACTTCCAATTCAGCCTGATTATTGGTGCAGAAAATTTGAAAGTCATAATAGAGACAATGACAATTGGTTACATTATCTAAATCATGAGCTTGTGGGTTTAACAGAAGCAGAACTTGAAGAATACTACTATGAAGATGATCCAGAATTACGAGATATTTTAAGTCCATTATTTTCACAAAAATAAGGGATCTTTTGGAGGGCTTGCAAATGAGAATGGTAAATAAAAAAATATTTCTATGTCTGTTTTTAGTACAGCTATGTTTATATACATTGTATTCTCAAACTGTTGTTTCTCCAACAGAAGGAGTTTGGGCAAACTATCAAAGCCTTGTTTTAAATATCGATGAGAGTAAAGAAGCCTTTTATTCTTTAAGTGGTGAAAATCCTTTAGAATCTGGCTTTGCGTATGATGGACCAGCATTAATAAAGTTAGATGGTGATATTGTTGTCGATATAGCAATTGTATCGGATGATGGCAGCACAGATTTTTATAATGTACATTATTCAGTAAACTTACAAAATAACCTTGAATATATACCTTCTAACGAGGAGCAAGCCACATTAATTGTTAATGGTAACGACACCATAGTGCTTCCAGAAAATATTCAGTATAGCCTTGCAAACAGTTCCATCTTTTCAAAGGGTGAAGAGCTACAAATATCAGGACCAATGATTTTCGAAAGAAATATACTTTTAACAATACACGATGGAACAATACCATATCGTTATGTTTTACAAATTGGTGGCGATAAAAGTAATAATCTAAAAACAACCATATCCGAAAGTCCTATAGAAATTAATGATTGGAATTATATTACCTTTTTGCAGGGTGGACCTATAATATATTCAATTGATGATGGTGAATTGCGGCAAACTGCTTCAGGAAAAATTTTTGTAGATAGAAGCGTAGATCATACATTACAATGGAAAGCTAGTACAGAAAATTCACAAACAGAGTTTGCAACTATTCTTTTACCCAAAAAGCCAGAATTGCAAGGTTTACCTTCAAGTACAGCAGTTAATAGCCCGGTTAATTTGAGTTTATCTGATAGTAGATATATGTTTGTAACTTATAAAGATAAAGAGCAAGTAGTATTTACTAATCACTATCTCATAGATACATTAAAGGGAGATGCGTTTGGCTTTTCAAACGAAATTGAGATATATCATGACGGAATAAAACATGGAAGCTTTAATCCTGCTTTTATTATAGATAAAATTGCACCCAGTGCACCTCTCATCACAGCATCAAATTCAACTGGTTATGCAAGGCAAGCAGTTGATGTAACAATTCAGGCCAGTGATACAGTGTTTTATTATATTCCAAGTACAATAAATTCAAAAACTGGGTTTAATTCTGACACATACCAAAGTACATCGAATTCACAATACCAAGATTTAAAAAACTATTCAGTACTAAATTCAACTAAATTAACTCTTTCAAATAACTCAAATTTAGCACAGTTGCAAGAATTGTATGTATTTACTAAAGACTATGCAGGAAATAAAAGCGATATTGTGAGCTTTAAGACTGTTGTAGATCCCTATAACTACTACGTAACACAAAATAATTCTAATGAAAGTGGGGAGTCTCTTGGAACAATCGACAAACCCTTTACAGATTTTTTACAAATATACGCGTTGCTAAATGCGGCTCCATTAATAAATATTTATGTAGATGGAATTTTTACTGATATTTCTACTTTAGAAATATCTCAAAATGCAACAATACAATCTACCGATTCCTCACGTCTTATTTTTGCAAGTGGTCAATCCATACAAGTAAAAAATGCTTCTCTAACTATAACCGGTGGAACAATTGAGCAATCTAATCCTGATAGTTCAAACTCTCTTCAAAACACTTTACTGCATGCAACAAATGCCACAGTTACTCTAGATAATACAGAGTTATTATTAACAGGTGGCATTAACAGTAATTGTATTAGTTCTGAAAATAGTTCTATTCAAATATTAGATTCTGGTTTAACAGTTCAAACACTTGCGTATGGGGCAGGAGTAAAAGCAAATGACTCTGTTGTCTTGTCTCAAGGAAGTCGCTTTGTTTCAATTGCAGAAACAGCTATAGGAATGAGTTTAGTAAATACTACAACGCAAGTTAAAGAATCAACTTTTGATGGAATTGGCGCACTTAGTAGAAGTCTTGAGTTTATTAATTCTAGTTATTCAATTTTAGATAATACTTTTATTTTTAATGAAACAAACTCTAACAGAAAAATTGAATATCCTGCAATTTGGAAAGATGAGTTTACGCAAGAAAATCTTTCGGTGAATAATGTCTTCGACGGTTTTACATCTTTGGTTGTGAAAAATTGATATGTTAGTATGTGGATTAGATGAAGCAGGGCGAGGCCCTCTTGCAGGTCCAGTCGTCGCGGGTGCAGTTATACTAAGCGATGATTTTCCTCTTGATATTTTAAACGATTCAAAAAAGCTCAGCGAGAAAAAAAGGCTGCAAATTGAAGTTATAATCAAAGAACATGCCTTAGCCTGGGCAACAGCACGCATAGAACATGATGAAATTGACAGAATAAATATCTTACAGGCTAGTTTACTTGCCATGAAAAATGCTTTTGAATCCATGTGTGTAATGCTAGAAAGTAAAATTGAGGGAGCAGAAATATCCTGTGTGGTAGATGGTACCTTTAAGCCAAAGTTGCCCGTTAGTTGCGAAGCCCTTCCAAAAGCTGATGCCACAGTTCCTGCGGTTATGGCAGCCTCTATTTTGGCAAAAAACGAGCGTGATAGAATTATGTGTGAATATGCTTTACAGTATCCTGAATATGGGTATGAAAAACACAAGGGATATCCAACAAAAGCGCATCGAGAAGTATGCCACGCAATTGGACCATCACCAATACAAAGAAAAAGTTTTTCGTATTAATCGTCTAAATCTTTTACACGCTTAGAAACAACGTGTACACGCCCTGTTCGCTTTGCATCAGGGTTTTTTTGAGGCCGTTCTGTCTCTTCACCTCTTTTACCACCAGATTTATACACAGCTTTTTTTGAAGCTCTTTTTTCTGCTTGAGCTTTTGCCTTTAGTTTTCTATTTTTTTCAATGAATGTTAAAGCAGTTTCAAAACCTTTGCAAAAGTTTTGCATGTCTTCAGCAAAAACAGCTATTTGATGACGATCAAAAGCTTCACCATTTTTATTTTTACTTTCAACTATTTGTAAAAACATATCTCCAGTTCTATTTTCTTTAACATTAAAAAAATATGTTCTGTTATCAAGTACTATTTGTGTTGTAAATATTTCACCACGTGCGCCCATTTTTGCCACCTTTATTATATGACACTATATCACATTTTATCTGCCATTTCAAGTAGTTCTGTTTCCCATGCAACAAGTTCTTTTTCAATTTGTTCACTACCATCTTTTACATCAGCCATAACCCTAAATACGCTTTCGGTACCACTGCCTCTCATCCACATTGATGCAATAGTATCATTATTTTTATCCATAAAACGAACCTTTAAGCCGCCAGTTCCTGAAAGTCCAAAATCCGTAATGTTGCGATGTTCTTTTGTGCCCACCGTTGCATCTGCTTCCCAAGAATAAAATCCAAACGTATTTTTAATATCTATTTTCTTATTTGCCCAGTCTTCTAGAAAAACTTTTTGAAAGTTTTGCTTTAGCTTTGTATGATCTCGAGTGGTTATATGTAATAATGCTCTATCTTCAGATACTCCAGTTGTTGTGTATGATGGTAGAGTTTCCATTATATCAACTAAGTCAAAATTCGGTTTATATTTGTCAATTTGATTTGACTTTTCACACCACAATTCAAAAAGTCCTTTTTTTGTATTCTCTGTTCGAATTATAAGTAGTTTTATAAGTGCAAATAGTGTGTTTATTGGATCTCTAACTGCGGCTGGATACGTAATATTTCCGCCATTTGAACCCTCTCCCATAATGGGAATATTATAGCCTTGTATACGTTGTTCACGTGCACAGTTTACTATATTTGCTTCACCCACTTCACCTCGAAAAACTCTTGCACTAAATGCTTTAGCAATCTCATCTATGCGCATAGACGTTGCTCCATTTACTGAAACACCTAATTTTATATTATCTAAATCGTTAGAACGATATAGCACATAAGCAAATTCTGATAAAACAGATAGTGCAAAAACTTCCTGTGCTTGTAATATTTCTGCCTTCTTTTTTTTACTGTTCCAGTAAACAATATTTCCCCTGTCACCGTCACAGTCTGGCATATACCCTAGAAGTGTATCAGTTTTTCCCTGTGCTTGAAGCTCTTCAATTTTTTGAGCACAATATTCAAGATTTTTACCTTCGGGTATTATTGCGTGGACAATTGCATCTGTATTAAAGTCTTCGAAGTGTATACCTTGCTTTATAAAAAACTCTTTATCTATCGTACGTGTGCGAGCACTACCATTCATGTCGCAAACTATTGTTAAGCTTTTTTCTTGAATTGCTGAATATACTTTGTCAAAAAAATCGTTTTGTTTTTCTTTAGATTCTTCACCACTTATTACAAGTTTAGTAAAATTATTGTATGCAATGTACGATTCATTTTTATATATTTGCTCTTTATCATATACAGTTTGTAATACACTTTTATCTACCGACTGTAAAAATGTTTTGGAACTTTCTGTAGGATGTTCTATTGAACAAAGAGCTTTAAATTTTTCAATTAAAATTTTTGCTTCACTTGCAGGCATAACACCGCCGTCAGAAAAGCCAAATTTAATTCCGTTGTGTCCAATTGGGTTATGACTAGCAGAAATATATACAAAACCACTAAAGCCTTTTGCATATGACATAATTTCGGGTGCTGCTACTATACCGACGTATCGAACGTCTATTCCGCATAGGATGATCGTTTTTAACATTGTATCGGCTATTGTTCTTCCAGTTGGTCGTGAATCGGTTCCAACTACGAGTATACAATCTTTTCCGCATTTTTCTAACATATACTCGGAAAAAGCTTTTGCTGCATAGGTCACTATTGCTAAATGCTCATCTAAAACCGTACTGCAATTATCTTCTTCATCCTGAGTAGATGCAAAAATACCGCGCCACCCTGAGGCAGACAAAATCATGTTTTGAAGGTAAGTATCAAAAGTATTGTTCATATTTTTAGTATAGCACATATTGAGTATTTTGTCTAATATATGTTATTATACGTTCATGTTTATCGATACACATTGTCATATGCACATGATACAAAAAAGAGGCTTTGATATGAGTTCTTTAATGAATGAGCTTGTTGATACAAAGGTACCTTTTGTTTTAGATATAGGAACAGAACATGATGATTTACCTATGCACATTGATTTTATTACAAACCTCATTGAATCAGCTTTAGATAATGATATTAAAAAAAAGCAAGCGTATCAAATGTTTTATTTTTCTGCAGGACTTTGGCCTGGAACAGAATCCATTGTTAATAGAGAAAAGTACGTTAATGAAATTGAAAAAAATATTTTAAAGTATAAAGATACCCATAATATTTGTGCAATAGGCGAGTGTGGCTTGGATAGAAACTGGAACAAGACCGATGAACAAGGTTTAATTGCAGGTTACGATGCAAACGATATTCTCAAAGGAGAAGAAGAACTTTTTGAAATGCAAATAGATCTTGCAAGAAAGTTAGACTTGCCTGTAATTGTTCACTCTCGTGACGCCCCCTTAGAAACATATAATTGTATAAGAAATGTAGGATGGGAAAGGGGTATTATACATTGTTATTCTTATGGTGTTAAAGAAGTTAAAATGTTTTTAGACTGTGGATTTTATATTTCGCTATCAGGAACAATAACCTACGCTAAAAAAAATCAAATGGAAGCAACAAAAGAACTTGTAAATTATATTCCAAGAGACAGGCTTTTATTAGAAACCGATGCTCCATATCTTGCCCCAACACCAATGCGTGGAAAAACAAACACTCCCATATTGGTAAAGCATGTTTATAACTATGTTTCAAATATACTAGATATAAGTAATGAAGAACTTGTAGGTGTTGTTTTAGAAAACACAAAAAAAATTTTTAAGCTGACTTAATTTCTTTTTCCCATTCTTTAATAAACATTTCATACGCTGCAATGGTAGCAGCTAAAACTGTTTCGGCTATTGGACCTCTACCTTCCCAATTATTTCCTTCGTTTATATATAAGCCGTCTAGTATTCCTTGCAAGTCGGCAATTCGTAGACTAGGGTCATGCTTTCGCCTTCGTTCTAAACCGCGTTTTTCTTCTGCTAAGGCTTGTTCATATGCCTCATCAAGCCAATCTGTTGTTTCACTCATGTAGTAAATATATCTGTTTTTTAGAAAATAAACAAGTGAGTTTATTACAAAAAAAGCTGCCCATTTTAATTGAGCAGCTTTATTCTTATTTTAACAAGTTCGCTATATCATTACGTCCCCAACGTAGGGCAATATCATATGCCGTTTCGCCGGAAATATTTTTTATTGTGCGATCAAGTCCCATCGAAATTAAACGCTGAACTGTTTCATAGTCTGCATCTCTAGCAGCGAAATGTAGTACTGTTTCTCCCGCAATATCTCTCTTAGTTCCAGATAATTGTACAATTACGTTTAATATATCTGCATTGTTTTTTATTGCAAAGCTTAATGCACTTTCACCGGAGTTGTCCATGATATAGGGGTCAGCACCATATTGTAAAAATGATTCTACAATGGATATAGCACCTCTTTGGCTTGCTAATAACAGAGGTGTTTTACCTTCGCTGTTTCGTCTGTCTGGAGAATAACCTTCACTTAGTAAGTACTGTAAAACATCATCTGAAGTTGAGTTGCTTATTGCAATATGTAAAGGTGTGTTTCCATCAGAGTCAGTTAAATTTGTATCCCCAGATAGAACGGCACTAATTAAATTAATATTCTTATCAAATACTAAAGAAAGTGGTGTTCTTCCATGTGTATCTCGTGCTAAAGCATTGCCACCAGCTGCATTTACAATATTTATTAACTCTAAATTCCCTGTTTCAACTGCTTCATGATACGCATTTCGACCATACATATCAGGTATAGATGCACTAGCTCCGTTTTCAAATAAAATAGATGTATTTTGTATGTTTTGTGCTAAAATCGAATCCATTACTGGGGTTCGCCCTGCAGTGTCAGCTGCATGTATATTTGCACCTTCTGCTAATAACAGTGAAATCATGCTTCCTCTTCCATTTCGAGCTGCCTGGTGTAGTGCCGTTTTACCAGCAAGATTTTGTGCGTTTACATCATAACCATTATTTATAGCAATTTGAGCTGCTTCTCCTGCATTCCATCGAACACTGTAATGCACAATTGTATCACCTAAATAGTTTCTTAAGTTTCTGTCTGTTCCGCTTTGTAACAGTAATTGTACAGCAGTAATGTTATTTGACTTTACTGCATTAAATATTGGACTCTCACCGTTGGTATTTTGTGCATTTGGATCTCCACCTTTTTCTAAGATACCAATTACGGCATCATTTAACTCCCATTCGCATGCATAGTGTAGGGGTGTGTTACCAGAACCATCCTTTGCCTTAATCACCTCAGATGTCAAAACCCAGTCTTGGACTTCGGCTCCCCATGTTAATGCTAAACGTAGAGGTGAAGAGTTGTCACTATCGGTAGAAAAAACATCTGCGCCATTAGCTAATAGTTGCTCTCCAATGTTGCGCCTATTTTCTTGCACTGCAAGATATAAAGGAGAATGTCCATTTCTATTACGAGCGTTTATATCTATGCCAATATCTAGCAAAAATATAATTTGATCCATACTTACATTTTTTAATATTCCAATATGAAGAGCAGTGTTTCCTAGAGAATCTCTTAGAGCAAAATTATTTTCATTAATCAACTGCTTGGTCATATCAAGACCTGCATCAAGCGATTTATACAGTGGAGTTATATTATTAATGTCTGCTGCATGTATGTCAGCACCCATTTTTGCATAAAACTCTATATGCTCTGCAATACGTTTTTCAACTGCTTGTGCAAGGGGGGTAATACCTTTTTTATTTCTTTCATTTATGTCAGCTCCTTTTGAAAATAAGTATTCAATTACAGAAACATTTGCTTCAGTTAAAGTTGCAATATGAAGAGCCGTGTCACCAAAAGAGTCTGTTGCATTTAAATCTGCGCCACTACTCAAAAGAGCTTCATAAATTTCAAATTGATTATTTTCTGGTGTGATAATTAATAAAGGAGTTTTTCCAAGACTATCTCGTGCATTTACATCAGCCCCGTTATCTAGTAATAAGTTAACAATTTCTAAGTGTCCATAACGCACTGCTTCATGTAATGCTGTAGCTCCAGAGCTGTCTTTTGCACTTACAGCCGCCTTATTATTTATTAAGTATTCAACCATAGCATATTCGCCCAAAATTACTGCTACGTGAAGTGGTGTTTGTCCTTCATCAAAACGAAGTGACGGATTTCTTGTTTTTATTGAGTCCTCAAAAAAACTATATGTGCCTCTTTCAGGAGCTGCATTTCCTAGAATAAGTTCGGCTGCAATTTCAACAGAAACCAAATCCTTTTGACTATATGCAAGTGTAAGGGGGCTTATGCCATTATTATCTTTGATAGATAACATAAGATTATTATCTATTGCATACTCAATAGCATCTAAGCTTCTCTCTTTAACAAGGTAATGCACTACTGATTGACCTTGAACATCTTGTAAACTTCCAGTGTGTGTAGTTAATAGAGCTTCGTAAAAAGAGCTACCTTTGTCTAAACCTAGCTCAAGAGACGAAACACCGTTTCCATCGCGTGCAAATATATTATAACTAATTGCTGACAACAATTTAGCAGATTCTCTACTGCCATTATTTATTGCAACATGTAGTGGTGTATTACCATCTAAATTTTTTATTTCAGAATTTGCTCCTTGGTATAAAAGAAAATATACAATATCTGCATTATCAACCATTGCAGCAGTGTGAAGTGCAGTGTTACCATCTTTATCAACCATGTTTATATCAGCCTGAGTTCTGAATAAAGATTGTACTTCATCTGTTTTTCCGGCAATAATGAGATCTTGCACACTCATAGCTTCGCCGGTATCCTCTGCTTGAGAAGAGGTCATGCAAGAAAAGAAAGTAGCGGTCATTAATAGTACCAACAACATTCTAATAAAATTTTTCATAATAACTCCTAGAAAACGTATTTCAACATTTATATTATCGATATAAAAAAGGTAAGTGTTAAGCGTTATAATGTTTTTTTAAGCCTGATTTATTCGTTTAAGGATAATATACCTTTTCACTATGTTATACTTATGATATAATTTTCAAAACACAAAGTGAGGTTGTATGAAAATAAAAAAGCAAAAATTTGCAGTACTTAGCAATGGAAAAAAGGTGAATTTGTACACAATTTCAAATGGAAGCATGTCTTTTTCTGTTACCAATTATGGTTGTATAATTACGAGTATTGTTGTACCATCTGCACCAGATTCACAACGAAAGGGTAAAAAAGATGATATTGTTTTAGGTTATTCTACACTAGATGGTTATATTAAGGATTCTAGTACCTATTTTGGTTCTTTTGTTGGCCGCTTTGCCAATAGAATTGCAAATGCTAAATTTACATTAAATGGAACTGAATATACCTTAGATGTAAATAATGGTAAGCACAATTTACATGGTGGCTTTGACGGTTACAATAGAATGGTTTGGAAAGCTAAAGAAGTTGCAACAAAAGATGGTATAGGAATTTGTTTTACACGAATAAGTCCTGATGGTGAGCAAGGCTTTCCTGGTAACCTAAAAATGAAAGTAACATACATATTAACAAATAAAAATCAAATAATAATGCATTACGAAGCAAAAACAGATGCCGACACTCCAATAAATTTAACTAACCATGGTTACTATAATTTACAAGGAAAAGGTGATATCTCAAAACATATAATGATGATTAATGCTGATAAATATTTACCGGTGAATGCAGAGTTAATACCTACTGGCATTTTGGCAGCAGTTGAAAAAACACCTTTTGACTTTACAAGTCCAAAAGAGATAGGTGCTGATATTGCAAAAGCTGGTGGGTATGACCACTGTTATTGTCTAAAGGATGGAAAAGATGCTCTTAAACTTTGTGCTGAAGTTAGAGAGCCAACAAGTAAGCGTGTTATGACCGTGCATACCGATCAAATTGGAGTGCAGTTTTACTCAGGCAATTTTTTAGATATTGAATGCGGTAAAAATGGGGTGAAGTATGCAAAGCACAATGGTTTTTGTCTTGAAACACAATGCTATCCTGATAGCCCCAATCAACCAAGCTTTCCTTCGTGTATATTAAAAAAAGGAAAAACATACACTTCAACAACAGTACATAAGTTTGACGTCTATTAATATAAAAACCTGTTAATTGCTTGAAATTAACAGGTTTTTTTTGCTCATAGTGCTTCTATAATGTTTGTCACCGTAACAAGATGCTCTTTAACCATACGTTCCCTGTTTGGCATTCCTCTTGATGTTTCCGTTAAAATGTGCATCTCACAGTTTTTAGCTCTGGTTCCAATTCTATCATTACACATGACAGTTTTCATAGAACTTGCAAAACCCTTATTTTCAAGATGTTCCATTGTGTTTCCTGCAATTGCAAAAAATAAAACACTTTCAAATTTAGGCATAATACAATCTTCATAGGCAAAGCCAAGTGTCCACACTCTATCAAACCAACCTACAAGTTTTGCAGGAGCTTCTGTCCAAAAAACTGGATAAACAAAAATTATATTTTTGGCTTTAAGAATTTTTTCTTGTTCTGCCTTAACATCTTCGGGGATGGGTATTTCTTTTTTATAAAAAGCTTCCCTCTCATACTCTTTTTCAGACATATCTGTTATAAAATTTTGTTTGTATAGATCAGAGACTTCCCATGTCCAATTCTTTTCTTTAAGGGACTCAATTATAGCTTCCTTAACTTCAAACGTAAAACTCTTTTCACTTGGGTGAGTATAGATGATGAGTGTATGCATATTTATAGAGCCTTTTTATATATTTCTTTTACTTCATCGTATCCCAATGACTTTACTATACCAACAGTACGCTTTTTTTTGAATGTACATTTAAATGCCAATTCATCAATTTGAGCTTCATCTAGATTAAGACCAAGTTTTGAAATTGTTGTTGGCATCCCGAGTGATTCAAAGAATTCTTCCATTTTTTGGATACATAATAGTGCTGCTTTTTCTTCGTCTGTTTCTGTAATGTTAAAAATAGCTCGACCCAATTTTGCAAAACGTGTATAGTTTGCGTCAACAACATATCGGGCCCAAGCCGGCCATACCGCTGCTAATCCCGCACCATGTGTTACATCAAACATACCACTTAGTTCATGTTCTATTTGATGTGTGGCCCAGTCTGTTTGAGTGTATCCGCATTGTGTAAGAGTATTATGAGATAAGCTACCAGCCCACATAATTTCTGCTCTAGCATTATAATCACTTGGATTCTGTTTTAATAGTAAACCATTTTCAATGGTTGTTTTTAGTAATCCTTCTGCAATATAGTCTGTCATCATGCTCGTGTTATTTGCATCAAAAGAATCTTTGCAAAAGTATCTTTCAAGTGTGTGCATTGCAATATCAACAACACCGCTCATTGTTTGCCATTCAGGCAAGGTCATGGTAAGTTCAGGGTTTAATATTGAAAATACGCATCGAAGCATATCATTACCATATCCGCGTTTAATTAAACCTTCATCTTTTGTAATAACAGTATTTGCACTCATTTCGCTTCCGGCTGCAGCTATTGTTAAAATACATCCCAAGGGTATGGCTTTAGTAGGTACTGCACCATTTGCATAGAAGTCCCATACATCAAAATCCACACATGTTCCGAGGGCAATTGCTTTTGCAGAATCAATTACGCTTCCACCACCTACAGCTAAAATAAAATCTACAGACTCTTTTTTGCACAGGGCAATTCCATCATGCACCAATGAAAGTAGGGGGTTTGGCACAACACCACCAAGAGAGATATGTTCTATGTTTTCGCTCTTAAGAGACGCATATACGGTATCCAAAAGTCCAGATTTTTTTGCGCTTTCTCCGCCATAATGTACAAGTACCTTTTTAGCTCCGTAATTCTTTATTAATGAACCAACTTGAGTTTCTGTACCTTTTCCAAATACCACCTTTGTTGGTGTATAGTAATTAAAGTTTTGCATATAATCCTCCAGTTATTTAATTATACAAAACAAATGAATGAAAAACAAGTCATAGTGAAATTTTTATCCCATAATAAATTCACTTAGGTTTTCCTTAAAGTACAATTCGATATTTATATCAATAGTATTTTCGATATCTTGTTTAAGTAGGATTTTTTTATATATTTCATGTACTGCTCGGTAACCTTGGTATGTTTGCTGCTGCGAAATAAGCATATCTACAGAACCGTTTAGGAGACATTGTACATTATTCTTTTGTAAGTCAAACCCAATAACAGAAAAACTTTTTTCAATGCCACGAGAGGAAATATACTCTCCTAATGCGTAAACAGAATCATTTGGTA
>CAYJMR010000048.1:0-3627 GCA_964371375.1 uncultured Treponemataceae bacterium
TTGGTATTATTATTTATTGTTCCATCTTTCATTATAAAGGTAGAGGTTCCTCCTACAAAAACGCCACCACCTTTTGTATTATGCGATACTTCTCCACCGTACATAGTAAAAGTAGTCTCAGCCCCATTTGGGCTGTACACTCCTGCTCCAGCACTTGCTTGGTTTTTAGTCATCACAGCACCTTCATACATTGTAAATGTGCTATTATCTCTCATGTATACCCCACCACCATCTTGTACCGCTACATTCTCTTCAATGCGTGCTCCACTTTTCATGGTAAATGTTGATTCGTCAATTATGTATACACCTGCTCCGCCACCGTTCGCAGCTTTGCTTGCACTGTTACCTAGAATGGTTCCTCCATTCATTTCAAAAGTTGCACTGTTTATATATACGCCGCCACCTTGGTATGCATCATTTTTTTCTGCAGTAATTCCACCTATGGTTCCCTCATTCATAATTAAGGTAGAACTACTTGCGATATACACCCCACCTCCAACGTTCGAAGCCGTGTTACCACTTATTGTTGCACCATCGACTGTTAGTTTTCCGCTTGCAACGTAGACTCCACCCCCGTCTTCTGCATCTCCACCAGTAAGCGTTAGGTTTTCTCCAAGTGTAACGTTTACACCTGCTCCACCAACATACAAGACACGTTTATTAGCATCTGCAGTAATGGTTCCTGTCTGTGCACCATCGCCCCAACCTTGTAAGCGTATGTTTAAAGTTGAATCGCTATCAATCACGGTGCTACTAACTGTGTCATCTGATCCACCTCTTACATCACCTTTAATGTGTATTGTATACACTGAGCTACGATCATTTTCACTAACAATTCTTTCTATTGCTTTTTGAACAGTATCGTAAGGACTATCTGCAGAGCCAGATCCACCAGAACCTACACCCGCTTCTACATAGAAGTTACTCAGTACCTTACCTGCAGAACTTACCGCTACGGTATTCGACACTAAACCTTTGGAATCAATAAAAGCAACAGTATATGAGGCATTGCTTGAACCGAACACACTTGTTGCTAGATAAACACTGTCATCTGAGTGTATAAAGGCTAAACCTGCATTATCAGCTAAAAGAAAACGACCTGATGGGTCACCTATTGATAAAGCTGAATTGCTTGTAATTTCACCTTCAGCATCAATAGATATTTCATAATCTGTATTATTTATTCTAATAGCATGTATATCTTTATGGATTCCTTTTCTATCTTCATTTGTTCCCACATTTAGGGCAAGGTACCACTTGTTATTATTAACGCTTTCATTTTTTACCAAAGAAACATTGCTCGGTGAAATAGGAGGTGAGTTTACTGCAAGTGTGTATACATAATCATCAAAGTCACGAAGCGATTCTTGGTCTTGTATTTTTACTGTTGCAGATAAGTCTTTGCCGCCACTTTTATCCCACGAATCTAGTGAACCCTCTTCAAAAGTAAGGGTTATTTTTGATTTATCATTTGGCGATTGTACTATTGTGTAATCCCCAGGAGTACTAGGCGCGTTTCCGTCTCCCCAATCGGCTAAAGATACATTTAAATTATAACTTTGAGGATTCCTTAGTGTAAAGGTAATTGTTCTCGGTGCACCAGAAGGTATATTTACTACACCATTTGGATCTGTTGGATAATTTCCACCGTAGTCTATTATCTCAATACCAGCAGTATTGGTATAGTATTCGAGAAATCCCACTATATCTGAGTTCCACCACTCACACGATAACAAAAACAATGATGATAAAAGCAGTAAACTAAGTCGTTTCAATGTAGTCTCCCATATAGTTGCACACTATACAGAAGAATTATATCATAAATTCAAACCAATTTCAATAAAATAGTAAATTAAATGAAAAAAATGTTTGCGTTATTTTTGTTTATGGTGTACAATATATATGAGGATTGTTTTAAAAAAGAAGAGGTTGTTATGAGGAAAGTATTATCTATTGTTCTTGGTGGGGGAAAAGGGACCCGTCTTTATCCACTTACACGAGAAAGGTCTAAGCCCGCTGTTCCATTTGGTGGAAAACATCGCATTGTTGATATTCCAATTTCAAATTGTATTAACTCAGGTTTTAATAAAATTTATATTTTAACACAGTTTAACTCAGCATCACTTCATATGCATATAGCTAAAGCGTATACATTTGATAGATTTTCACAAGGCTTTGTCGAAATCTTAGCTGCAGAGCAAACATTGGAGCATTCAGGATGGTACGAGGGAACAGCAGATGCTGTAAGAAAAAACCTTTCACACTTTAAAACCCAAAAACCAACACACTACATTATCTTATCTGGGGACCAATTGTATCAAATGGACTTAGACAAGTTTTTAGATGACCATATAGCAAAGGGTGCAGAGATTTCAATCGCTACAACTGCGGTTACCAGAAAAGATGCCTCTGAATATGGCATAATGAAGGTAAATAAGACATTGAACATAACAGAGTTTATGGAAAAACCTGCACCTGAGTTAGATATTACAGACTGGATAATTCCAAATGAATCAAGAACTCCTGGAGCTACAGAAGGAAAAGATTTTCTTGCTTCAATGGGTATTTATATTTTTAATGCCGATGTATTAGAGGACGCATTAGATAATGACCATGAAGATTTTGGTAAAACAATTATTCCGGAGTCTATTAAAACAAGAAAAGTTTTTTCATATATTTATGATGGGTACTGGGAAGATATTGGTACATTACGCAGCTTCTTTGATTCTACCATTGAATTAACTACTTATTCTCCTAGGTTTAACTTTTATGATGCTTTAGTACCTATATACACAAAACCGAGAAATCTTCCACCATCAAAGATTAACCATGCAATGATGTATAATACCATAACCTGTGAAGGATGCATTATTAATGTGTCTTCACTTAGAAACTGTGTTATTGGAATTAGAAGCATACTTGAACTAGAGTCTGAACTCGAAAATGTGATTTGTATGGGTGCTGATTATTATGAAACTGATGGAGATAAAAAAGCAAATGCAGAAAAAGGAATTCCAAATATAGGCATTGGCAGTCAAACAAAAGTAAAAAATACTATCATCGATAAAAATGCACGCATAGGAAAAAATTGTTCTATAGGATTAGGTGAGCTACCTCCAGAGGGAGACCATGGAAACTTTTTTGTAAAAGATGGAATAATTGTTATTTCCAAAAATGCAATCATTCACGACGACACTATCATATAATAAAAGCTCCGTTAATTATTGTAATTAACGGAGCTCATTATTTTTTATTACCTACACTACGTTCTGTAGTGTAGTTTTTTTTATTGACTTGCAATCCTTAAAAATGCATCTTTATATCCATAACTTTTAAAGCGTTCCAATACCACTGTATACTCATCGCTTGTTAAAGGCCCTATGACTACTTGGTATGCATTTGCAATTGTAGGGGCTTTTACCAGTGCAAGTGGGTACTTGTCGGAATAGTTTATTAGTACCTTTTCAATATTGCTTGTATCTTTGTATGTAGCAAGTTGAATATAGAATTTTTTTGAGTCAACCATTGAAATATCTTCTACAATAAAATCGTTTATGTTCCCTGTAAACATAGGGTCAGCAATGTATTCACTTGCAGGTGTAAGAGCAAAAATATCAACTTCTTCTG
>CAYJMR010000048.1:3727-13870 GCA_964371375.1 uncultured Treponemataceae bacterium
TATTTTCTTCTGTAAATGCGATTTCGGGTGTTTCTTCAATAGCTATAGATTCTTCGCTTGCAACTTCTTCTATTACGCTTTCTTCAA
Organism: uncultured Treponemataceae bacterium; assembly: GCA_964371375.1. Lineage (GTDB taxonomy): Bacteria > Spirochaetota > Spirochaetia > Treponematales > Treponemataceae > CAYJFX01. The sequence continues at coordinate 3,815 of CAYJMR010000048.1, forward strand.
CTACTGGCTCTTCAAAAAGAGAAAGCTCAACAATGTCTTCATCACTTTCTGTTTCTTGCGGTAAACTCTCGGTTGCAAATAAAGATGACATATCAGAAAAAGGTGTATACACTATTGCGTCATCTAAAGGCTCTTCAATACTTGATGCTTCGTCAGTATCGATTGATTCTTTTTCTACCTCAACAATTGTTAAAGTTTCAAGGTTTTCTAGTTCTTCTTCAGAATACGGAAGAGTTTCTTCAGTTGCAAGTATTTCTGCAACAGGCATTTGCTGTGAAAGCTCTTCTGTTGTTTGAAGTTCTTCTGCAACTTCAACTTCAGGAATATACGGTGCAGAATCATCAATAAAATCTTCTACAACTACGTCTTGTACAGTAGCTTTTTCGTCTAGAATTTCGAAACCAGACTTAGCCAACTCAGCAGGAGCAACGGCTTTCCTAATTTGAACTAATGTGTCTGTATTTTGCGTAATAAAAAGTTTATCTGCTACTTCGTCAGAAACAATAGCTGCTAGTCCCTCATCAATTGTTTCAAATACAAATGCTTCAACACTAACACCCGTTGAAGGGTTTGTTATAATTACAGTGTCACCTGGTAAAAAAGTGTGCGCCTTAATATACATACCTGCAGGTAAGTCACCTCGTTCTGCAACAGATGCTCTTCCTTCAATTGATGGTTTTGATGTTGCAAAAAGCATTGTACTTAAACATAATAATGCAAATAGTTTTACTAGATTGTTTTTCATTCTAATCCCCTCATAAAATATTTTCAAATTCCCTTTGTATTTGTGCACCCAATTCATTCGAAAACCTTCTCATAGCAAGAAGATCATTTTCACCAGGCATTTTTTCTGTTTTTACTGTTTTTCCTTCACCAAGAACACTCATATCTTTTGTATGAACAACTTTCCAATCAACAGATTCAATATCATCAAGAGTAATTGTTTCATCCTTAGAACCATCATAGTCTCTAAAGTAAACATTAATATATACAACATAGTTCATGTATCCTGCTCGGGCAATTTTTGTTGTATCCTTTAAAATTTCTGCAATATCTTTATTTACACTTGTTGGTAAACTGGAAACAACGTAACCAGCATCAAAAAAAACATCAAGAACTCCATTCTCTAGAATAAATGTTGTTTCTCTTAATGAGTCTCTGTCTTCATCGTGTTGTGCCATTTGCACAACAACAGAAGGTGAAGCAGCAAAAACTCCGGAGCATATACATACAATCATAATAATTTTAATACAAAGTAATTTCATCATGTAACCTCGTTTCATTATCGGAATATTTTTTTTTAATGTTAGCAAAAAAAAGTTGATGAAAGTCTCTGCATATGGTATTATATATCATGAAGTATTTTGCAGCTCAAGTTCAAACACTTAAAGAGGATTCATTTGTTTCAATGCTAAATTCTACTCTTCTCTTTCGACAAGATCTTCAAAGATTCTTTTTTCTAAAACGCTGTTTACCAATTAGAAAAGCAGGTAAACTTATTAAAGAATTTAAGCCAATTTTTCCCGGTTATGTTTTTATTGAAGCCGAAGATATTGACTCTGAATTATATAATATTATGCGAAGTACAAAATTTTTTTTAAGATTTTTGCCAAGTAATAATAATATTTGCACAATAGAACACAAGGACCTTGCACTATTACAGCATTTTATTCGTATGGGAAGTATCGCAGAGATCTCCACCGTTACATTCGATGAAAATGATAGGATAGTAGTTAAGTCAGGGCCAATGTCTGGACTTGAAGGCTTTATAGTAAAAGTAGATAAAAGAAAAAAAAGGGCCAAAATTGCACTTGATTTTTCACATGAACAATTTTTGATAGACCTTGCATTTGATGTATTGGAGGAAACACAAAATGAGCAGAAGTAATTCGCGCATATATATAATTGGAGCTGGATTTGCAGGTCAGATGGTTGCCTCAGAATTAAAGCGAAAAAAAATTTTTGGCTTGCCGGTTGCATTTGTTGATGATGACCCTAGCGTAATCGGCACAATGATAGATGGTATTGCGGTCTTTGGACCTATAGAACCAGTAGTAGCTTCTCTCCACCTCTCGTTATATGATGAAGCAATAATTGCAATGCCAACTGCCACAAATGCACGTATTCGAACCGTTTATGAAGCTTTGAGAAAGTCTGGCTTTACTCAAATTAAAACACTTCCTGCTGTATCACAAATTGTTGAAGGAAGTGCGCACTTAATTCAGGCTAGACAAATTGATCCACTTGATATTTTAGGAAGAACGCCAATAACAATTTCATTAAAAGAAAGCCTTGCGTACTTGCGAGGAAAACGTGTTCTCATAACCGGTGCAGGCGGTTCCATAGGGTCAGAGCTTTCCCGGCAGCTACTATCAGGCGGCGCGGAGCGACTATATTTATTTGGGCATGGTGAAAACTCAATTTATCAAATTGATAAAGAGCTTCGTTTACTACAAAAAGAAGGCGTCGGAGAAAAAGCTACAATTGTACCCGTAATTGGAGATTTAAAAAACAGAGAGTACATGCATAATATTTTAACAAAATTAAAATGTGATGTTATTTTTCATTGTGCTGCTTATAAACACGTACCTCTCATGGAAGAGAATCCTGTTGCAGTTATTGAAAACAATGTTTTGGGGACTAAAAATATTTTAGATGCAGCCCTTAGTGCAAATGTTTCGCGCTTCGTACTTATCTCTACAGATAAGGCAGTAGAGCCTGTAAGTGTGTATGGTGTCTCAAAAATGCTTTGTGAAAAACTTGTATTAACAGCAGCCAAATCAGTACAAGGAAAAGATAAAGCATTTATGTTTGTTCGGTTTGCAAATGTTTTGGGCTCAAGGGGATCTATTTTACCTCTATTTGCAGAACAACTAAAAACAGGTGGGCCATTAACCATTACCCACCCCGACATTAAAAGATATTTTATGACCATTCCCGAAGCATGTTCACTTGTATTAAAAACAGGTGGTGTAGGTGAAAATGCTGCATCTTATTTATTAGATATGGGGGATCCAATCAAAATTACCGATATTGCAATGCAATTTATAGAACTCTCGGGATTTGAGCCGAATAAAGATGTGCAAATATCGTACGTAGGACTTAGAAAAGGTGAACGCTTAGATGAGCCACTATGGACAAGTGAAGAAAACCCACAAAAAACCGAGTATAAAAAACTTCTACGCTTAACATGTAGCGAACATATTACTACATCTAATAATAAAGAACACAGTTTAGAAAATCTCTTGGCCCTACTCGCTCCAATATGTAATAACCCTAATCATGACAAATATCGCGACAGTGCCACTTTGATAGAAATTCTCATAGACTTTATCCCATCATACAAGGAATTTAAACATGCAACCAAGTGAAACTATTCCATTTTTCCTACCATCTATCGGAAAAGAAGAGGAAGAAGCCGTTCTTAATGTAATGCGCTCAGGTTGGTTAACTACAGGAAAAGTAACGCTTGAGTTTGAAAAAGAATTTGCAAAAAAAATAGGTTGCAAACACGCCCTTGCTGTAAACAGCGCAACTTCTGGTTTAATGCTTGCAATGGAAGCATGCGGGATTCGAAAGGGGACAAAGATTTTAACTAGTCCATATACCTTCATTTCTACTGTGACAGTAGCATTGCATTTGGGCGGAGATGTGGTATATGCGGATATAGAAAAAGATAACTATAGTATTAGTCCCGAGCAAATTGAAGAAAAACTGGCAAAGGACAGGTCGATAAGAGCAATTGTACCCATACATATCGCAGGCAATGTTTGCGATATGGTACGCATAAAAGAAATTGCAAAACGATATGGAGTTAAAATTATTGAAGATGCCGCTCACGCCTTCCCATCAAAAACTCCAGATGGTTATGCAGGAACATTGGGTGATATTGGCGTTTTTTCATTTTATTCTACAAAAACTATTACAACAGCAGAAGGCGGGATGATTTGTACAAATAATGATGAACTTGCAAAACGAATCTCTGTTATGAGAATGCATGGAATAGATAGAACAGTATGGGATAGATACACTTCTGACAAAGCTTCATGGGAATATGATGTAATACAAGCTGGTTATAAATGTAATTTACCCGATATATTATCAGCTATTGGCCGTGAACAATTAAAAAAAGGCGATGATTTTTATATTAAAAGAAAAAAAATTGCACTTCGCTATTCTGAGATTTTTAAACAGTATGATTTTTTAGAATGTCCCCCTGACCAAGAAGGGAACGCATGGCATTTATATCTACTAAGAGTTAAACAAGAAAAGTTATTAATAACACGTGACGAGTTTGCACATATTCTGCAAAAAAAAGGTGTAAACAATTCGCTTCACTTTATTCCACACTACGCCTTTACGTACTTTAGAAAAAAGTATAAACTAAAGTCAAGTGATTTTCCAAACACTAAAAAACAGTTTGAATCTACAATAAGTCTTCCACTGTGGCCCGACATGACAGAAAGTATGATTGAAAAAGTAATACAAGTAGTAATTGAAACCGGTAAAAACAACTATAATAGGTAGTGTAGATGGCAAAACAAAAAAAAGAAATTAAAAATACATTTCTCTCTACCGGTGCATATTATGCAGATCTTTATGATGAGCAAACCTTACATGCAGTACTTATTAGAAGTCCAATATCATCTGGTACAATTCGCTCAATAAACCTGCCGTCAATACCCGAAAACTGTTTTATTTTTACTGCGGATGATTTACCAAAAAAAGAGCTAATAACCATTTTATCAACAACCTTTCCAATTTTTGCAAAAGAAAAAATATCTTATAAAGGCGAACCAATTGGAATAGTAATTGGGCCTGAGCTATCAGTCCTATATGATTTATTACAGACGGTAGATATTGTATTTACAGAGGCATTTTCAAAAACACCTCTTGAAACTGATGGTACAAACCAAAGAATCATTGCACAAAAAAAAGTTTCGTATGGTGGTACAAAAGTAATAAAAGAAACTGCAACTCAAACCATCGAAAACCATTATGCATTACATCTCGATATTGAAGAAACTTCTGAAACAAATGGTGCCCTGTGCTATGCAGGGGCAAAAAATTTAGTTGTATACACACCAACAGTATGGCCAAGTAATTTGCGAAAAAATCTTGTTACAATTACAGGTTATGACACAGAAGATATAATTATACATAAAACAAAGCTTCCAATCAGTGAAAAAAATGCACCTTGGAAAAACACTACCCTAGCAATACAATGTGCAATTGCATCAATGCTATGTAAAAAAAGTGTACTTCTTTCTCTTTCACATGATGAACAAAACCTGTATGACAATTGCTACAGTAAGGTCGATATATTCCATAGCACTAGAGTATCAAACAGCGGAAAAATCCTGAGTGCTGAAGTAAAAATTAACTTAGATGTAGGCGCTTATAACCCCTTTACATCAATTATTGTAGACAGATTGACAATCGCTTCTGTTGGCGCTTATGCTCCTTCGAAACTTTCCATAGAAGTTACCGCAGTTACAAGTGAACGACCACCTACAACATCGGATATTAGATGGTTAGACTATCACTGCTTTTTTGCAATAGAAAACCAAGTAGAGCAAATTGCACTTGCTACAAATATTGACCCAGCTGCTCTACGTACACAAAATATTTTTTTACAAAGTAAAAAGTATCCATTTCAAATTGATACATCCCTATACAAAAATGTCCTCGATATTGCAATACAGAAAAGCGATTTTTATCGTAAGTATGAAGCATATAAACTCAATCCATATACAAAAAAATCAAAAACAGAATACTTTCCTATACGTGGTATAGGACTTGCTACGGCCTATGAAGCAAATGGTTTTTTAGGTGCAATGATTGATACAGGACAGCAAAGTTTAGAGGTGACAATAGAAAAAAATGGAAAAGTACGTATTAAGGTATTAAGTACTTCTTTGACATTGACTGCAATTTGGAAAGAAGTTGCCGCTTCAATTTTGTCCGTAAATGTAGAAGATATAACCATTGATAATTTTTTAAGCCAAAATGAAGAGCCCCTTGTTCCTGAAAAAATGGTAAGTAATATGTATATCACATCCCAATTACTTAAAAAAGCATGCTTAAGCTTACAAAAACAACGTTTTCATCAGCCCTTACCCATTACAGTAAAAAGAACATTTAATTTGGCAAATAAAAAAACCTGGAATACAACAAATTTTACTGGGAAACCCTTTTATGTCACTTCATGGATTGCTTTAGTTGCAGAGATTGAACTTAATATGCCAATTTACTCATATGATATTAGAAGTATATGGATTTCGATAGATGCTGGGAGCGTAATGAACAAAAGAAAAGCACGCTATGCAATACAGAGCTGTGTAAAAAAAGTCCTCTCTCAAGCATTAAAAAACCAACAGTATTCACAACCCGATATATCTGTAACATTTTTGGAAAGTGGAGATGATCCAAAACAAATACGAGAACTAGTATATAGCACACTTCCTTCTGCTATTTCTAATGCATTATCCCAAACTCTGAGACAAGCATTGACCATGTATCCTGTTGAACAAGAAAGAATTTTTGAACTGTTTCAAGGAATTAACGAACAAATAGACAAAAAAAATACAGAGGAGGCTGTAAGTGCAAATAAGCCTAACAATAAATAACACAGTAACAACCACAGAAGCAGATAAAGATGAAACCTTACTCAATGTTCTTCGAAAAAATAATATCATTTCTGCAAAATGTGGTTGTACAAAGGGTGTATGTGGCTCTTGCACAGTCTTAATAAATGATAAACCTGTACCCGCGTGTCTTGTACCCATAGGTTCTATTACATCTCAAAGTATAATCACATTAGAGCAATTTTCACTCACAAATGAGTATGAAGATATTATGCAAGGATTAAGTCAAGCTAATGTATCACTTTGTGGGTTTTGCGATGCAGGAAAAATTTTTGCCATACATGAAATAATTAATGAGAATGAAACCCCTACACGAAATGCTATTTTAAGAAGACTTAGAACATTCACTTGCTTTTGTACAAACATTGAGCTACTGATAGATGCAATTTTTAAAGCATATGATATCCGACTCGAAAGAAAGGGAAAGGTTGAATATGGAAGAAAATAAAGTACATGTTTTTACAGCATCAACAATACAAGAAGTTCTTTATCACTTAAAAAATACTAAAAATTTACAAGTGTTTGCAGGTGCGACTCTTTGTAAAAAATATCCAAATGGAACAAAAATTCGATTACCGTCATCATGTATTTTTATTGGAAATATTGAAGAACTTAAAGAAATCAATAAAACAGAACGCTTTATTGATTTCGGTTCTGCCGTTACAATAAATCAAATTTTGGAAGTAGGCAAAAACCGCGTACCTTCATTTTTATATGAGGCTGCATCTCTTGTTGCATCACATAATGTTGGAAATATTGCAACTATTGGAGGAAATATCTGCAATACTCCTCATCGAATGAGTTTATATTCTCCCCTGCTTGCATTGGAAGCTTCTTTAGAACTTCGAAGTGCTTCAGAAACTAAAGTTGTAGCACTTTCAAAATTTAATGAAATCCCACAAGGTTTTTTCCTAACAAAAATTCGCATTCCGATTATAGATTGGCATACAGCGCGATATGTAAAACTAGGCTCCCCATATGAGCAAAATGATAAAAGTGCTTCATACACATTTTTAGCAGATTCAAGCAAGGGATCAAACCTAGATGATTTGAGAATAGCATTTGCAGGGGAAATCACTTTCCGCAGCAGGGAATTAGAAAATACATTAATCGGGGCTCGTCTTCCCTTAACTGAAAAAGATTGTAATACAATTCTAGAAAAGGCTTCAAAACTTTTTGATTTAGAATTAGAGAAATCACAAAAACCTGAAAATCTTTTTTTAAAAAACCAATTTTTAAATCTCTTAGAACAATCGATTGAAGAATTAAAGTATTATTAATACTCTATACAATGAGCATTGCATCTCCATACGAAAAGAAGCGGTAATTCTTTTCTATAGCCTTTTGGTACGCACTAAAAATAGCTTCTTTTCCTGCAAAGGCACTTACAAGCATCAAAAGAGTCGACTCGGGAGTATGAAAGTTTGTAAAAAGGTTGTCCACCACGTTAAAGGTGCACCCCGGATATAAAAAAATATTTGTTGAGCTTGTTCCAGCCTTTATACAACACCTTTCTCTATCCCATGCAGATTCAAGTGTTCTAACAGAAGTGGTACCTACTGCAAGTATTTTTTTACCACACATTTTTGCATCATTTATTGCCTTAGCACTTTCTTCACTTATTGTATAATACTCTTTATGCATGGAATGATCTTTTATGTTCTCAGCTCGCACCGGTAAAAAGGTTCCAAGCCCAACATGAAGTGTAACATATTCAATTTGTATACCTTTAGATTGTAACCTTTCAAGTAGTTCTCTTGTAAAATGTAATCCCGCTGTTGGACATGCAGCTGAGCCTGTCGTTTGGGCATATACATTTTGATATCGTTCTCCATCTTCATCATCATCTTCTCGTTTTATGTAGGGAGGAAGCGGGATATGCCCATTTTTTTCAAACCATGTTTCGCTTAATGATGTTTCTCCGCTTGGAAGTAAAAATGAAAGTGTTCTAAATTCTGTTCCTATGTCGTTTTCATTTTCGACGATTGTTCCTATGGTACCATCAAAAAAACGATACTCGTTTCCAACTTTCTGTTTTTTTGCATTTTTAACCATGCATCGCCAAAGTTGATTGTTAGAGTTTTCTAAGCTAACATTTTCTAATATCATAAACTCAACAGGTTTAGTTGCAGCTTGTTCATTTGGATTTTTTGCAAGCTTATCAGCATAGCACCGAGAACGCCTAACACGAGAGTTGTTAAAAACCATTAGTGTGTTTTCATCAATGAGGTCAGCTAAGTCTAGCATTGACTTGTGCTCTACTATTCCTTTTGCACGACTTAATACCATAAGCTTATCATCCCCTCGTACTTTTGATGGATGTTGTGCAATTAATTCTTCGGGTAAATCAAAATAAAAATCTTTCGTTAGCATTGCTTTTTAACTTCTCTATTCCTAAATGCTCATATGCCTTTTCTGTTACCATTCGGCCGCGTGGTGTCCTCTGGATTAAACCCGACTGAATCAAAAAAGGCTCATAATAATCTTCTAATGTGTCTACAGACTCGCCTATAGATATTGCCAAAGTTTCAGCACCAACAGGCCCCCCTCCAAAATTTTTAATAATGGTTGATAGTATTTCTCTATCATGCTTTTCTAATCCCAGCGAATCTATCTCCAAGCGCTTTAATCCACTTAAAACCACATCTTTTGTAATATGTCCGTTACCAAATACTTGTGCAAAGTCTCTCATTCGCCGCAAAATGCGGTTTGTAACGCGAGGCGTACCACGTGAACAATTTGCCATCAAAATTGCCGCATCATTATCAATAGTTACATTTAAAATTCCCGCACTCCTTTTTATTATGCTTGCAAGCTCATTCGTTTCGTAAAAGGAAAAACGTTGGACAATTCCAAAACGACTAATTAAAGGACTAGAGACCATGCCTGCCTTCGTAGTAGCCCCAACAAGAGTAAACTTTGGAATAGGTATTCTAACTGTTCGTGCTGCAACTCCCTGCCCAATAATCCAATCAAGTTCATAATCTTCCATTGCAATATAGAGCATTTCTTCAATTGCGGGTTTTAATCTATGTATCTCGTCTATGAAAAATACTGTTCTTTCTGTTACAGTCGATAGTATTCCTGCAAGATCCTTTGGTTTATCTAAAGCTGGTGCAGAGGTTACCTTAAAGTCTGCTCCAAGTTCGTGAGCAGTAATTTGTGCTAAAGTTGTTTTCCCTAAGCCGGGAGGTCCAATTAAAAAAAGGTGGTCTAAACTTTCCTTTCGTGTTTTTGCAGCTTCAATAAAAACATGTAGATTTTCTTTTATTTTCTGTTGTCCCAAAAATTCATTTAAGAATTGCGGACGTAAGTTAAAATCATTTTCGTCTTCTTGCAAAACGCTTTCAGGGCGTACTATGTTATCCATGAAGTATTCCTAGTATGTTGCTTTTATTTTTAAACCACA
>CAYJMR010000049.1:0-5420 GCA_964371375.1 uncultured Treponemataceae bacterium
GTCTATTTTTTGTAAATGTGTTGTAAAATCAAATTTCATGTAGAGATTATAGCATACTTTGCCGATAAATAAAACACACGTAGAAAAAAAATGTACATAAGGAATGAATTCCAGTGAGTAGCTATGAAAAAAGTGATTTTTGGACAAAAAAAGCCTTCTCTGAAGGGTACCCAGCGCGCTCTGTGTATAAATTAAAGGAAATGAATGAAAAGTTTTCGTTGTTTTCAAAAAATTCTCGTGTGTTAGATTTGGGAGCGGCTCCCGGTAGTTGGACGGTATTTGTTTTGCGAGAGTTAAAAAATACCGGAAAAGTTGTAGCAGTCGATTTACAAGAGCTTTCTAAGAATATTAGCGATAAAAATCTTGCTTTTTTTCAAGGAAACTTGTATAATGACGAAGTACGAAATAGTGTAAAAAAGTTAGGACCTTACGATGCGGTGTTGTGCGATGCTGCACCCGCCACAACTGGAAACAAACTTATTGATACAGCACGTTCTGCAGAATTAGTCGAAATGGCAATTAATTATGCAGAAAATATGCTCATTAGCGGTGGAAACTGTGCAATAAAAATATTCCAAGGTGGAGACCAACAGAGCTTAATGAAAAAGATGAAATCACTATTTGTTACAGCAAGAACCTTTAAACCTGTTGCTTGCCGTTCGGAGTCATTTGAAACATATTTTATTGGGATTAACAGGAAATGAATGCGATGCATAAAGTTTTTAAAACTATAAAAGAACTACGAACTAAAAATAAATTATCTACCCAACGTTTTTGCTTGCTTTTGCCCCTAATGGTGTATGCATGTTCTGTGTTTATTTGGGTTGCTTCAAATGAAGATTCTTCAAAAAACAAATACACGTCTACAGCCCCTTCCCCTGAGGTTGATCCACCTACAGACACACGCATTGATGATGCAATTGCAAATTATGATGCATCATCAAAAATATTTGGTATGTCATCCGATAATTCCGAAAACTTAATTATGGCCCAGCTTTTTTCAGGACAAGGCGGATACGATTCTTTTGTTCCTGCGGGGCTAGATCTTCCAGTAACTGCAAATGTAGCTCCTAGGTCATTAATACAAGAATTACATACAGAAAAAGAATTTCCTACGTTATCCTATTCAACATATAGGATTCGTGAGGGGGATATGATTGGTGTTATTGCAGAGCGCTTTGGTATTACACAGGATACACTTATAAGTGTTAATAACATAAGACAAACAAGAAATATTCAAATAGGTGAGTATCTTAGAATACCATCTATGGAGGGTATTTTATACACCGTGAGAGAGACAGGTGAAACACCGGCTTCAATTGCGGAAAAATATGAAGTATCTCCTGAAAAAACAGCAACAGTAAATGGTATTGAACAACTGGTAGCCCTTGAAGAAGGCAATATGCTTTTTGTTCCCGATGCTCTCTTAGACTGGGCAACGCTACAAGAAATCAACGGTGACTTATTCAAAATACCGCTACGCAATCGTTATTATATTAGTTCTTCTTTTGGGTGGAGAAATAGTCCTTTTACAGGTGCAAGAAGTTATCATTCTGCAGTTGATATGGCAGCCCCGAAGTGGACACCTATTTTTGCTTCTCAGCTTGGTCAGGTTAGTGCTGCCCGATACGGAGATCCTGTATACGGAAACTATGTAATTATTACACACCATTCGGGATATACAACTTTATATGCCCATATGGTTGATATTAATGTTTCTCGGTGGGAATATGTAGACACAAACTCAATAATTGGTTGGGTGGGAAGTACAGGAATGAGCACTGGTAACCACCTACACTTTGCTGTGTTAAAGTATGGCACGGCTGTTAATCCGACATCCCTTTGGAATTAGTGGAAAGAAAGGCGGTTGTATAAAAAGCAATCGTCTTTTTTTATTGACCAGAATGAAAAGTCTTATCAATTTTTTTTATAAAAAAGTCTAAATTACTTCCAATAAAAAAAGCACAAAAGGCACAAATAAAAGCCGAAAAACACAGGTAAATTGTTACTTGTAGGCGCGAATTCGAAATGGTTTCGTTTAATAAGCTAAAAATAAATATTGTAACAACAAGCATAAGTCCTGAAATTAGCCATCGTGTCATAGAAACGGGCTTGATTTGGCTGCTTTTTAACAATTCCAAACTTGGATTAGCTTTTTGCACTATTTGATGTATGGCATTGCTTTGGCTTTCTTCTGCCTTATATAGTGGCCTAGAACTAGATCTTTGTGCTAGAGTGTATAAACGTACTACGGTACGGCACTTTTTGCAAGTAAGTAGGTGAAGAGTTGTCTTAAATCCGAGACTCTCATCCTTATCAAGTTCAAGGAACGAATTAATTGTTTTATCGCATATGTTTTCTTTCATGGTATCCTCTTTTTTCTACGTAAAAATATACTCTTCTAATTTTTGCTTTAGTTGTTTTTTTGCTCTAAATATATTTGATTTAATAGTGTTTACGGGAAGTCCTGTAATGATGCTTATTTCACTGTGAGAAAAGTCATAAAAAAAGTATAAGTCGAGGCAGAGAGCAAATTGTTTAGGAAGTTCTTTTAATGCTTCTCTTATGGACTCTGCGGTTAGTTCTCTAAGCTGTTTTTCTTCAACGCTATAGTCATTGTCAAGAATTTCTGCATTTTCGCTGAGAGTTACATATTCTTTTCGTCTGTTTTTTGCATTAATGGCCGTATTGTATGCAATACGCATAAGCCAAGTAGAAAACTGTGATTCTTTTCTAAAGCTGGATATATTAGTATATACTTTTAAAAATACATCTTGGAGGAAGTCTGCAGTATCTGTTTCATTCTTAAAAAAACTATACCCAAGGGCTCTGACCTTTTTTTCATATTTTTCTACAAGACTTGCAAAAGCTAATGAATCGCCCTTGCAAACTCGTTTTACAAGTTCAAAGTCTTGGAGAGCTACTTTAGAATAGGGCGGCCTAAAAAACTTCAAAATAATTCTCAGCGAAAAAGGCTTTAGTTATATTTTATATATTTTATAAAATGTAATGAGGCAAAATCCAACTACTAAGGGAATAACTCCACCTAATAGGTTATAGGAAAACCCATCAAGAACAATAAAGAATATACTCAATGTGATCCCAATTCCAATAAGCAGTATTCCCGTTAGCAAAAAAAACAGTCGGAAGTTAAACTGCAAAGGTTCATATTTTCCTGTTTTTATGAGTAAGGTTATTTGTGCATTACGCCATAGCAAATAAAAGAATATAACAATTCCGCCGATAACAATCCCTGCTATAGGAATTATAGAAACAATTACTTGGGCTGCAGGTATAAGGATTTCTTCATTCATCATTTTTCTCCAATTTTTTTCTTTCTATTTTAGACACAGTACACAATAAGAGGTTGCACTTATTCTAAAAAAATATATTCGGCAAAGTATAGGCTGTCTATTGAGCCTAATACAAGTTCATTATTTATTATTGTGATGAGTTCTTGTTTAACACTTTGTTCTCCGATATCTAAAAGTTCTTTTTGTGTATAAGACTCAAAATAATTGACTATGAGTGACCGTAGTTTTAAATTTTTCTTAAAAATTTCTTCGTAAAATGCTTTGTCGTTTGTTGGATATGGAAAATAAGGACTGACTACGAGGGGTATTGAGGGGTCATCGGCAGTGCTACATCTAAGAAGTCCAATTTGTGAATATACCGAAGTTTCATCGCTTGATGTATTGGCTATAATTGTCGGGGAGGGGTCTTGTCGTCTTAAGCTATTGCCAGGATTTGCATTACCAGAAACAAATGCTATAGCTGTCCCAAAAATTACAATTAATACTATTCCTATTGCAATGCATATAAAGATGGTATATATTTTTTTCATACTTTAGTGTACACTGTTATCATTATGTATTCAAGAGCTTTATTTAAATTGCCGATAACTAAATAGGGTAATGTATTTTTACTTACACTAATTTTTGGGAGATAAAGTGACTTCGGGACAAAAAGTTGCCATTACATTATTAAGTTCAGTTCTCATTTTTGCAATTTTTACCGTAATTGCGTTTTCAGGGCTTTTTACCGTTATTGAAACACGATTTTATCAACCGGCCGTTGTTAGAAGCTTAGAGCAAAAGCTTTCAAACGTCTCTGATGTATTCAATAATCATTTGCAAGAATCCATAGATACCTTTAATAACGATTTTGTTGAAAATACCTTTGTTGAACAAAGTTTTTTAGCAACACAAACAACTGAGACTATTGAAGGGCGTGTGAATGCTGCAGGGGAGTTGATGTTAAAAACTCCATCCTTATTGGGAATACGCATAATAGAAAGTAATGGGCGGGGGTTGCACTATAGTACATTTGATGAAGATGTTCTGCAAAGAAGTGCAAACGCTATTTCCTATAGGTTGTATGAAGATTTAGATGCTTTACCGTATGAGGTAGTTCAAAGTCCTCAAGAATCTGAGGCGAGAATTATATATGATGTAGAATCAGATTTAGTGCTTTACAGTTTTCCATTTTACGATGGTATTGAAGCCTATCGAGGTACGGTTGTATTTTATACTTCTATGTTTGATTTTACTCAAAAGCTTATAGCCGAAAACCTTATTCAAGTTTCTCAAACTCCAATATTGGCCGGTTCAATGGAAAATCCCGTTTTGCTGTTAGGGCTTCCAAATATAGGTCAAGAACAATTACTTGAAACACTAACAAATTCCCTTGAAACAATAGAGCAAGGCTTAAATAGGCTTGTGTCGATATCACAAAGTGATAGCTTAGTTTTATTGGTTGATAAAAGTATTGATGGAGTTCAAGTTGCACACTGGTACACAGAGGAACTATTTGTATTCCCCGATGCAGTAAAAATTCTTTTACTTGTTTGTATCTTTATAACTTCATACCTAGTTATCTTTTTAATTTTTAATGCAAAACAAGATGATATGGTCGTTATTCGTGACCGTATTAAACGTTTCCAATTCTCTCTAATTAATGAGTATCTTACAAGTAAAGAAGATGTTGACTGGAATGCAGTAACAAAAAGCATAAGTTTGAGAAAAGACGAAGTAGCCACGGGCATAAAAAAGAGCCTTGGTGGCCGTGGGAAAAAATACGACGCCGAAGTTTCTGATATTCTTGATAAAAGCTGGGATGAAATTATGGCTGCAGTGGGTAAACAAAGTGCCCCTGCGCAATCTCAGTTAGGTGGAGCCTCTGCAGATGAAATAAAACGAATGCTTGAACAAATTCTTTCAAGCGGGAATATCGTTGTAAATGCTGTAGGTGCACCAGCAATCTCAAATCAAAGTATAACCGCTGAGGCTTCGCCTGTTAAAGTAGCTACTCCTAGTGTAGAAGAAGTGGAAGAGCTTGATGAAGTTGAAAGCTTAGAAGAAGTAGAAGAGCTCGACGAAGTTGAAAGCCTAGAAGAAGTAGAAGAACTTGATGAAGTTGAA
>CAYJMR010000049.1:5520-7833 GCA_964371375.1 uncultured Treponemataceae bacterium
TAGAAGAAGTAGAAGAGCTCGATGAAGTTGAAGCTGTAGAAGAAGTAGAAGAGCTCGATGAAGTTGAAAGCCTAGAAGAAGTAGAAGAGCTCGACGAAGTTGAAACTGTAGAAGAAGTAGAAGAGCTCGACGAAGTTGAAGCTGTAGAAGAAATAGAAGGGCTCGATGAAGTTGAAAGTCTAGAAGAAGTAGAAGAACTTGACGTAAGTATGGCTGCTGCTGAAAAGAGCGATGAAGATCTGAAAAATACTGTAAATGATATTCTTAAAGAAGATTTATTTATAGGTGAAAAGAGCTTGCGTTCTTCAGATGATGGCAGTATTGAAAATTACTTTGAAAACTTTGATTTTAATATTTCAAGTATTGATTTCTCTTATCTAGATGAAGACGATGATACAGATTCTTCTGTTGAAACTGAGCAAGAGGAAGTGCTTGAAAGTACTGTTGATGAAGTAGATGGTAATCCAGTTGAAAGCCTTAATACAACATTTAGCTTAGTTCACAAATTCTTTCAATCGCAAAAACCGTTAAGTGACTTAGAAGTAGTAGAAATAGATTCAATTGTAGAAGAGTCCGGAATATTTTTAATACCAAAAGATTTAGAAGTAAAAAGCACTAATGTAAATAAAGACTTTAAAACCTTAGTGGATTCTGTTTTAAAATAAAAATTTAGGAGAAAACGATGACAAAAACTATTACCTTGCAAGTAAGAACATACGAATGCGATTCATATAATCATGTAAATAATGCGGTATATTTAAACTATTTGGAACACGCAAGAATGCAGTTTTTACATGAAATTGGCTTTGATTATAAAGGTATTGTTGCAGCTGGGTATCACATGTATGTAACTGAAATAGATATTAAGTATAAGGCCTCTGCCGTACTTGATGATGTTTTATATGTTGATGTGAGTGTAACAAAACTAAAAAAAATATCAGGAGAGTTTTCTCAAGTTATTAGAAAAAAAGATGGGACTGTTTGTGCCGAAGCCCGTGTTATGTGGGCTTGTGTTGATGCTGCAACAGGGAGGCCTACAAAGTTTCCTGATGAGTTTATAGTTTCGGGGCTTCAGCCGGAACAATAAAAAAAGGATGTCACACTCAAAGTGTTGACATCCTCTTTTATTAAACTGTTATAGTTTTAGAAAGATACTTTCCATGAAATTGGAATACTCCAGAAAAACTCAGAAGTGTCATCTTGCCACCAAACAGGAATTAAGTTAAACCCTATTGCAAGGCGTTGTGCATCTGTGATGTTCCATACAAAGTGTGGTGATACATTTAAGCGAGCACCAGAATCATTATTGTCATTTTTTGTGTCAGAATCTGATCCTAAGCCCCAACTTGCGTTTGCACCAAGTAACATTCTGTCGGTAATGCTAAACTCTGCAACTATTGCTGCAAACATAGAATTGCCTTTGTTTTCTTGTGACCAGAATGTAGCAGTAAATTCAGGAGCTAAACGAAATCCGCCTTTATAAAATTCAACTCTACCACCGATAGATGTATTGTTTTTAGGTTCAAAATTTGTCCAAACATCAATATCAAATCCGTCTACAACATAGATAGAAGAACCAAGGTAGAAAATATTTCCTGTTGAGCCAAAGCTTCCGTTATATGCAAAACCTATAGAAAAAAGATCAAGAATATTTGCTTCGATACCAAGTCCAGCTCCAACGGTGTTTGAAATCCCACCGTTTAAACCAGCTCCTACTACAATTAAATCTTCAAAAGAATAACGAACAGCTACAGCATCGGAAGCAAAATGGTTGGTAACGGTGCCTACGCTATTTCCTAAAATACTTAATCCTGCATATTCTGGAACTTCATAAGCTGAATAGCTTGGGCCTGAAAATGGTTTTGGTCCAACTTGCCAGTCAAGGTTAGTACCTACACCAATGTCTAGGTTTGCAATAGGGCTCATGATAGCATTAAAGTTCCATTCTTTAATTTTGGTATTTAATCCACCTTGTTCAAAAAGAACCCACGCAATATCACCTGCAATAGTTATACCACTTGCTTGAACATTTGCTGTAAAATAGTTCACAAAACCTTCAAAACGAACATCTTCGTCGCCACCTTTACTTGGGGCATTTGATTCGAGCATTGAGCCTGAGCCTACACCGGTATATATGGTGTTTGAAAAGCCAGGTTCTTGTTCTTGTGCAAATGTAACGCCACTAACTAAAAGTGCCACAATGCATAGAATAATAATTTTTTTCATTTGTGTCTCCTTAATAAATTGTATTATTTCTACTAGAATACTAATATTATACATATTGTACAAAGCAATGTCAAACTCTTTTTTTTG
>CAYJMR010000049.1:7933-13606 GCA_964371375.1 uncultured Treponemataceae bacterium
AGAATGACTTGTCACTTGCGGCTTTTTATGGTATTGTTATAATAGATAAATAGTGCTCTTTGTTTGAGTATGATTTTTCTCATTATAGCGGAGAAGATGCAATGAAAATAAGTATTAAGTTTATAATTCCTGTGGTACTACTTTTTTTTGGTATTCCGAGCTTTTCTCAAAGCTCTGTTTCATTTCCTGACGTTGACTTAAATGGTTCTGACGGACTCTTGTTTACGGCAGAAGTAACAAGAGGAACAGAAACATGGAAAAACTTATATAATACTACTATTTCTCAGAACCCTAATGCAAATCAAGCAAGTTCAAATGATGTTGCGCTATTAAACTGTTATCCGCAAAAACTTGACTCTCTTCAAGGCGGAAAATTTTTACAAGTACGAAATGCTGATGGTACGTTTATGTACTCATCTGATAATAAAACACTAACACAGCTTTCACAAAACAGTATTTTTATTCCTTCGCCTACAATCGATGCTCGTGCAAGAGATAATGTTATCGAAACATCGGTTAGTGCAGACGGTAATTGGATGTGCTATTTTAAAAAACGCTCTGCTGCAACCGCTTATCTAATGCTTTCAAATACGCAAACAGGTCAAGAAATTGTACTTAATGATAAGGCAGATTTTAGCTTTGATGAAATTCCTGTGCATTGGTCAGGAAACTCTAAAGTTGTTGTGTATGAAAAACAAGGTAACTTATATTTTTTAGATGTTGAAAATATTGCAGAATTAGCTCGCCTTGAGGAGCAATACAGACGAATTGGGGAAGGTTCAATTGATTCTATTGCGTGGGCATCAGATAAACAATTAATCTATATTCAAGATGATATCGTGTTTTCTCTTTCTGTAAATGAACTATATACAAGAGCTCTCTATTCAGATGTTTTAGGCACAGGAGAAATTGTTGGCCGACTTCCCTGGGATTTTAATGGTTCTACGGACCGGTTTTGGGTTGATGAGAGTGGAACACAACTTATCATAATGCAAAATGAACATTCTCTTTTTTATTTTCAAATTGAAGAGCCGTATGCTGCCTTAGCAAAGAGTGATACAAGTGTTTTTTCAGATGTATTATTTTCTCAAGCATTTGTGCCTATTTCAGATAGTAAATTGAATTTTTCTGTATTATGGATTCCTTCAGAGCAAAAAGCAGAGGCAGGAAGTAACAGTGTCTTGTTGAGCACTCCATTGTTGTGGTTTGAATACTCAGGAAAACTAAATGAAAGCTATGTGTATAAACTTAGCGCCAATAATACTGCATCACAGGTATTTTTTGAGCAATTAGATATTCCAGCGAATGCGGCAAACCCTTCTTTGTCGCCCGATAAAAAACTGGTGGCATTTACAGCAACAAAGTCAGATGAAAGCGGAAAAATTGATGCACAAAACAATAGATATCTATACGTGTACGATTTATTGTCATGGACTCAAAAATATGTTCTTATTGAAGAAAATGTAGTGTCATTTGAATGGAGAAATAGTTCTTCTATGTTCATAGGTGGCAGTCAAACTGTAAGGCAATGGAACCTAATAACTAAAGAATACGAAGTGCTTTTTTTATCTGCAATAAACCGATTTGCATGGGATGAAAGTGGAAAAAGAATCCTTGCTTCAAATAATATAGGCACATTTGAGTATGTTTCAAAAACAAATACATGGATTCCTTCTGCATTAACAATAAATAGAGAGCATTCCCAAATGAATTCATTATGGCGTATAGTTAGCTCTGAACGAAGTGGCTCACGCTATGAAAATATTCTATTTGTAAGAGCCTTACAAGGGGAAAGCCAAAACAAACCTCTTTTTTCAAGTTTATTGACAGAAAATACAAAAAGGCCTACAGTTTCATTTGCCCTTGATGCATTGGATAATAGAGACGGATTGGTGCATATTCTTGATACATTATCTGAATATGGGCTTGTGGGAAGTTTTTTTGTAAATGGCGAGTTTTTGAAAAGATTCCCTGAATCTGTAATAGCAATTGTCGAAAAAGGACATGAAGTTGCTCCGATGTTCTATACAACGGTAGATTTAGAATCAAGTGATTTTATTATTGATGAGAGTTACATCCGAAGAGGATTGGCAAATAATGAAGATGAGTTTTTTGCTCTTACAGAGAAAGATATGGAATTGTTTTGGCACACTCCATACTATAGAAGCTCAGAGCTTATTGAAACAGCAGGAACTAATGCAGGTTATACGTTAATAGATAATGTATTATATATTGATGATACTTTAACATTAGAAACTGCTGCACAAACAGGGTTTTCCTATGTTTCAACAACAGAGTTGATTGAAGGTGTTGCTTCTAAACTATACGATGGAGCAATTATTCCTATTTCCGTTGGGGTTAGTGATGGACGAAGACCCGATTACATGTATGAAAAAATTGATATTTTAATTAATGCAATTTACGAGGCAGGGTTTGCTATTGTTCCTGTATCAAGAATAGTATACTAAATTGATAATATGATTTACTAAATATGTTCTAACATTTTATTTAGGTTAGTATAGGTATGTTTTAAAGAGTGGTTAAAATTAAGATGAAAGACGAAAAAAAAGAAACTAATGATGTGAATGGATTTAATATAGGCAAAGATACTTTGGTTATAAAAAAAATTATTACTCCACTAAGAATGGGTATTGATGTTGGTTCAACAACGGTAAAGGTTGTTGTGCTTGATGAAAATGATAAAATTATATTTAGTCAATACGAGCGCCATAGAGCTGATATTAGAAACACCATTATGACTGTTGTTGCAACATCTTTGGATACGGTTGAAAAGCACAGTAAAGATGGCGAAGCTCAAACACTTAGCATTAAGGTTACTGGTTCTGGTGGTATGGCCGTTTCTCATTGGCTTTCAATTCCCTTTGTTCAAGAAGTTGTAGCCTCAACAAGTGCTGTGCGAAAACTAATTCCTCAAACTGATGTTGTTATTGAGCTTGGTGGAGAAGATGCAAAAATTATCTACTTTGACGGTGGTATGGAACAGCGTATGAACGGCACCTGTGCGGGAGGGACTGGAGCATTTATTGACCAAATGGCAGCCCTTTTAGAAACAGATGCAACAGGGTTAAACGAACTTGCGAAGGGCGCAAATACCATTTATCCAATTGCAGCTCGTTGTGGTGTATTTGCTAAAACAGATGTTCAGCCTCTTATAAATGAAGGTGCAAGAAGAGAAGATATTGCCGCCAGTATTTTTCAAGCGGTGGTAAGCCAAACTATTTCGGGGCTCGCATGCGGAAAACCAATTCGTGGAAATGTTGCCTTTTTAGGTGGCCCGCTACACTTTTTAGATCAGCTTAGACACCGTTTTATTGTAACTTTAAACTTAGAAGGCGACGCCATAATTGTTCCCGAAGGTTCACAATTCTTTGTGGCAACAGGTTCAGCCCTTTCTGCAGAAACGAGTTTTACATGCGTTCAACCAGTTGAAGAAATTCACTTTCCAACGGTGGCAGAGCTTAGAGAATCATTAAAAACACTCGAAAATGCCGACATGCAAGAAATACAACGCTTAGATCCCTTGTTTAATGATCAAAAAGAACTAGATGAGTTTCACAAACGCCACGGAAAAGAAAAGGCAGCAACTGCAGAGCTAAAAGATGCAAAAGGTCCTGTGTATTTAGGTCTTGACTCTGGCTCTACAACTACAAAAGCAATTCTTATAAATAAAAAAGGCGAAATTTTATGGCGTTTTTACGATGTTAATGCGGGAAATCCTGTTGACCTCGCCGTAAAAGTCTTAAAAGATTTATATAAAATACTTCCAAAGGATGCATATATCGCACGAGCAGTTTCTACGGGTTACGGAGAAGCTCTTTTTCAGGCGGCACTGGGAGTTGATTCAGGTGAAGTTGAAACCATAGCACACTATAGAGCAGCAGACTTCTTTGTTCCTGGTGTAGAGTTTTTACTCGACATTGGTGGGCAAGACATGAAGAGTCTTATGATTAAAGATGGAGCTATTGAGTCAATCCAATTAAATGAAGCATGTTCTGCAGGTTGCGGGAGCTTTTTAGATAACTTTGCTCGCTCATTGGGAATGGATGTTAGAGAGTTTAGTCAAAAGGCTTTGTTAGCAAAAAATCCTGTAGACCTTGGTAGTCGCTGTACAGTATTTATGAATAGCCGCGTTAAGCAAGCACAAAAAGAAGGAGCAACGGTTCCCGATATTTCTGCAGGGCTTTCATACTCAGTAATTAAAAATGCTCTTTTTAAAGTAATTAAACTTAGAAAAACAAGCGACATTGGTACAAAGGTTGTTGTGCAAGGTGGTACATTTAACAATGATGCTGTTTTGCGAGCCTTTGAGCAAGTTGCTGACATAAAGGTTTTTAGACCTGATGTAGCAGGACTTATGGGCGCTTTTGGTGCTGCTCTGATTGCACTTGATCAATGGGTTGATTTAACTGAAGTTCCAGCTGGTGTGACCGATGAAGAAAAAGCAGAAATTGAAAGAAAATTAAAAGCTGGTGAGTTTAAGTCAGAGATTGCAGACTTAGAACAACTTGAAGCATTCCATGTAGATTTAAGTTTGCAACGATGTAAAAAATGTTCAAACAATTGTTTGATGACCATTAATACCTTCAATACTGGTAAACATGTTAGAACCTTCCTAACTGGAAATAGATGTGAAAAAGGTGCAATGCTCGATTCAGATGACACAAAAAATCCAATCGGACAAATCGTTGATGCATCGAATGCACAAAACACCGATGGTAGTGAAGCGGTTAATGAAGGAGCTTTGCCTAACCTCTATGCATGGAAATATAAAAGACTGTTTTCATATCGCTCGCTTTTACCACATGAGGCCACAAGGGGTGATGTTGGTTTTTTAAGAGTTTTAAATACATACGAAAATTATCCGCTTTGGCATACCGTTTTTACACGGCTTGGTTTTAGAGTTCAAATTTCGCCACGCTCTAGTCGTGATGTATATGAAAAAGGGTTGGAAACAATTCCGTCAGAATCAGTTTGTTATCCTGCAAAAATTGCACACGGTCACGTTACCGCGCTCATTGAAAAAGGTATAAAGTTTATATTTTATCCTTGTGCACCGTATGAGCACCAAGAAGATCCAACTTCAGGAAATCATTATAACTGTCCAATCGTTACAAGTTACCCTGAGGTACTCAGAAACAATGTTGATGAGCTTAGAAAAGATGAGTCGATTACTTTTATGAATCCATTCTTACCTATATATGATAAAGCTCGTTTGGCAGAAAGACTTTATGAAGAACTCATAAAAGAATTTCCCGATATTACTTTAGCAGAAGTGAAAAAAGCAGTATCGGCTGGTTGGAAAGAGCAAGAAAACTTTAGAAAAGAAGTACAACAACAAGGTGAAGATGCCATTGAAGAGTTAATTAGACGTGGCGCTTCAGGTATTGTGCTTGCAGGACGACCATACCACTTAGATCCAGAAATTAACCATGGTATGCCAGAGCTCATTACAGGTCTTGGTTTAGCCGTATTAACTGAGGACAGTGTAGCTCACTTAGGTTCGCTAGAATTACCGCTTCGAGTAATGGATCAGTGGACGTATCACAATAGGTTGTACAGAGCAGGCAATTTTGTTTCTGATATGCCAAACCTTGAGCTTGTACAAATTACCAGTTTTGGTTGCGGGCTTGATGCTGTAACAGCAGACCAAGT
>CAYJMR010000050.1:0-13272 GCA_964371375.1 uncultured Treponemataceae bacterium
CCTGCAGGCACTACACCCGCTGCAAGCGCATCTTTATACGTTGCATAAACTACAATATCCCCACGAAGTATTTCCTGTTTAATTTTTTCTACTTCATTGATGACGTTACCTTTTATCTCTGCATTTTTATCGCTATAACCTACGCTATCGGTTGTAAGGTCAAGTCGAATGGTTCCACCAGTAAAACTATCATTTTTAACATCTTCCAAAGCAAGCACTACGGCGGTTTCTACTTTTTTAATCATTGAAGTAAGTACTGCAGATTTATTTTCTTCGTACACACCTTCTTCATACTGGTCTGAATCTACACCAATTGCCCACACATTTTTGCCTTGTAAGCGGTATTCTTTTGCTTGAGAAATAGTTCCATAACCACCTCTACCTGCTGCAGAAAAAATAGCATACACGCCACTATCGTACCATGTTTTTGCTTGAATCTTTGCCAGTTGGGCTGAACCAAAATCATTGGTATAATAATCAACAATTTCAGCATCAGGAATAACATGCTTTATTCCTTGAATGTATCCAACTTCGAACTTTGTAATTACCGAACCTGGGACGCCGCCAATAAATCCAAATATAGGATTTTCAATTCCGTCGGCCTTTGCTTGAAGTGCTGCAAGTGCTCCAACTAAAAAAGACCCTTGCTCTTCTGCAAAAACATATTTTTGCACATTTGGCTCATTTACCCATGTAGCATCAATGAGCATAAATTTTTGCTCTGGATATTCTTTTGCAACTTCTGCAACTGCATTTGCAAATATAAAGCCAGTTGAAATTACTAAATCGTAGCCATTTTCTACCGTTTGCTTTAAGTTTGGCACAAAAAGATCTTGCGTTGCAATTGCTACAACATCGTATAAATTGCCTCTGTATTTTTGCTCTTCTTGTGTATCACCATAAAAGTCTAAAAAACCTCTCCAAGCAGCACCATTAAAAGAATTATCATCTATTCCAACTGAATCGGTAATAAGACGAGCCGTTACCGTTTCATTTTTTACATCCTCATTTGAACCGCCTGCAAAAAGCAATACAGTTGAAGCTACAACACATACAGTGATTAAGAGTTTTTTCATTTTTTTTCCTTATTAAATACTTATTAATATAATACTACATTTACTATGAGTCCCGCAATAAGGGAGAATATAAAAATGTAGGCAAAATAAAGTGCAAAGTGTTTTCCACCAAGTACCATTTTTAAAGCACTTAAATTGGTAATTTTTGTGGCCGGTCCTGTTATCATAAATGATGTTGCAGAACCAAAAGACATTCCCCTATACAGCCATTCTGACAACAGTGGAATTGTTCCGCCGCCACACATGTATAATGGAACACCAATTGTTGCTGCAAATAAAACTCCAAATCCCCTATTTGCGCCAAAAAGCATTTCTACAAGGGAAACGGGAACATAACGGGTAAAGGCTGATGTAAGTAAAATACCTACAATAAAGTATTTTGCCGTTGCTAAAATGTTTCGCCAAAGATTTTTTAAAAATCTCAAAAAAGGATTTGGGTCTATATCTTTATTTGAAACATTCCCAAAGTTTGAAAAATTAAAAAAGTTGTTATTCGTAAAAAAGATTCTTACTAGCACGCCTGCAAAAATCCCACACAAAAAGCATGTTATTAGGCGAACCAGTGTAAGCTCGCCTCCAAGCATTGTTGTATACATAAGTAATTGTGGATTTAGCAATATTGAGCTAACCATAAAGGCTGCAAGTAAATCGTCTCGTATTCCTTTTTCAGAAAATGATGCTGCGATTGGAATTGTTCCATACATGCAAAGCGGAGAAAGAATTCCAAGAATGCTCGCAGGGATTAGCGCGACTACACCTATTTTACTGGTGCAAAGCTTTGTAAAAAGAGCATGTATTTTATCTTTCCCAAATACAGAAACAAGAGAACCTACAAATATACCCATAGCATAATAGGGGAATATTTGGTAAAACTGAATGGAAGAATAGTACCAAAGGAATATTGCTTCTCTTTTTATTATTTCAAAAACTTCTAACATTTTTCTTCCAAACTAGAGATAACTACGTGCTATCTCTAGCTTATCATACTAGGTATAACTAGTCAATCATTACTAGATTATATTCTCTTGTACCTAAACCAATAGTTTCGGCATGTTCTATCGTGTGAATGCCATCACGTGATTCAATTCTTTCGACAACAGATGCACCATCGGGAGCCGCATAAATTAAGTCTACACACGCTTGATCAATCGCAACAGGGTCTAAAAGTGGCGCATCACCAATTGGCGCTTTACGCCAAATTATTTTTCGGAGAATGTCAATCTCTCTGTTTTTGTCCCAAGCAAAAAAAGTATCAATGTTTACCAATTACTTGTTTTAGCAATTTTCGATTATAGTGTAATTTTTAAAGTCTTATATATTCATATACTTAGCTGTGAACTCATTTATTGGCATTGGTTTTGCATAGTAATAACCTTGTCCAAGTTTGCAACCTAGTTCGCAAAGTGTATCATGTTGCAGTTGGTTTTCAACGCCTTCTGCAACAGATGTTATATTACCTAGACTTTCGCAAAGTGTAATAGCAACTTGTGTTAAGGCTTTAGATTTTTTATCTTCATGTAAACCGTCTATTATCTTCATGTCAATTTTTAACTCATCAAAGTCAGCCATAACGAGCGAGTTTAAATTTGAATAACCGCTTCCAAAGTCATCAAGCGAAACTAAAAACCCTGCATCTGAAAAATGCTTAATTATATTAGCTAACGTATATTCATCTATTCCGTTTATTGTTTCAGTTATTTCAATCACAATGTTAGAACGCTCAATGCCATAGCTGTCACACGTTTTTGAGAATTTTTCAACTATCCCCTTTGATGAAACAGTCATCCTTGAACAATTAACAGAAATAGTTGGTAGATTTTTTACGCCGCTATCTTTCCATGATTTTAAAGTCTTGCAAACTGTTTCAAATACAAACTCGTCAATTTTAGGAACAATCCCTTCTTTCTCATAAAATGGTAAAAAATAAATAGGTGCTTGAAGTGCTCCGTTTGCTCCTAAACGACGTATAAGAGCCTCAGCACTTTCAACCTTGCCGCTCACCATGTTTACTTGTGGTTGCATATATACAATATATTTGCCATCATGTATTTCCATTTCTAAGTTTTCTCGTAAAATACGTGCATAGTTTTCACCAACATGAAAAGTCTCTAAAGATTTATTTGTGCTTTTTAAGTTTTTATTCCATGTGTACCCTAGGTTTGTTTTAAAATCTACTTCTTTTGAAAGAATATCTTTTAATAACGCAACTTTTTTTTCAAAATCATCTTCTGATACATTTTGTGAAATTACGACAAATTCATCTCCACCCACCCGGTAAACTCTGTCTCTAAAAACTGAAGTTAAAATTTCAGACAGCTTTATCAAAATACTGTCACCAAAGGCTATTCCTTTTGCATCATTTATTGCGCTTAGACCTAAAATATCAACATATAACACACCTAAACTTTCAATATTTTTGTCAATATCTTTTAATGCAAGGCCATAACTATGTCTGTTTTTAACACCGGTAAGTGCATCGTAATAGCTAAGTTTATTAAGATTTCCAACGAGTTCTGTTTCATCAAGGAAGGTAGCCGTAAACTTTGCAACCGTTCGTATTATAGATATTTTATCTTTATTTTTACGTGAATTATCAACGCCAACAAAACCTGTTACATCGCTACCTTCTATTTGTACAGCACCAATAATTATGTCTTTGAGGTTTTGGAATTCCATAAGCTCAAACTCAAGAGAGCTTTTGTCAATTTCGTTGATGTCAAGATGAAATGAACCTTCAGATTTGCATTTATTCAATAAAACGCTAAGTTCTTCAACTGGCAAGTTTTGAAGATTATCCTTATACGCTTCAAAACCTGTTTTGCAATACTCGTACGTATTGCTTATGTACTTACCACATTCTGATACTTCAAATATATAACTTCTTTCTGCATCATAATACTGTGTCACCGCTTCAAGCAGTTCATAAATTGAAGCATTTGGCTCATTCCCTGAGTGGAGCATTTCAACACAATTCATTAAAAAATGTTCATCGGCAAACCTATCTGTCTGTATTTTTGCAAGTTCATTTAGAGTATCTCTTAAGTGTGTTCCTTGTAAAATTATTGATAAAAGTTTTCCTATGTATTGTAAGCTGTTTATTTCTCTTTCTGTCCATATTCTAGTTTTTGTGCAGTCATCAAGCCCTATGAAGAACGTCAATTGGTTTTCTCGCTTTATTTGAGCATGAACAAAAGACAGTATTCCTTGGTCATCCATAATTTTAAATGCTTCGTCTTGCTCTAAGGTTTCTCTTAGGTCATTAGAATAAATTATGTCATTATGCGCTTTGTTAATAAAGTCTGCAAATAATTCATAGGGTATACCTTGTAAGTTATCTATTTCGCTTCTAATGCCAGATTTACAATATTCAAAAGTATTATCCAATGTAACACAGCCATCTAAAGTTTCAAAAATATAGCTTCTATCAGCCCCGTATTTTTGACATATATAGCTTAACGTTAAATTGATTGAGCTACTGTCGCCATTTTTTTCATAGAGAATATTAAACACAGCGGAAATAAGGTCATAATCAAAAAAAGAGCTCGCCATTCTGTTTGCATTTTCAATTTTGGTAATGCTTCTTGTAGTGCCAATATTTAGGTCATCAGAATAAAGCATATATCTGTTTTTGCCTTGTATTTTAGCTTGATTAAGTGCTTTGTCAGCATTTTGGTATAGATCTTCGTAGGTTTTGCCATTACAAGGGTAGAGTGCAACACCCACGCTTCCAGAAACGGAATAATCTTTATATTCACCCGAATACGTTTTTCTATACACTTCTAGTATTTTTTCTGCTTTTTCTGCTATAAGATCCACATCAGATAAATTTTCCACAAAAACAATAAATTCATCACCACCCACTCTAGCAATTACATCAATGTCTCTAAAGGCTTCTTTTAAACCTATCGAAATATCTTTTAATACCTCATCTCCAAAAAAGTGTCCTAAATTGTCGTTAATTGCCTTAAAGTTATCTATATCAATAATAAATAGGGTATGAGTTGCGGAGTTCTCTTGCCTGAGTTTTTCAGATATAATATTTTCAGCACTTATTTTGTTATAGCAGTCAGTAAGTAAATCTTTCTGAGAGCGTTCTTCAATTGCTCTTTGCTCATGAGTATCAATGCCTTTTGCCAGCATAAAGATAGGATTGCCTTCTTTGTCTTGTATAAACTTAGTAGATATACTGTGGTATCTATAATCTCCGGAATCATGCAACAATCGAAACTCATACGTATTTGTAACACCTGATTGAATGTCGTTCATCATTCCTTGGTAGATGGGTAAATCTTCGTCCTTTACAACTTTATGCTCAATTATTTGACTGTCAGTAAATATTGCATTTTCACCAAATAAACTTAGCCACCATTTACCATAAAAAGTAATATTTTCGTTTCTTAAATCTATCGTAAAATACCATTCTTCCGATAGCTCTTTTACTTCGTACATCAATCGGCTTTTCGGAAGTTTATCAGCAAAATAAAAATCATACTCTAAATCATTTTGTTCATAATCAAAATCTGCTCGTAAATCATTAATAAAGCCTACTACAAAAACTTGCTCACTCGAGTTATCAATCTTTATCAATGTGATTTTACTGGGTAGTTGAATTCCAGTTGGTGTAATATGCATCCAATAAAAAACATGTTTGCCATTTTTTAGTACTTTTTCAAAATTTATGCGCGACATTTCTTCGGAGGATACTCCGTTCGGTTGAAACTCAGGGGAAAACTCAAAAAATCTTTCAATAAATTCATCGCCATCTTTTATATCGAAAATTTCAAGTATGTGGTCATTGCACAGAATATTAAGCATATCTTTATTCCACACATTAATGCCAAAGGGAGCAACCCCTAATATGGACTTTAATATTTTTGAAGAATTACATTCGCTTTCTAATTCTTTTGAACTTGTATTTCTAAGAGTTATTTTTTTATTGCTGCTCATACTCTACACTCCTATATTTCAAAAACAAATATTCTGATCATTGCTATGTATAGGAAATTATAGCACACTTATGGGCTAAACTCAACATACGAAAATGTACATATCGGAAGTTTTATTTTTATTGAAATATTGTGATATACAGTATGTTATACAGAGAATCAAGAAAAAGTCGGCACCCTTTGGGATAAATTTGGCGTAGATTATCATTGCATTACCATCATAAAGAATGTAATCTTGCTTCAAATAGTTCTAAAGACTTAACAGTAAGCCGCGAAACATTTATAGAACTTATGAAAGAAATAGACACATGTGTTGATTACGTTGCAATTGCAAGTAGTTAGTCTATTGTGGCTAATTGATAGTTTCGGCTTACATTACTATATTTTTCTGCCTGCTCAAAAATTGCTAGAGAATCTAATTTTTCTATTGTACTATTTAATTCTTTTACTTTTTCCGTTTCCTCTGCGTGATACATAAAGTCAATACATGCTTGATCTAATGCAACTGGATCAAGCGAAGCAAATATTCCAACATGAGGCATAATATTTTCTTTGGGATCGGCATAACAATCGCAGTATAATGTAACATTATTCATTACATTTATATAAATTATTTTTTTACCATTCGTATAAACGTAATTATGTACTGACATTGCTGCTTCTGCCATTGTTTTTGAAAACCCTATAGTAGCTTCATCGCGTGCTGTAATAGCACCCCAGTTGTCTGTTGTATTTTTTCCACCTGTATGAATTTGCCTCTTACCTTTTTGAGATGCAAAACCAATGGACATATTTTTTAATGCTCCTCCAAAACCACCCATACCATGCCCCTTAAAGTGACTCAAAACAATATAAGAATTATAGGTTGGAAAGCTTTGACCCACGATATTTTTTTCTTTAAGATATTCACCTGAAAATAAAATTTCATAATCGCCATGTTCATCCATAATATCAATTCTTTCTTCACCGACTAATTCTGTATACTCTCTTTCTTCCATAACACGCTTGTGATATTCGGTTGCACCCCTCG
Organism: uncultured Treponemataceae bacterium; assembly: GCA_964371375.1. GTDB lineage: Bacteria > Spirochaetota > Spirochaetia > Treponematales > Treponemataceae > CAYJFX01. The sequence goes on from CAYJMR010000050.1 coordinate 7,053, forward strand.
ATCCACCATAAATAGTATTAGTATCAGCTATTGTTCCATGTACTTTTGCAACAAGAAGATCTATAAAGTCTGGTTTTAAATTATTACTCAAAGTGCCCTCACCTGAGTGTAATTTTACAACTGTTCTATCATTTACTCCAGTCATATCAACACCTAATACTTCATACATTTTTAAAAGTGCTTCGCGGCTAATATCTTGAGTCATGTATACAATAGGGGCAGTTTTTGAGTCTGTGCGGTGTGGTAAAGAGTCACCATAAAGAACTTCTCCACCTAAAGATGTTTCGCCTTTAACATGGATTGAAAAGCCTTGTAAAGCTCCAAGACTATTTACACTAATAACATCACCAGCTTTTATTAAGGTGGCATTATCCGCAAGTATTGGATAATCAGGGTTTGCCGGTTGTGTCCCCAAACCAGAACTCTCTGGAACATTACCTATAAAATCGCAGCCATAATTAAAAATGACCGCTATTGCTAAAACAATAACACCGAGTATATTAGTTTTTTTCATATATCATTTTCCTTTTATTGAGTTTTAACAGTACAATATAACCGGTGTACTGTCAAGAATATTTTATAACTTCACTTATTATAATTTGCGCAGTGCCTCTATTCCCTCACTACCATCAAACTGTGTGCTTGAAACTTTGGCATAAATTGTTTAAAGCTTCCCGTTTCAAATTGTACCGTAATAACAAAATCATCCTCATCACCAGTATCACCCTTGGTAGAAGAAATGTATCCATAACCCCAGTCATCATGATAAACACGAGTTCCCTTTGACCATCTTTTTGCAAGTTCACTTTTTTGAGAAGCTGTTGCTCCACCTTCACCATTAAATCCAAATTCTGGTGGAACCTCACCCATAACATCCACTGAATCTTTTTCTATTTCAAGTAAAAAAGGGCTAGGGCTCATTCTGTCTGTTTTCCCATACATACGCCTCATTGCGCAAGAGGTTATATATAGCTCATCCTTAGCTCTCGTTGCTCCAACATAAAAAAGGCGTCTTTCTTCTTCAATTTCATCATCGTCTTTTCCGTTTCTGGGGAAAATACCACGCTCAAGACCTGTCATTACAACGCGAGGAAACTCCAATCCCTTTGTATTATGAAGTGTGATGAGCGTCACCGCATCCCTATCTTGCTCTTCGTCATCATTGGTTTCGAGCGTTCGATCAAGTTCTATATGGTCAAGAAAGTCTATTAAGCCCTTTTGTGTTAATGGGTATAAAACAGCCGAGTTTGCAAGCTCTTGCATATTTGACACCTTTTGAGTACCTGCAACTTCATCTTGTGCAGTATGATAATCAACTAAACCCGATTTTTGAGCTATTTTTTCTATTAACTCTGAAAGGCGTGCAGATGATTCTTGCATTTCTTCTTTCTTTTCTATTTCTTCAAGTGGAGTTTCTTCTAGTTCTATAAACTGCTTTGTTAAAGACTCTCCATCTTCTAAATGTATTGCAGTTTTTAAGTCATCAATTACATCCAAAAAGTCCTGTAATCCGCTTTGCGCTTTTTTGTTCATGGACTTCATGCTATTTTTGCAAGCACTTACTAAATCTATTGAATTGCCTAAAAGCATATTATTTTCATTTTGTATTGTAGCTCGAGCTGTATCAATTATTTTATCTTGAGAAACAGCTCCAATGCCTCTGGGCGGTTTATTAATAACTCGCCTAAAAGCAATTTCATCTTTTGGGTTTGCAATTAAAGATAAAAAGGCCAGTATGTCTTTAATTTCTTCTCTATCATAAAACTTTAATGCACCAACTACTGTATACGGAATTTTTTTATGCAAAAACTCACTTTCAAAACCGAGTGATTGTGCATTAGTTCTATAAAGAATCGCCCAATCAGAATATGGGCAGCCCTTTTCGTGCGCTTGTTGAATTAAGTGTGCACAAAAATACGTTTCTACGTCTTGCGTTTCCATAAAAGCAAGTATTGGCTTCTTCCCGCCAGTTCTTACCGCTTGTAACGTTTTTCCGAGGCGACCAACGTTCTTTTTTACAACGTCATCAGCAACTTGCAAAACTGGCGCAACAGAACGATAGTTTTTTTCAAGTTTAACAATTTTTGTATTTGGAAAATGGTCTTGAAAGGTAAGGATATTTTGCACCTCTGCCCCACGAAACTTATAAATTGACTGGTCGTCATCCCCAACTACGCAAACATATGTTCCATAGCCTGCCAATTGTTGTAAAAGCATAAATTGTGCTACGTTTGAATCTTGGTACTCGTCAACCATTATTACCTTAAAACGATAGTGCATCTGTTCTCGTATTTTCTCGTTTTGCTGTAAAATAAGAGTTGGAAGCATAATTAAATCACCGAAGTCAACATTACCCGTTTCTCTTAAGCGTTCTTGATAGATTCTATAAAGGTGGGGAAACTCTATATCGGTGCTAATATTTACCAAGCCAGGCGAGTCAGGAGTTAAGCAATAATCTTTTGCTCTTGAAATGCCATGAGCAACAATAGACGCTTGCTGCCTTGTGAGGGAGGTACACTTTGTTAAAAGTGTTACCATGTCATCATCATCGTACACAGAAAAGTTTGAACCAAGACCTGCATGTTCTCCATACAAGCGCAAAAACCATGAACCAAATGAGTGAAAGGTACGTATTTGTGTATAGGCAGCCCTTGGCTCTAAAAGCCTAGCCCTCTCTGCCATTTCATTTGCAGCCTTTTTTGTAAAGGTAACGGCTAAGATATTTCTAGGGTCATAATCTTTTTCGCCTATAAGATAGGCTATTTTTGTGGTAATAACACGTGTTTTTCCAGATCCCGCCCCTGCTAAAATTAAAAGGGAGCCGCCCTCATGAATTGCTGCCTCCCTTTGTTCATCATTTAGTATTGATAAATAATCAAGTTTCGACATAGTTTCCTACCACATCTACACCACGAACACCTGTAAGTTTCACTTGAATTACAAAACCTGGTTGTATTTTTTTATCAATATTGGCAATATCTGCATCATATCGAATAACGCAAGCACCATCAACTTCAGGAGCTTGAAACCAGGCTCTTCCAAGTGCTAAGCTTTCGCCGTCTACTAATTCTTCAACTAATACATGATATGTTTTACCAACATGCGCTTGCAGTTTTTCCTCGGTAATTTGCGATTGTATATTTTGAAGATTTTCTACTCTTTCCTTTGCAGCTTTTGCAGGAACACGCTTTTTCATATCATAGGAAGCAGTTCCCTCTTCTCTACTGTAAGAAAAGCATCCTGACCAATCAGGCCGAATAGTTTTTAAGAACTTTTCAGTATTACGGGCTGACTCATCATTTTCACCAGGGAACCCACATAAAAAGGTGGTACGAATTGCAGCGTCTGGTAAGGATTCTCTAATATCATTTACAAGCGTTTCATATATTTTTTTTGAACCAACTCTATTCATTGCCACAATTATGTCATCATCTCCGGACTGAAATGGCATATCAAAATAGTGCAAAAAGCGCGTATCTTTTTTTATTATTGGGAGTATATCGCGTGGAAAGTGATCAGGATGAATATATAAGAGTCGCACCCAAAAGTCGCCTGTAAGCTCAGATATTTTTTCTAATAAAGAGGCTAAAGGACTTTTCCCAATTTCATTCCAATCAAATGATTTTTGCTGCTCGAGTGTAAAGTGTTCACTTCCAAAGGCAGCTATATCCTGCCCGAGTAAATTAAATTCGAAGATTCCATTTTTATACAAGTCTTTTATTTCTTTTACAATCGCATCAATGGGACGGCTTCTTAAACGCCCGCGAATTAAAGGAATGGCACAAAACGAACAATAATTATCGCACCCTTCAGTAATTTTTATATAGCTCACGCGAGGGAAATCAAAAAGGTTTGTACGATTACCGTCACATACACCTTTTTGCTCATAGGTTTCAACCGGCCTATTTCCCTCTTCCATCTTAGAAACAAGGTCATCTATTTTTGATAAGTCACCGTTACCAAAAATTCCATCAACCTCTGGCAAATCGGTTTTAAAGACATCTGCATAGCGCTCAGAAAGACAGCCAGCCATAAGAATTTTTGCATTTGGATAGTTTTCGCGTGCTGAAATTACCGCATCTAGTGATTCTTTTTTTGCACTTTCAATAAAGCCACAAGTATTTACTATAATTAAATTTGCTTTTTCTGCATCGTCAACAAGCACCCAACCCTGATCTTGTAAACGATGAGTTATAAGTTCTGCATCTACTTGATTTTTGGCACAGCCATGTAAATCAACATAAAAGTGTTTACTCAATGTCCATTACCACAAGTTTATACTCGTTATCGCCTTCTATTATCCAGCGTACATCTTGCGCAGAAACTTCGCCTGGTAAACCTACTTCTAAGTCATAGCTTCTTCCGTCTGCAATCAATTCCATTGTTACCGCATTTGAATTTGACATCCACATTCGAATAGCATTATTAGCTTGCATTATGAGCTCATCACCTGCTAAGAACAATGTTTCGACAGGCTCGTTTCTGTCAGAAATATATCGTTGTAAGCAAACGTCTCGGAAAGTTGCGTTTATTGTAAAAGGATACGCTCTATTATCTTCTAGAATTACTGTTTGGGCTAAAGAAGTAGGTAGCTCAGATGCAAGGGCTATTTCAGACCCATCATCAAACAGTAATGCCGAGGCTGTTGTGCTTGGCGTGGTTAAAAACGCTCTTATTTCAGCTCCCAAAGAAGCATCTGTATTTGAAATATCAGATAAGAATACTACAAAGTCGGCACCATTTTGACCATCTGCATCAATTTCTAACTCTTCACCTAGTTCTACAAACTGTAAACCAAGCGGAGTTTCAAAAGCAAGAGCATTAAGAGTATCCGTTACTTTCAAATACACTGTTTCTTCTGCAATACGAAGTGAAAGCTGGTCACCTTCGTATAGTCGTTTTTGAAAAGGTATGGCAGAAAGTGCATAAGTTTCGCCTTGATTTCTTGCAAAATTCATAGCGTTTTCTTCCACTTGTCGTGGGACTATCACTAAAAAGTATATAAGAAGTACTGACGCTATACAAACAGTGAATACACTTGAAGCTATTATAATTATTTGTTTTGTATAATTCTTTTTTGGGTGCAGTAATGTTACTGGTGTTGGAGTTTCTTGAATGAGTTTTGCATTAAAAATTTTAAGAATATATGCCGAATCGAGGCCTAAATAGTCACAATAATTACGTAAAAAGCCTGCAACATAGGTATTACTTGGGAATATGTCCGTACGTTCATTTTCTAATGCTTCTATATAGTGTTTTGATATTGTTGTATCTCTTGAGGCTACCTCAATTGAAATATTCTTTTCCTCACGTTTTTCTCTTAGAATTGCTCCAAAATTTTCCATCTCTTCCTACTATTCTGATTCTGCAAATAAGAAATCATTAAATGTACTACCGGCCGACGGCATATCAAAAAGAAAGCGCATGTCCGGTATATTTTGATTTAGCGCATAATTTGTAAAATCAAACATATACACTGTTCCTTCTACCGATACTGCATTGACACGACGTATCAACAAAGTATCAGGGCTAATTGATAAATTAATAGTTCTAAATCCTTCGGTTGTGTTTCTTCTTGTTAATACAAGCTTAATAACCATCTCTTCAGCTTCTGGTGTTCCGACAGCTTCAGGATCTAGTGGTACAGGGTCTTGTCCTGTTTCATACGCAATTGAATAATATCGCTTCATTAATGCAAGACCCTCGGGAGTCGCTAAACTCATACCATCTGCTGAAGAACCTTGACTTTGAACCGTTTGATTTAATATTACATTTGAATTTGGCAAGTAAATAGTAAGTTGATTTCCATTAAATACAATTGCTTGAGTTGCTGGGTTTGTAAAATCTATACGCAAAAGATTTGGTTGCTTAAAAGACACTCGCCCTTCCATTTCACTCGACGCACCCACTTTCACCATCATATCTGCTTCATAATCACCCACTGCAGAAACCGTCTGAGAAACCGATTCAAAAAAATCTGCTGCCGTTAATATATTTTGAGAATATGAAAAATGTATTGAAAAACTAAGCAAAAAGGTAAAAACCGCTATTTTTTTAATCATACGTAAATCCTTACTAAAGTATCAGTATATAGAAAAAACTCCCATAAGTCAACACAGTAAATAATGTACAATGTATAATTTATAATGTATAATTAGCAGGTGTATGAAAAGCTTTTCATGCGCCACAAAAAAATCTTGTGGTACTTGCAATAAGTTTT
>CAYJMR010000051.1:0-13227 GCA_964371375.1 uncultured Treponemataceae bacterium
CTGTATATACACGACTACGCTTAATTTCAACATTTAAAGGTGGCGATGAAAGTGTTATTCATCATGGGATGACCCAATTAGCACTTTGTATGCTCGATGGATATAACAGAAGTTCTATAAACGATGCAAAAACGGGAGCATATAACCCTCTAAACGATGGAAGCTGGGATTATGAAATTCTACGAAAAGGTCTTGTAAATGATATTGTAGAAAATCCATGTAAGGCTTTAGATGCTCTAATGACAGACCCCACTAATGAGCCTTCTCCACCTTGGGCAGATTAATGAGAGTTTGGCGTTTGCTTGCAGTTTTATCTTGTCTTGTGTGGTTAATTGTACTTGTTGCAGATAACTTAATTTTTATATTAGATGGTACTGAAATAAAAATTGTGACATATAACAATATTTTAGTTTTTAGCTATTTGCTACTTTCAATTTTATGGGCGATCTTTCCTCATAAATTTATGCTTTTTGGTTTCCTGTGTTGCTTTATTGGAATTGAAGGAGTGCTAACCCCTCCAGTAAATATAACAAATTGTCTATTAATGTATTTACTAGGGTGTGTATTTATCTATAAGCAGAGATATGAGTTAAATAATAATGTAGTAAAAGTAAGCTTTATTCTACTTCCACTGGTAGCTATCATTCCGCAATTTAGGTTTGATATTGTATATATGCTTAAAAGTTTTCTCGATGTCGCCTTTATAGCAATGTTCTTCCTTTTGGTTTGGTTTTTACTTAAAGATTCATTTACAATAACTAAAAAAATGCACGATGAATATGAAGGAAAAATAGATTTAAGTGTATTAAAGCCAATTGAATTAGAAATTCTGCGAGAAGTACTTAACAACAAAACTTACTTTGCAATTGCGCTGGAAAAAAATAAAAGTGAAAGTGCCGTAAAGTTTATTATGCGTGATATTTATAATAAGCTCAATGTAACAGGAAAAAAAGAACTTGTGGAGCTTTATGAGCGCAATGTACTTTTACTTCCTCAGTAATCGCCAAAGAAATAATACCGTTATATCAGCTTTGATGTAACGGTATTTTCAATTTTACTTCAAATGAAAAAGTTTAACTAAGTTTAACTTGACATTTGTATGATTTTGTACTACCATTCTACATAAAATAATTTAATTAAGATTTACCAAGGAGGCCAACACAAAACTTGTCTTACGTTTCACGTAAATTTATTTAAAAAAGTACATAATAAAAATTGCAAAAACTTTTGCAAAACAAAATCTAGGAGCTGAAAATGAGTAAGTTGAATAATTTTAGTGAACAAACAGTTTCATCCTTTGATTATGACGTTACACTTCAAAGGATTAGAGAGCAAGACAATTTCAATTATGATATATTTATTTCTAAGGTAAAAAGTAGAGAAAAAGAATCAGAGTTACCAATAATATTAAAGGCTCTTGGTATTCTATATAATATAGACAAAGAAAACGGAAGTCTTTTTGCCCTAACACATTTACCCAGTGAAAGTATTACTCACGACAATTTGTCTTTAATCTTTGAACTTAAAAATACAGATACCAATATATTTTCAATTCCCCTAGATTATTTAGAAGAAAGAATTGTATATGGAGAATCTTATAATTTACCATTACTGTTTGCATTATCACTAAATGGCTTTTGGGGCTTATTTACACCTGAGCAAATTGAATCAAAGAAGGGTAGGCTTGAACTTTGTGATATTGTCGGTGAAGAAAGTAAGTCGTTATTTGACAGAGAACTTTCAACCTGTACATATATGTTTGAAAACAATATCACAATTAAGTCTGTTTATACTAGTGTGCCAAAAGATGGCTTAGGTATTATACATCCACTATATGGAGAACTAATTCAATACGAGCTATACAGAGATGATAAGAGAATTCTAGTCATTGATAAAACTAACAATGAATTTTATAATTATCAATATGTATTACAGGGACTACAAGACAGTGTTGGTTATGCTAGTACTACTGTTGAACATACTGGTGAGTTTACCACAGTTATTGAATCATCAAAAAATTTAGACTATGTTTTAGTTCCTGAATACAAATTTATTATGCCGTGTTTAGAAAGAATGCTACACGATGAAAGTAAACATACATTTCCAAAAAATATAGAAGAAGAAAAAAACCCGTATATTTGTGTAGAAGTTATTAGAGAAGCATTGTCACACCTAGTAGATTTGGGAGTAGATATTATAGTATTTAAAGACTTTTTGGGATATTCGTTTGATGGATTTAAGAAAAAGTACTGGAATAACTAAAAAAAAACTATATAATGCTTAAAATTAAAAAAGTGTAGGACAAGAGAAGAGGGAATAAACACACAGTCCACGAGAAAAAATCGTGTTTATACTCATTAGGTTGTTCTTCTATATTTTTTAGTGTTGTGTTATCATAGACTTCTAGTAATATTGAGTCAATGGAAATAATTGGGTTTTTAACATTAAAAACAGTTTTATGTTCTGTAAGCTTATCAAAATAATAAAACATTGCATTTAAAAATAAGCCAATTCTGCCACCAACCTTTAAGTTTTTTGAAATTGCATATTGGGAAATATACACCATAGAAAGAAGGATACCTGCTTTTTCAAGTCCAATAAAAAGTGCGCCTTCTGTTATTCTCAAGGTCCCTATAGAAAAGTATATTTTTCCGCTTGGAGTAAGTAGCGAAAAAAATACAATTGAAATAAATATAAAAAGCGAAGGTAATAGTCTAAGTTTTCCTCTTTTTACTTTTAGTAAAATAACAAATAGAAATGCAATAATCCACAAGTAAACCAAGTTTTCTTGAAAAAATATAGGCGGTAAGCATAAAATGCTAGAAAAAAATAGAATTTTCGGATTTACTTTTTCAAATATCTTAGTCATCGCTATACACTTCTTTATTAATATTTATTACAGTAGCTTTATACCATTTAGAATGTTGTGAAAATTTAGTCAAAAAAGCTCCTAATAATAAACCTGTAACACATGCATTTATTATTAAAAGAGGTGCTATATAACGTGTAGTATCACCAAATAAAAGTAAATCTGAAAGTATAATTTGAGAACTTGCATTAGCTAGTGATCCCAATAAACATATTCCCATAAAACTTATATTGGATTTTACTAATTTATGTGTTACATACATAATAATACCGGATGAAAAAGAGCCTAAGAGTGAAAAAAGAAGTATATATGAAAATAATGTTCCTGAAATAAAACCTTGTCCCAAAACCTTTAAAAATATAAGAAAAAAAACTTGCTTCGGTTTTAAGATATATAATGATAATATTATGGGTAAATTCGCAAGGCCAAGTCGCATAAAGGGAAGTGGTTTTGGAATTACAAATTCTATTGCAGATAAAAACAAGCAAAGTGATGCTAAAAAAGCTATACGTTTGTCTGCTTCATTTAATGTATATGTATTCACCTTAACATTGAACACTAAATACAATAAATTGTCAAGAAGTACGGCAATTTACTAAGCCTTTTTCGCTTAGTAAATAATTTACAGATTGATCGTGTTCCTCTGTTGGTATGTTTTGCAAAATTTGAAATGAAAAGCAAAGGCCAACTGAGATACATTTAATATTTGTATGGTTGTATTTTAAGTTAAAAAGAAAACTGTCATAATAGCCTTTGCCGCGCCCGAGCCGTAAGCCATCTTTTGTAAATGCAAGACCTGGAACAAGTACCAATATATTTATTGGATTCTCTTTTCTAAAATCAGAAAAATCAAGTGCTTTTGTAGTAGGTTCAAAAATTCCATATTTGTTTTTAATAAAATTTTCCTCATTTAAATTTTCACATAAGTGAAAAGACATTTGATTATTATATATTTTAGGTAATGCTATTTTTTTTCCGATTTTTAATGTTTCTGTAATTAATTCAGTACAAGATGCTTCGTACTTCATGGGATAATAGGCGCAGACTATATCTATGTCATTAAACTCTGGTAATGCAACCATTAAATTTTTTGTGGTAATATTAAACATATTTTGTAAATGGAAATCTGTATCTGAATTAACATACGATTGTATTTTTTCATTCATTGTTTTTCGAACTGTATTTTTTGAAGGCTTATTTTGCATAGTATATGCACATAGTAAGGGTTGTTCCCTCATTAGGTATTGAATTAATAGTGAGCTCATCGGTATTTCGTTTTATATTTGAAAGTCCCATTCCCGCACCGTACCCAAGTTCCAAGAATAGGTCATTAGCTGTGGAAAATCCTTCTAGCATTGCTTTTTGGACATCCTTTATACCAGGGCCATTGTCTTTAACAATTATAATAATACAATTTTGTTGTATCTCAACATCTATGGTTCCACCATCAGCATGTACAACCATGTTGAGTTCTGCCTCATACATGGCTATAGCAACTTTTTTAATTATATCAGTTGGTATTTGAAGTGTTTTAAAAATTTTTTTTATTTCAGCAGAAGCATTACCGGCTAATGCAAAATCTTCTCCTGAAACTTCAAAATGGTATTTCATTTGTGTGTTTAAATGTCCCTGACTCCACCGGTAGTGACACCTGCATTGTACAATTTACCACAAGCTACATACATTGGTTCTTTTGTAGACATCAATATTATGTCATTGTCTTTAGCCATCTCTATCATTTCATCAGATGGAGCTTTTCCACGCACAAAACAGATTGCACCAATGTCCATGAGACTTGCAGTTCTGATTACTTGTACATTTATAAGTCCTGTAAAAAGTAATACTTGTTCTTTTACAAAGGCCATAACATCACTCATTAAGTCAGAACCACATGCAGAAAAAATTTCTCTGTCAACATTTTCTTCACCGCAAAGTACAGACGCATCTACGATATTTGCTACTTCTTTTATTGTCATATGTTGAGTATACCACAGATAACTAAATGTTTCAAGGTTGAAAAATAGCATGAAAAGATATTACGCTACATTTTTTGTAGACATGCGTACATCTATTTCTAAACTACAAGATCGGGTACTTCACCTGTGTTACCTTTTTTAAAATATCTGTGTAAATCATAGGCTGAATAAATACCATCATCAGTTACAACACCTGATACTAGATGTGGCGGAGTAATATCAAATGACGGGTAATACCCTTTTACTCCTTGCATTGCGGTTCGCTCACCCATTGCTTGTAGTACAAAATTGGGGTCTCTCATTTCAATAGTAACTGTATCTATCGTAGTGTGACCTGCATCTGGTGCTCCTGTAACAAAGTAGGGTACACCGTGAGCTTTTGCTACAAGCGCAATTTGATACGTGCCTATTTTATTTACTACGTGTCCATCCAAACAAATTGCATCTGCAGCCGATGTAAATATATCTATTTTTTCATTTTTCATAACAAATGCTGCCATGTTATCTGTAATAACAGTAACATCAAACCCTTGATCATAGGCAACACTCGCAGTTAGTCGAGCACCTTGAAAATAGGGACGAGTTTCTGGACAAAATATGTGTAAATTATTTTCACGCAATTTTGCAATTTTTAGCATTTGACCTACAATTGTTTCCCCAAAACATTGAGTCATTATGTTTCCATTTTTTGGAAACATATCTACTAGGTACTCTGCAATTTTTTCAATTTTGGTATAGCGAGTGTTGTTCATACGAATAGTTGCATCTACTATTGCATCGCTAACATTTTGACCTTCTTCAATTGCTTTTACGCCAACCGCAAGGCAGTTTTCTGTAATAATTTTCATTCTAGAAACAGTTGTGGGGCGTGCATTACTGATTGTTGTTGATGCTTCTTTCAAAAAACTAATTTGCTCATTTTTACTCATATTTTTACATTCATATGCTGCCAAAGCCATGCCTACAGCTGCTGCAGTAAAGGGCCCAGCACTTTGTGTTACCATGTCAGTAATTGCCTGTGTAACTTCAATATGTGTTTTACATGTAACAAATTCAACCTTTGAAGGGTATATTCTTCTGTCCAAAATACGAACTTGACCATTTTCGTACCAAGCAATGTTTTCATACTGAAGCATAAATGCTAAATCTTTATCAGCTCGTTCCATGATTTTCTCCTTGAATAATTTTATTTTAACTACAGATTACCCAGATTTGTAGGTTTATATGCTTAGAATGTAGAGGTTATCTTATTTTAAGTTTTAACCAGTGTCATTCTGAGCTTGTCGATGAATTTTGTTTGAATTAATTCCCTCGACTACCTATCCGTAATGGCATAATTTTTTACAAATCCTTAAGTAAACGTCTTGTACATTCCTTAAAATCGTGCATGGTTTTTTCTGCGTCAATTGTATTGTACTCACCATTTTCGTATAAAATTTTTCCATCAACCATTGTCATGCAAACATCACTTGCTTGAGTGGCATACACTAAGGTTGCAAAAAAGTCAGTGTGAGGTTGTAGGTGAGGCTTTTGTAAATCAATTGCTGCAATATCTGCCTTTTTTCCAACTTCAATTGTGCCTGTATCGAGTCTTCCTTGCATCGTTGCTCCATTTAATGTTGCCATAGTTAACACTTCAGATGGGCTTACTATGCTAGGATTTTGATTGTATCCTTTGTGCAAAATGGAAGCTATATGCATTTCTTCAAACATGTTTAAGTTGTTATTGCTCGCACAACCGTCTGTTCCAAGTGCTACATTTATACCCATATTTAAATAAGTTTGAATAGGAGCAATACCACTTGCAAGTTTTAAATTGCTTGTGGGGTTATGAACAATAGTTGCCTTAGCTTTTCTCAAAATTTCCATATCTTCTTTTGCTAGATGAACACAATGTGCCGCAAATACTGGATTTTCAAAAAGTCCTAGATCGTAAAACCATTGAGTTGGGGTTTTACCATAGCGTTCAATACAATCGGCATGCTCTTTAGAAGATTCAGATATATGTACATGTATACTTGCGCCGTGTTCTTTGCAGAGCTTTGAAAATTCCTTAATAGTTTTTTCTTTGTTTGTGTATTCGGCATGAATAGCAAAGTCAACTTTAATTCGCCCGTTTGCGCTATTGTTATATTTTTTGAATAAATTTATAGTATCATGAACTCTGGGATTTTCAAGGGCTGCTTGATTTTCATCAAACGATAATACTCCTCGGCCCATATTAATTTTTACACCAATATTTGTTATATCTTCTACTGTTATGTCAGGGTATTCATACATATCAGAGCACGAAGTTACTCCGCTTGCTAGCATTTCCATCCATGCAATTCGTGAGCCTATCATATTATCATGTTCTGTAAAGCTGTCTTCAATTGGCATAACTATATCTAGCCAGTCGAGTAGTGGAAGGTCGCTTCCAACGCCCCGAACTAAAGTCATCGGGTTATGTGTATGGGCATTTACAAGTCCAGGAAATATAAGTTTTCCTGACATATCTTTTTCTTCATCGTATGAATCAGAAGGTTTTTCGCTGCCTACATAAATAATACTTTCATTTTCAATGCCTATATACGCATCTTTTATAATGGTGTTAGTTTTTGGATTACAAATTGTATGGGCATTTTTTAATAATAGTTTCACTGTGCATTCCTTTAAAAATTAAAAATAATATCAGCAACAAAAGCCTTTATAGCCTCTTTTGACTTATCTGCAGTTTCATCTACTTCTTCTACAGTTACTGCTTGGTCGATAACCCCAGCTGCCATATTCGTAATAAGGGATAAAGCTAATAGGGGCATATTGCAGTGTGCTGCAGTTAATGCTTCTGTTACAGTAGACATACCTACAGCATCGCCACCAAGTACCCTCATAGCATTTATTTCTGCCGGTGTTTCAAAATTTGGCCCTGAAGCATAATAATAGGTGCCTTCGTGTACTGAAAGTGTAGACTTTTGTGCACATCTTAAGGCTATTTCTCGAAGTTCTTTTGTGTACATATTAGATACATCAAAAAATCTATCTCCAAACTCATCGATATTTTTACCTCTCAAAGGACTAGCTCCCAGTAACTTAATATGGTCTTTGATAACCATCACATCACCTTGTTTGTAGTGAGTATTTATTGCTCCTGCAGCATTAGTTAATACTGTTGCCTTTGCACCTAAGAGCTTAAAGAGACGGATGGGCGCAGTAAGTTGTTCAAAATCATAGCCCTCATAGAAGTGAAAGCGTCCAGACATACACACAACTTTTTTCCCTGCTAAATCTCCCAGAATTAACTTTCCTGCATGAGACTGTACAGTGGATACTAAAAAATTTGGTATGTCTTTGTAGTCTATAATTGTAGGATTTTCTATTTCGTCTGATAACCCACCTAAGCATGAACCCAAAATTATTGCTATATCAGGAGTATAATCTATCTTACTTAATACATAATCAGCACTTTTCTTAAAATACTCGTAGTTGTACATCTTTACGTCCTTTCAATAATTATATACTCTTTTTAAATAAATGGGTAGTGAGTATTTAATTATGAGTTGAAAAAAAATGGTAATTCTTGTAAACTACTCAAAGTTAGAGAGGTTTTTATGGAAAAAGAAATACAATATGCATCATCATTTAGAGAACAGCTTACAGCACGCTCACTCATTATTGGAACTCTTGGCTCGATAATTGTGACATGTGCATCCTTATTTGTTGCACTTAAAGCATCATCACTTCCATTTCCAATTATGTTTGTTGCCTTATTATCTATGTTTGTTTTAAAAGCGTTGGGAAGAACAAACATAAATGAAATAAATGTAACTCATACTGCAATGTCTGCGGGATCGATGGTTGCCGGAGGGGTTGCGTTTACCATTCCCGCTATTTACATGCTTTTCCCTAATGAAGAGATAAGCATTGTAAGTTTACTCATTATCATTATTTCTGGAACTCTTTTAGGCTTAATTTTTACCTCATTGATGCGAAAGCAATTTATTGAAAAATTAAATATTCCTTATGCTATGGGCCAAGCCGCCGCTGAAACATTAATTGTAGGTGATGAAGGTGGAAAAAAAGCCCACCTTCTTTTTGCAAGTTTTGGGCTATCTGCAATTTTTACTGCCTTAAGAGATTGGTTTATGAAGATACCTGCACTTCTTTGGTTTAAGAACATGATGGGCTTTGGTTCGCTTGCAGGTATATGGCTTTCTCCAATGCTCATCTCTGTTGGCTATTTAATTGGGCCAATTTTTGTGGGCGTATGGTTTTTAGGAGCAATTATTGGAGATGTGGGAATTGTAATACTAGGGCAAAAACTATCTCTCTTTGATGCAGAGACTGCATCCAGTATAAAAAGTTCACTAGGCTTAGGTATGATGGTTGGAACAGGACTGGGCATATTTATTAAAAATATTTTTCCAAATATAAAATCAATGTTTTCATCTATGGCTCACTCTGCTTCAAAAACTAAGGATGGAGAATCGATTGTTTCATTACGTTGGGCACCAATAGTAATGGTTATTCTTGCTTTTCTTTTTGTATTAATTCTTGATATACCCGTTTTTGCTTCGATAGTAACTATATTGGGTGTATGGCTCGTTACAGCTATGTCGTGTCAAACAGTAGGTATGTCTGCAATAAATCCAATGGAAGTATTTGGTATTCTTGTTCTCTTAATTGCCAGGCTTGTTTCACCATCAACAACAGAAGTGGCTGCCATTTTTATAGCAGCAATTGTAGCAACAGCTTGTGGCTTAGTTGGGGACGTTATGAACGACTTTAAAGCAGGCCATATATTAAAAACAAATCCAAAAGCACAATGGACAGCAGAGCTTGTTGGGGGCTTAGTAGGAGCTGTTGTTTCCGCTTTTATAATACTTGCCATTGTTACTGCATATGGTTCATCAGCATTTGGGAATCCCGAACTTTTTCCAGCAGCACAAGCATCAGCTGTTGCTGCGATGGCTGGTGGCATACAAAACCTAGAGGTGTTTTTTACAGGATTAGTGCTTGCAGCAGTACTGTATGTTTTGGGTTTTTATCCTGTTATGACGCTTGGTTTAGGAGTATATCTTCCTTTTTATCTTTCATTCACTGCCTTTATTGGTGCTATACTTAGAGCTGTTTTAGATAAAGCTGTTCCAAAGTTTGAAAAAAGCGGAAAGGGTACTGTTATTGCTGCCGGCTTGTTGGGGGGTGAAGCAGTATCCGGCGTAGTTATAGCAATAATTTTGGCATTACAATTTGTGATTCGTAGTTAATTATTTGTATCTGCAGAAAAGAGCCAAAAGAATTCTCCGTTTGTTAAAAAATTATTGAATACATTGTAGAAATCATTTGCTAGGGCTTTTTCTACAGTTTCAAATTTTTCTAGATAGAGCCCCGGATTATTACTCGAAGATATACCTTGCTGCAGTAGGTGAGATCTATCATTTAAGGTAAGCATTTCTCTAGATAAAACACGAGAGTATCTACTTTTTATTGACGTTATGATTTCATAGTCCTTGCTCTGTAGAGTTTGAAGTAAGTTATCAAAGCTTGTTTGAACCATATTTTTTAAGACGTTTTTAGATTTTACCTTAGAAAACCGTAAACTTGAAACAGGGTAGACTCCAGTACCGGGTACTACACTTACTGTTTCTGCAGGTGGATTTCTCATAGTTAAAAATTGCTCTGTAAGGCTATCTGCTATATCGTAAAGTAATGAAGCAAAAAGTGCTTGCTCTGTATCATTAAAGCTAGGTATTTCAAAATAAAGCTGAGCTGGATCAGAAAAGTCTGTTGTTGGAATGAGCTTTGTTGGTCTTTCTCCTGCAAGGCTCGCAGGAATATCAGTTAAAAAAGTATGGCGCAATCGCACTATTTGTTCAAAAGGTGAAAAAATAGGTTCCTGCTCTTCAATGATAGTTGCTCTAAATTGCTTTTCAAAAGGATAAAAGTTTTCTTTGCCAAAGTAACGTTCCAAATCATATTTTATTGTATCAGGAACACTTCCCGTGACCACAAGGGATATTCTCTTTGGGTCATACAAGAGCTCTGTTGCAATTCTTATGTCATTGTAGTTAGCTTGAATAAGTATATCAGAGTTTGCATTAAACATACCTTGAGCATGTGTTCCGCCGTAGAGAGTTTCCATTGCTGCTGCATATAATTGGTACTCTAAGCTACCACTTTGAATACTCCAATTATATGCCGTCGAAATTACGAGCTCATCAGCAGCAGCAATAGTAATGATTGACTCTTGAATAGTTGTACTTAATACATCTAGAACGCTATTCATATCCTCTTGTAAGCATACAACACTAATATATGATGAATACAAACCAGTGTCGTTTTCAACGGATGGAATAGTACTAAGTTTTCCTTCAAAGTATTGTTGTGATAATCTTGTCTCAACAATATTCTTTACGTTTGTAATTGCTATTTGTTCCGTGCCCCTTTTTAGTTCACCGGACAATATTTCACCGCCATTAAATGTAAGTAATAATGATACCCACGGTGTAGCGGGTATTTCCTGAGTTACTACAGGTATATCTGATGATAGTGTATATTCATTAATCAATGACTTTGTGTATTGTGTATACGTGAATGTTGAAAGTTCTGGTGTAATGGGGTTATTTTGAATTGCTAGTGTTTCTTTATTCTCCAAGTACGGTGTGTACCACATGCCAGTATTTTCTGTAATTTCTACATAACCAAAATTTTCAAAGTTTTCCTTGTTTTTAGCGTAGAGATCAGTGTGAACAAGTACAAAAACCCAAGGGTCATTAAAGCTTTGCTTTACATCATTTAAAGTAACATTTTGTACTGCCTTTGGCCATTCAAAAAAATATTCAACTCCGCCATATGCCCAGTTTGTAGCAATAGCTTCCATAAAATTTTCGGCACCTGTATAGCTATCATTTCTATATAAAGATGCTCTAATTTTTGAATCATTTAAATCTCTTTCATTTATTATTTGTGCAGTACTTTTTACAATGTTTGCAAAACCAGGAACCATGAGAGAAATATCTGTGGTGTCATTAAAGCTTTGTGTATCAAACAGGGTTTGAATAATAATTCTAGAGTCTGACGCATCGGCAATAAAGGAGGTGTTTGTATTAGTCATCCCTGATTCAATGAGTTTTGTCTGAATAATATCTGCTGAAGTCCATGCAACTGCAGAAAAAGTGTTTGTAGCCCCCAATCCTGGAGCCGTATATTGAATTACCGATTGTATATAATCCTTTGAAAAATCACTAGAAACTAAAACAAAAAGTTTATTTTCATCATGTAACTCACCAACGCCACTTACTGCTTTGCTTGCGTCACTTGTATTGCCAACAATGTATGAACTTTCCCAGTTTGAAAGATTTGCTTTAACAAGCTCTAAGATAGTATTTGCAGAAATTGGCCCTGTTATAAACAGAGCACTTTGATCCGGTACATACCACTTATCTGTAATGTTAGAAAGTTTTTGCCTTACCTCTTCTGTTGAATACGATGAAAAAAGAGCAGGGTATATGCCCGAATCCTTAGTCCAAGGCTCATTAGCAAATATCTTAGCATCTATGCTTGCATTAATAAAACCAGGAACGCTTCTTGCCCATGCAGTTACTTCCTGGCGCAACGCATTATATTCACTGTTTATATTTGCGTCTGTAAATCTTGTATGTTTTAATGAATCTGAGAATATTTTTAATGAATCGGAAAATCTTGATGATGGTACTACAAAACTGTAGCGAGACTGTGAAAAACCTACTTGAGAGGTAAAATCTCCAGCACCAATCTTTTTATAATCATCTTGAGAGGCTATGGAGTTTTTCCAAAATAGCCTTGAATACAGTTGAAAAAAACCTGTTGTATCTTGTGTTTGTCTACCTGTTCCGGCTTTTGAAATGTATTCAATCCTCATGGAAGGAATAGTAAAGTCTTCTTGAACATACACTTCTAGCCCGTTTTCTAACTTATACGAATAAAATCCTTTTGGGATTTCTGAATCTTGAGAATAGAGAAGACAGGTCATGAATAGTGATAGCACCAATAGTTGTATACAATATTTTTTTTTCATTCACTCATAGTATACTTGAAATTTCAAAAATTTTCAAGGCGTGCGAACAGTACTTCAGAATATTTATTAAAAAATCATCTTTAATCTCTTGACAATTTTTTTCTCATTTGATATAGTATTTCTATCGCAAGCGGATGTCATATAACGGCTATTATCTCAGCCTTCCAAGCTGATGACGTGGGTTCGACTCCCATCATCCGCTCTTTTTTTTGAGAACTTAAGGGTTCTCGTTTTTTTGAAAAAAAGAGCTTGTATTTATACGAGACAACAACCATGGCGATATAGCTCAGTTGGTAGAGCAAACGGCTCATATCCGTTAGGTCATTGGTTCAAGCCCAATTGTCGCTAAA
>CAYJMR010000052.1:0-13053 GCA_964371375.1 uncultured Treponemataceae bacterium
TTACATGGGCAGCACTGTGTCTAATTGTTTCAAGTTTTTCGTTAACTTCTTTCATGTTACTTCCTTAGATGCCGCCGCGGCAAGCGGGACGACATGGATGTCGGATATTCAGCAATTTCATAACACACAATTAAGAAATTGCAAATGAAAAAACGACAAGGATGTTGTTTTTTCATTAATCCTTTACCCCATAGATACAACCTACGGTGGTTATTATAGATTATAGAGAAGAACATAGATTGTCAAGAGGTTTGAAGCATACAGTCATCTTGCAAGGATATGCCACAGTTTATGCCTACACAAATAAACGCTAGTACCCAATAATGAAAAAGACCATGCATTATTGAGCATAAAAATTTTTTAAATAAAAGTAGAAGCTATATTAAAAGTGGTTTTTTAGTAAGCCTGTTTTCTGTAAAACAATGCTATCTAGTGCTGGATATGAGCGCTCTTTAATGTCATTCAAAAGGCTTGCTTTTAATGTATAATAATCCCAACTTTCATCATTTAATGGATTGTAAATACCCTGCTCCATATCTGTAAAACTTCGGTCTTTGTATCCTTCCAGCATAATTAGTGCCATAATGGCCATACCATGTTGAACGACATCATCATCTCCACCATCGAAGGATGAAAAAATACCCAAGTCTTCGTATACTGTTGAAACAGCACTTTTTGATTCATCGCTAAGCGTACCGTTTTCACGTACCTCAGTAAGATAGATTGAGAGATGCATTAGAGCCTTGCTGCGTGCATCTTCACAACCTGCAACAAAAGGTAGTGCAGTAATAAATCGTGCTACATCATTATGCTCTAAATCACTTATTTCATTGCTCGATAAATGAAAAGACTGTATTGCTGCTGCAAAAACATTCTTAATATTTTCCTGTAATACTTTCTCATCGTTCACACAAGAAAGCATTACATCTTGCCTCTCAATTTTTTCCATTCCCTCATCCTTAATTTTTTATATAATAAATGATAACACGGAAAATCAAATAATGCAAGAAATCTTTAATTTTTTTGCATCAATGCTTCAATACTAAGCTCATCTTGGTACCATTCAATTAACAGGGAAAAATTTTCTGTAACATAACCATCGGCTTGAGCTTGTATTTGTAAAATACTACCAGTTTTTAATTCTCCATTTGTTAAATCTTGGATGGAGACCCATGAACCATTATGCAATACTAAAAAGTCTGTTTGTTGTGTAATGTCTCTACCTGTTTCCATATCAAATGAATAGGTTTCTACATTTAGGTTTCTTATATCAGCAGTATGAATGTCAAACACAACATTTTGTGCATTTTCGTCCACCTTTAAAGACTTCCAAAACACATCTGAACCTATGACAATTTTAACTCTATAAAGCCCATGTCGTAAATACATTGGTTTAGTTGTAAACACTTCACTTTCATCGGTTTCTTGTTGTTTTTTAAAACTTCGATAACTATTGTCTACACTTGGTATATCTTCATTGTCATTATAAAAAAACATTGCGCTCATAGGAATACCTTCGCTAATTGCAGATGCCTTTGACGTTTCAACCGTAATAATTGTTGGTGTGTATATCCTACGTAATAATGTATTATGAATATAACCTTGATTCCATGCAAAAACACAAGCAATTACAAAAGAAATACTTACAGCAATTGCACTAAAAAGTTTATGCAAACTTTTATTCTTTGGTACAAAGGTTGGCTCAACATAGTTTTGGATGAGCATGAGTTTTACCATTGAAACCCTAATTGGTCTAACTTCAAATTTTTGTAATTGTTTGTTCACCGTTTTTAATACAGCATCAATGTTTTTATATCGCTTATGTACTTGCGCATGCATCATTTTTTTTATTATTTTAGCAACAGACTTAGGAAGATTTGATTCTAATTTGCTTGGTGCAACATATTGTCCTTTTTTTATTTGTATTAGGGTTTCGGGAACCATACTTGAACCATAAGGTTTTTTACCAGTTACCATTTCATATAGCATTACTCCAAGAGCATAAATATCAGCACGAGCATCCACATTCTTACTATCTTCAAATTGTTCAGGCGGCATGTACGCAGGGGTGCCAAGTGTTATCCCTGCTTGGGTAATATCTTCTTCAACATCATTTTCCTTTTCGGCAGATGCAATACCAAAGTCTGCAAGCTTTATTTCTCCCTTTGTTGAAATAAGAATGTTACCCGGTTTTATATCTCTATGAATAACACCCTTTGAATGTGCAAACTTTAATGCTTTACATGCATCACGCACAATAAGCAAAGCTGTTTGCCAAGATAATTTTTCTGCCTTTCTGAGGAGTTTGTCAAGAGACATGCCATCAACCAATTCAAGAACAATATAATGAAAAGATCCTTCAGTAAAGTAATCAAACATTCTAACAATATTTGCATGCTGAAGTTCAAGAAGCACTCGGGCTTCTCTTTTAAACCGTTCTAAAACTGGCTTGTTTCCGCGTATAGTAAGTTTCTTTATAACCACTTGATGCTTTAAGTTCGGGTGCATAGCTTTGTAAACTACACCCATCCCACCGCGGGCAACTACATCTTGTATTTTATACTTTCCAATCATTTCCGGCATAGTACTCATTGTCTTTATTCTCCTAAAGTAATGTTCTCTATATGAAACTCTCTGCTTTTTTTCCAGTTCTTGTATCGTAAATATCTTCTAAGGGATTAAAGCCTTTTTTTGAATCCACAATGCTTATAAAGTGTTCATTTGGATTATGAATTTGAATAAACTTTCCATCACGCAAAGCCCTATGTGTTCCTAAAAAAGTTCTGTGCCCCGCAAAGTACACCGCATCGCAAACATCGGGCAAGAGATTTTTAAGCATTAGGTGTACAGAGTTTTCTTCAGCTTCATCTGTATTTGTCCATGTTAAACCAAGGATTGTACTCTCATCTAAATATGCATTTATGAGTTCTTGCATTGAAAAAGCTCTTAAAGGTTCCGCGTGAGAAACTAAAAAATTGGTACCTCTTACAAACAATGGAAGATTATGTTCAAAATTAGCGTATGCGTGTGTTACTTCACTACCGTACAATTCAAGCATAAAGTCTTTTACCATCTCACCCTCTGAAGCAAATTTTCTAAATGGCAAGTTTCCGCATATTGTAGCATTTAAAATATTTTCATGATTTCCTTTTAAAAAGTGAAAATAATCACCATACTTTAGTTTAGCTTCCATGACGGCAGTCATTAACCCTAAACCCTCTTCCATTTCGGCGCATAAAAAATCGTTAACAGAGCTTCCATTTAACCAGTGTTCTTGTGCTTGTATCCATCTCATTTGCCCACGTTTTTCAGAGTGTAATCCGTCACCAACACAGATTACAAATACTTTTTTTTGCTCTAAGGCTTGTGCAACGGTTAAGCTTGCTTCACTTTCACCATTGAATGGAAAAGAAAAATTCATTATTTCATTAAAAAAATCGAGTCGTGCATGTAAATCAGGGATAAGAACAACCGAGTGCGGTTTATCGGTAAAACTATGTATGTCTAACATTGCTCCCGATGATCCTGTTGCATCTACTGGACGTAGCAATTCATTTTCGCTACGAAGTGATGTGATAGTTTCATTGATTAAAGAAGACAATTCTTCATTTTGAGGTAGGTTATATATAGAAAAAGCGTCTTTAGGATTCATACATTACTCATACTTGGTGATGCACATTGCTACGACATTATAATGTTGTCATTACCTATAGTAATTTTATCCCCGCGTCGAATGCGCACATATTTATCAGAAGGAATTCGCTCTCCGTTTAAAAAAGTCCCATTTGTACTTCCCATATCTTTTAAGAAAAACTCATCACGAATTTTTTGAATTATTGCATGATTACGACTGGCAAGCTTATTTTCTATTATGATACTATTAGTAGGTGCACGACCAAGCGTAATTTTACCTACGCTCATATCAACCTTACTATTTTTAAACGTTAGATAAGATATCACATCTGATTCTGCTAATTTATCGAGTCGCTGACCTACGGCACTTTCTGACGAAATTGTATAATCTGGCATACATATATAATACCACAATATGCTAAAAAAATCAATTATTAATTAATCATTGTACCATTAATAATTGATAATTACACTTTGTGTACCTTCTTTGGAGTGTCCTTCTGCTACAAGCTTTTCATACATGTCAGTAATAATATCCAAACACGGTAGATTCTTTCCCATCTCTCTCATAGCACCTTGGGCAATGCGTAAATCTTTTAAAAAGTGCTCATTCATAAAATAAGGGCCGTAATCACCTTCAACCATTCGAGGAGCATTATTATCCATTTGCCAACTTCCTGCAGCTCCTTTTGAGATTGCAGCGAGAACAGCACTAGGATCTAGCCCATTAGTTTTTGCATATGTTACAGCTTCAGCGCAAGCTACGACATTACCAGCTACTGCAATTTGATTACATGCTTTACAATGTTGTCCACTTCCTGCACTTCCAAGATAATTTATATTTTTTCCAATTATATTAAAGAGTGGAAGAGCCTCATCATAAAAAGCTCTTTCCCCACCAACCATAATTGAAAGGGTTGCATTCCTTGCCCCATTGTCTCCACCAGAAACTGGGGCGTCGAGCATTCTAAAAATTTTACCTTTTTCACCACTTGTTGCTACATCGTGCATTTTTTTTGCTAAAAGAGGTGATGATGTAGTCATGTCTATTAGTAAAGCGTTGTTTTTCGCATGCTCAAATATACCATCTTTACCTAAATATATTTCTTCTACATCGTGAGGATATCCAACAATAGAAAACACAACATCTGCATTCATAACACAGTCTTCAATTGTTTTTACAGGCTTAATGCCAAATTCATCTAAACATTCAGCTTTTTCAAATGTTCTATTAAAAGCTGTAACAGAATGTCCATTTTGGGCTAAATGTTTTGCCATAGAGGAGCCCATAACCCCCGTTCCAATCCATGCTATATTCATGCTAATAGTATATAATAGATTTTTGACTCACACAAGAGATCATAATAAAGTTATGTTACTTTTTTCAAAGAATGCTATATCGAGATATTTATATTTATTATAAAGTGTGCTATCATATTCAAAAGTTTGTTTATTTATGAGGAGAGGATATGACAAAAACATTATCATTTCGTATAACAAGAATTAGTATTGTTATTTTACTACTTGTAGTGGGTATTATTGGAGCTGTGTTTATTACAAATGCGAATAGCACTCTTAATAAAAACATTCAGCATAACCTTAATACTACCACTGACAGCTTAGAGCAAAAAATAGAAATTGCTTTCTCGATTCCACTTCATTCTATTTCTTCAGTTAGCGAAATTGCACAGCAGTCAACTAATAAGTCAGAATTACAGTCCTTACTCGCTTACTTTCAAACTTCAAGTGAGTCTATATATGAAGTGTACTTTGTTGAATATGTTCCAAACCCTGATGGCACATCGTATATATCAGGAAAAACTACAGCTCCTGCTCCAGGATGGGACTACAGAGGCTTTGAGTGGTTCACTGGTGCTGTAGAAAAAAATGGGGAACTTTATTTTTCAAACCCAATAAGCTCTTGGGAAGAAGGTATAACCCATTTTATTACAGTATCAAAACTTGTTTTTAATAATGATAATACACCTAAAGGGGTTGCTGTAATTATGCTTTCTACAAACAATCTTTCAAACACAACAAAGAGCTTACAAGTATCTGAAAACTCACAAAGTTTTCTTTTAAACGATGCTGGTATCATTATTACACATAAAAATCCAGATATTGTGGGAATGCAGTTAAGAGACCTTGGCGATATTAGCGAGTATGAAGAAAAACTCATGTCTGGTGAAAAGCATATACAATATTTTGAAGATTCATATATTTGTACGGCACCAATTGAAGGAACGCCTTGGATAATCATGTTTAGTGGTCCACTTTCTGACTTATACAAAGAATTAAATTTTTTAATAATGCAATCAGTTGCTGTAGCAATAATTTTAATTGCCCTCAGTTGTTTTATTATTATTGTATTCAGTAAAAAAATAAGTAAGCCATTTACGATACTAGCACGAGAATGCGAGGTTCTTTCTACCGGTAACTTTACAGGAAAAACTCCTAGCTTTGAAACAAATGAAGCACAGCTAATTGCAGACGGGTTAAATCAAATTAGATTAAATATGACTAATCTTGTTAAATCTATGTATAATTCTGCAGACGATATTACAGATGTCAACTCAAGTCTTATGGAATCTACCCAAGAGTCCTTAAAAAGTGTGCATGAAGTAGAAGGATCAGTTGGTTCAATAACAAATAATATGGTTGAATTTATGAATAATTCTGGTAAATCAGTGCATGAAATCCAAACATCTGTTGATAATCTTAATGGCCTTGTAGAAAAACAAAGTCACTACTTAGATGACTCATCTAGCGCAATTAAAGAAATGAGTGAAAACATATCTTCAATTGATAGAAGTACACTTGCAATGAACGAACTAGTTCATAACCTGGTAAAAAATATTGAAGAGGAACACTCTTATATCCAAGAGTCAGGATCAAAGTTGCAAGATGTGAATAGAAGCTCCTCGTCGCTTGTAGAAATAAACGAGTTAATTGCTAGCGTCGCCGAACAAACAAACCTACTAGCAATGAATGCTGCAATTGAAGCTGCTCACGCCGGAGAAGCAGGAAAAGGATTTGCTGTTGTATCTGATGAAATACGAAAACTTGCAGAAACAACATCTAACCAATCAAAAAATGCAAGCAGCGTAATAGCATCTATAAAGTCACTCATTGAAGAAATTGTTTTATTCTCTGATAAGCTAAATGAAGCGGCTAATACAACTATGAGTGGTATAAACCAAGTGTTACAAATTACCACAGAAGTAAAAAATGCTATGCAAGAGCAATCAATAGGTTCTCGCCAAGTTTTTGAAAGCATGGTTGGTGTTGATGAGATAACCCAAAACATAAAAGAAAGCTCTGCAACAATATTGGATGTATCGCAAACAACAAAAAACACCACAGAACAGTCTTCTTCTCACATCATGGAGTTAATAAAGAAAGTGCAAATAGATATGGATACTATTACAACTTCTTCTAATACTGTTGTACTGGGAGTAGATAAAGCAAAAACAAGCATAGAAAAGCTTAATGAATCAGTATCTAGCTTTACAATAGATGATGTAAGCAAAGAGTAAATACCTAGGGCTGTCATGAAGATTCTAGAAATAGCATACAATGACAGCCCTTTTTTTGGTTTCTCTGAGATATATAAAAAAATATAAAATTTTCATAAAATTCGTACAAATGTTTGATTTTAAACAAATGTTATGTTATAATATTTTAATTAAATCAAAGGAAGGTATGAATATGAAAAGATCTTTGTCGTTTCGCATCATGCGAATTACCGTTTGTATGCTTATCGGTGTTGTATCCATTGTTGCAGGAATTTTTATCTATAGTGCAGAACAAACACTAGCAGAAAACATTAGGGATTCTATTGATACTACAACACAGCTACTTGAAAAAAGTATTGAGTATGAGCTTAGCCCATCAATCGATTTGCTTTTAACTATAAGCGCTATTTCTAAAACCGAACCGAATTTACAAGACCTTGAATCTATGCTCCAAGAACTTTTATCTACAAATAATGAGATTCTTGACATATATTTTGCTAGCATGAACCCATTAGATGAGGATACAGCCTTTTATATTACAGGCTCAAAAAAAGAATCTGCCTTTGTTGGAGATCACACCCAAGAAAAATGGTTTTTAGATGCCCGCAATGCTAATGGAAACTTAGCATTTTCTATGCCTTATTATAATGCCCAACTAAATGCGCATATAATTACTATTTCTGAGCTAGTATATAATTCACAAGCAGAAGAAGAAGGAGTTGTTGCAATTGATGTTTATTTAGAAAACCTTATTCTAATAGTAGAAAGTCAAAAAGTTTCTCACAACTCTTTTAGCGCAATATTAAATGAAGATGGGCACTTTGTAACAAACTTTAATAAAGAACTCATTGGACAGTATGTAGACCAAGATAAAAACATGCTCAATCACATAGACGCTTTTCTTGCAAAAGAGCGTAGTCTTACATTCTATGATGACCAATACATATGCGTTACGCCTGTTGAGCATACTCCATGGACACTTGTTTTTGCAGGTCCCTTAAATGACTTATATGGTGATTTATACTTTTTAGTAACAGTTTCTATCGCTGTAGCAGTTTCCATTATACTTTTAGGGTGCATTTACACACACTTTATTAGCCGACGCCTTAGTAAACCCTTTTCCACTATCTCAGGAGAATGCCATGTTCTTTCAACAGGGGACTTCACCGGAAAATCTTGTGATTGTAACACACATGAAGCGCAAGTAATTGCAGAAGGATTAAACCAAGTAAGAGCAAAAATGACACACTTAGTAAAATCGCTGTATGCTTCTACAAATACTATTACTGATGTAAATAATGACCTTATGGATTCAACACACCAATCGCTCGAAAAAGTACAAAAGGTAGAAGAATCTGTTGGATCAATTGCAAGTGATATAACAGGTATAATGAATGATATAAGCACTGCAGTTGAAGAAATTGAAAAATCGATAGACCAATTATCAACACAAATTACTCGGCAAAGTGCTTACTTAGAAGATTCTTCAAGCGCAATTAAAGAAATGTCTGAAAGCATAACATCTATTGACAAAAGCACAACAACAATGAGTGAACTAGTAAATCAATTAGTAATAAATGTAGAACAAGAGCACACTTATATTTCAGAGTCATCAACCAAATTACAAGATGTAAGCAGAAGCTCTCTCGATTTAGTCGAAATAAACCAGCTTATTTCTAGTATAGCTTCACAAACAAACTTACTTGCAATGAATGCAGCAATTGAAGCAGCACATGCAGGGGATGCAGGAAAGGGTTTTGCCGTTGTGTCTGACGAGATTCGAAAGCTTGCAGAAACTACTGCTGTACAGTCTAAAAATGCAAGTGAAGTTATTATTTCTATTACAGCGTATATAAACGATATTGTTGAGTTTTCAGAGCAATTAACGAATGCGGCAAATACAACAATGAATGTAATACGGCAAGTAGAACAAATGACCGAAGAAGTAAAAAATGCTATGAAAGAACAATCAATCGGGTCAAGGCAGGTTTTTGAAAGTATGGTTGGCGTTGAAGAAATTACCCAAATCATTAAATCAAATTCGGCAGACATATTGGTTGTGACACATCAAGCAATTGTATCTAACAAAACAGCATCCGACAATGTCTTAATGCTTATTGAAGGAATAAAATCAGATATTGAAAGTATTAGTGTTTCATCACATTCAATTGTCAAAGGTGTTGATAGCGGAAGGGTAAGCGTTGAAGCCCTTAACGAAGCTGTATCTCATTTTACTATTGAGGATATAGTTCACGAAGGCGAGGAATAATGTTAAAAACGATACAAATCACGACAGTAGTCGTAACTTGTATCGTCCTAAAAGTAGCTTAGTAATCAAATACTGGAAGTTTTGCATTTAGCACATTACTCTGCAAAGTATGATTGTCAGGGTAACTATCTATGAATAATTTGAATATTTCATCGAGTCGTGCTTGTGTTACATTAGTAAACTTTGCCGTACACTGATACTGATTTACAGTTAAAGTGCCATTATAGTTTTGAACAAATTCCCTTATAGTAAAAATTACACCATCCAAAAGAAGAGCATCAGTATCTATATGATCCTCTCTCACGGGATACGTACCATCCTTATCAGTAAACCTAATAGTCCCAGTAACTGGAAGAAGATGTGCTAAATCTGCAAAATCGATGGTAAGAATATTTCCTTCTTGATTCCCACCATATAGACTCTTATAGTCATTAAGAATTTGTGTTACCCTTTCTTGTGTTCCAGTTATTAATGCAATATGAGCATTCGCTGTATCCCAACTACCGCCATTTGCTATAACATCATCTGTTATGCTTGTATCGAGGATATCGTCATTATTTGTATCTACTATTAGAGTTTCAAGATCTGCATTTCCTGCTGGACCACTGCCATTCATGAAAACAATTTGACCTGTAATCGTTCCTACAGAGTTAGGGTCTAGTGTTATATTGTCAATTTTTAAATAATTTTCGCTTTTAACCATTGTTTGCGCATTTGACTGCCCTACATAGAGTTTTCCATCTTTAAAAACAACAACTTTTGCATACACTTTTTTTCCCACAATTGGTACATTATCAAACCTCACTATTGTAGGAGAGTCATTGTTGTATACTATCGTTTGTGTTGCAATTTCGCTATCATTTGATGCAAGATGAAGGCTTACAGTATATTCTACTGTATTATTAATTGAACCATTATACAGTATGGAAGAGCGTGGTTGCATAGAAATATCTGGCTGTAAAGAAGTTTGTGCTTCAAGAAGAGATAAATCTCCTAAATTTATTGTAAAAGAAACACTTTCTCTTCCTGTTATTCGCCACAAAGAATCACACGAAATAAATGTTAATAATAAAATTATTGATGTTAAAAGTAATAGACAATTTTTTTTCAAAGATAATATATTGTATCTCTATAGATTATCTATGTCAAGTATTCAATGCACACCTTGCAGAGACATCAGTTTTTAATAAATAGAACTTTAACGCGTTTATTATCTTTTATAAACTTAAATAAATCTTGACATTTCTAAATTCTCGTTTTATACTTTTAATAGTATGTAGCTAAAAAGAGAGGAGCCGAAATGAAAAAATCCCTATCATTTATTATTATGAGAACAAGTTTAATTGTTTTATTACTTGTTGTTGCAATAATATCCAACGTTTTTTTGTTTAATGCAGACAAAACTCTTCATAATTCAATTGAAACTGCTGTAAATACTACGGCAGAATTAATTCATCAAGAAATAAAAAATCTACTATCTGACACAATAGGAGCGGTAGAATTTGTTGCAGGTGTTATTGAGGTATCAATACATGACGACGAATTTGAAAAAATAATTCAACACATGTACGAAGAAGATGATGATATAGACATATATTTCGCAAAAAGGCCTCCTGAGCAAGGAGAAAACCCTTATTTTGTTGTAGCAAATGGATGGGTTCCACCTGAGGGATGGAGCGCATATGTACGGCCTTGGTATTTAGGAGCTATAGGCGAAAATGGTGAATTGTTTTTTTCTGAACCGTACACTGATGACCAAACAGGACTTCAGGCAATGACAATTTCAAAAGCAGTATATAATGAAAGAAAAGAGTTACTCGGTGTTGTTGCATTAGACATAAGCTTGAACGAACTTTCTGATGTAACGGGGAACATGGTAGTATCTGAAAACTCAAGAAATTTTATTATTGACAAAGATGGAATTGTAGTTCTTAGTCTTAATCCTGCAATGATAGGCCTCCATATAGATTCACCAGAAGTAACCTCTCAGTTTGAAGTTATACAATCATTTAGAAAGGACATTACATTCGATAGTCAATCAAGCCATTTCTACAATGATACATACATGGCTTCAACACCCATTGAAGGTACACCATGGGTAGACATATTGTATGGCCCATTAAATGACTTAGAAAAAGAAATAGAAGCCCTCTTATTGAGTGGAATCATTATTTCGCTTGCATGTGTTATTCTAGGATGCTTTATTATAACCTTTTTTAGCAAAAAGATTAGTAAGCCGTTTGCGCAAATTGCAAAAGAATGCGATTTATTATCAACAGGAAACTTTACAGGACAAACCCCCTCTTTTACCATCATAGAAGCACAAGTTATTGCCGATGGTCTCAACCAAATAAGAAAGAGTATGACAGATTTAGTTAAGTCATTGTACCGCTCAACAAACACAATAACTGACGTAAACACTCATTTAATTGATTCCGTTCAAAAATCTCAGCTCAGTGTGGACGATGTTGAGCACTCTGTTGTAAGTATCACTGATGATATAATGAATTTTATGAATGAATCCAGTGAATCGGTTACAAAAATTGAAACATCCCTTGATACGCTTAATACCCAAGTACTTCAACAGGGTACCTACTTAGAAGATTCCTCTAGTGCCATAAAGGAAATGAGTGAAAACATCTCCTCTATCGATAGAAGCACGGTTGCAATGAATGAACTTGTTTCTAATCTTGTAAAGAATATAGAAAAAGAACACAGCTATATACAAGAATCAAGTTCTAAACTTCAAGATGTTAACCGAAGTTCTATTTCTCTCGTAGAAATTAATGAGCTAATTGCAAATGTTGCAGAACAAACAAACCTACTTGCAATGAATGCAGCTATTGAAGCCGCTCATGCAGGAGAAGCAGGCAAAGGATTTGCGGTTGTTTCTGATGAAATTCGAAAACTTGCTGAAACTACTTCAAACCAATCAAAAAATGCAAGCAGTGTTATTTCTGCAATTAAAGCACTTATTGAAGAAATTGTATTGTTCTCTGATAAGCTTAACGGAGCGGCAAACGTCACAATGGAAGGAATAAATCAAGTATTGCAAATCACTGAAGAAGTAAAAAATGCAATGCAAGAACAATCTATTGGCTCAAGACAGGTATTTGAAAGCATGGTGGGTGTAGATGAAATAACTCACAAAATAAAGGAAAACTCATCATTTATACTAAGTATCACAACAAAGACAAAGGAAGTTGATGAAGAATCTAGCAAACATTTAATGGAATCTATCGAAAAAATAAAAGTAGGTATGAGTACTATTGCATCTTCATCAAAAACTGTTGTGCGTGAAGTTGATAATGGTAAAGAAAGCATAGAAAAATTAAATGAAGCAGTATCACAGTTTACTATAGATGATACAAGTGTGTAGCTAAAATCAATTTTTCTTGGTATGAGAGAACAGCAAAAAGAATAACATAGCATGGAACCTTTAAATCTGTAATCTTACCAAGAAAAAAATATATTTAAATGCCTCTAAATGGTTACAAACTATTTGTATTCCTGTAACTTTTTTAAAGTTTGATTGTTGTATACATAATCTATTTAAAAAATATTTGGAGAACATTTTGAAACACTCACTTTCATTTAACATTTTAAGGGTTAGTTTATGTGTATTATTAGCAACCA
>CAYJMR010000053.1:0-13016 GCA_964371375.1 uncultured Treponemataceae bacterium
TGCAATTACATAATAAATCATAATACTTTTCTCCTGTAAAAACATAATTTTAAAAGCCGCTGTAAATCAAATATAGCGGCAAAATAATATACAATTTGCAACGCAAATTGGAACATAAAGGACAAAATACCATTTGTGTTGAGCCCTTTATTATTTCTCCTATTTTTTTTCTACTATTGCTGTTACGCCTTCTACGCGTAAAATTATACATTCTGATTCTTTTTCAATTGTCTCATTGCTTTCAGATTTTGCAGACCAAAAAATACCGTTAATTTTAATTTCACCTTTTTCGAAAGGAAGAATATCTTTTACAACTAGTGCCGTTAACCCTGTAAGGCTATCGACATTTGTTTTTTGTTTTTTTGATTCTAATTTTTTTAGTATTAACGGACGAGTTAAGACTAAGAGTGTAGTTGAAATTATAAGAAATAGTAGTACTTGATAAACAAAAGGGATTGGTAAAAAGGATAGAAAAATTAAAATAATCGCTCCAATAGCGAACCAGATTGTAAGTATTGTAAAGGTTACAACTTCTATTACTATGAATACTACAGCAAGCGCAAGCCAAACCCACGCCATGTTTATAGGCAAAAATAATTCCATAGAGCCTCCATATACTATTGTATCATAGATTTTAGCACTTGTGGAAAAATTTATTTTTGTATTGTATTAATCCAGCCATTACCTGTTACATATACTGCAAGCTCCATTGCACTAGTGCAACCAGATTTTTCGAGCATGTTTTCAATATGACGTTTTAAGGTTCCAAGCGAAATACACAGTGCGTCTGCAATTTCTTCACGCTTATAAGAACGACATAATAAATGTAATACTTCTATTTCTCGCTGAGTAAATGGCATTTGCCCTGATGCTGTTGGAATTTGCATTGGTTGGGGGAAGCTTTCTTGCCCCTTATTGACAGCCCTAATCATTTGTATAAAATCATGTATAGGGCGAGCTTTTGATAAAAAGGCGCTTGCTCCGGATTCTTTTGCACTGGGAATGTATGATATTTCATCAAACCCAGACATGACAATTACTTTTATATGTGGATATTGTTTTTTGATGTCAGAAGTTGCAACTATTCCACTGTTTCCGTTTTCGGTGCACACATCAGTTAGTACAACATGGGGTTCTAGGTCTTTACATGCATCCAAGGCTTTTGATGCATCGGTTAGTGTTCCGACAAGTTTAATGTCTTTTTCACAGCTAATAACACTATTAAAAGAATCTAGTATGGATTGGTGGTCATCAATAAGTAATACTTTAATCATGTGAATTTTCCATTTTTTTTTCTATAATCACGCTGATACAAAAACTAGGTTTAGATATAATATATAGTATTCCGCCAATATTTTCAACCCTGTTTCGTATTCCAGAAAGGCCCATTCCCTCAACTATTTCTTCTGTAGGAGGTTTTCCATCATTTGTAATGTCCATCTTCCATTCTGCTTCACTTGTGCTCATTTGTACCATAATACAATTTGCATGTGCGTGGTGCGTTGCATTAGTTGTAGCTTCTCGAATAATAGACAAAAATAAATGTGCTACTTTCTCATTATTAGGAAACTCTCCTGTTTCTTGAATACTTATTCCTATTCTCTCAAAATATTGCTTTAGCTCAAAAAAACTTTGTTGAATAGATGGAGTATACTCTTCTTTTATGTTTTCTATGATATTTTGTAATAGAGGAGTTATTGAATTGTAGCTTGCAAGGTTTCCTGTTTGTAACATTCTCTGTAGTGCTGTTAATCTTTGACCCATAACATCATGGATTTGGGATCTTAAGCGTAAAAATTCTTGTTCTTCTTTGAGCTTTATCATTTTTTTTGAAAGCTTACGGATTTCTTTTTTTTGCACTAATAACCATTTTTCATTATTTTCTAATGCTAAAAGATTCTTATCTATTTCTGTTACATCAGTTACAATAAGCTCTGAATAGTTTTTTTTGTCTATTGAAAAAGACCTTTTTGAAAATCGCCATGTGTTTTGTTGTGTACGAAAAACAACGTCATCATCTAGCTTGTATGTTTTTTTTGATTTTACAGAATTGGTAATTTCTTGCCAAAAAATGTTCCCATTTTTAAATTCTTTATTATAAAATAATTTCATTAACATAAGCATTTTTTGATTTATTAGATAAATATACCCATCGGTATCGTAAAACATTATACCTGTCTCTAAGTTATCTAAGCCTTTTTTAATTGATAATGCAGTGATTTCGTTATTGTACTCATATACATTTACTATTATCGCTCGTATGGATCTAATGTATAACAATGTAATAAACAGGGCATAGCCTACTAGATATGCATTGTAATGCAGCTCTGAAATAAATGGAAGGGTAAAAAAGGTTGCAAGTATCACTAAACGGCAGCGTTTTTCTTTTTTTATACTTAAAACAAAAAAAGAAATGAGCATGATAGTAGCGATACCATATACCAGTACAACGTAGTTACTAATATCAAGAACTGCATATATGCGGTTTGTTATTATAGAGCCTGGCATTGTTGCTAAAACTGCGAGATATACAAGCAATAGCACTTCTGAAAATAGATGCCAAAAATTCACTTTAAAATTACAAAAAGAAATTAATGCTACATAGATTGTTTGTAAAGACACTAGTATTATTGTTATAATGAGAAAAAAAGAAAGAAGGGCATCACTTAAAAAATAAAAGGCAATCATAAGTTCTCCTCTTTTTTAAATGACAACAAAAAGGAGCATGTATCATCCCACGGTTTAGAAATAAAGCTTCCGTGAAGGGCTTTTGCTTTTTTATTTAATAATTGTATGTCTATATTTTGCGAGATGTCATAGTTTGCAATTAAAGAGAACACAATGTGTTGATCATTTTCATATAGTTGGGCAAGTACATTATTACAATGTGCATCTATTGCTTTATCAAGAAAACTGCGAAAAACTTCATACATTACCAGAACTTGTTTTAGGGGTAAGTCTTTTTCAATAGATGATGCAATGGTAATTTTTAAGTTTACATTTTCCGTAAATTCACCCATCTCATTCATGTACAGTAAAAAATCGTTAGCAGAGATTGTGTTTTTGTACAATGAATTAACTCGAATAATTGACTCTCGTTTTATTCCACATGCCATAATAATGATTTTTGCTGCATTTTTTTTGTTGTTCTTAGTATCGTTCATGCTATGTAATAATGTAGATATTTTTTGAGAGTCTCTGTTGAGAACGGTATCAATATTTTTATACACTTCTTTTTGGACAGACAAAGTTGCTAGGTCCGCTTCAATGCTACTGTTTTCTTGCAGAAGAATATTATTCTTTTTTAGCTGTGCATTTTTAATTGCTCGTTTTTCTTTTGTTTCATTAAGAGTGGTATAATCTTCGTAAAATAAAAAATAGCCACCCGGAATCAAGTTTCTATGTAACACATAATTTTTATTTTCGTTATCAGTTTTGGTAGACTGTAAAATAAGCGTGTAATTTTTGTCGCGAATTTCCATTTTTAGATTAGACTTTGAAAACAGCCTACTATATCCTTTATTTATTGGAAATAATCTACTTTGTATAGAAGCTTCAATAAATAATAAAAGTGCAATAGCTGTTCCATAGCCTACTTCAAAATCGCGAGCAATGGGGATTCGTAATACTACACCGATAGTATACAATACTGTTAGAATACTGACTAATAAAGGGAGTACAAAAGCCCATCTTCTGGGGTTTTGAAAAGATTTTCGCATTACATTCCCTATGGCAAACAATAAGCTTAGATATATCCATGCCATAACAACATAATAGCCCCACTTATAGTAAAAGTATGTGTGAACATAATCATAAATATCGAAAACTTGTTCATGTAAGTTATTTGTTGCAACAAAAATAATTGGTAGCCATGAAAGACAAAAATATATTTTAAATAACAGGGGAAGTTTTTTCTTTTCTGGTTGTGTTCCTGTAACAATGGATACATATACAAAGGTTACCGGAATTAAAACAAAGGAAAAGTAAAACGCATACCATAAAACGGTTTCTAGAATAGGCATTCCACCAACCATAGATTTAATAAATTGTGTTGTCGCAAGGAGTAATTCAAGTGAACAAATAACAGTCAGTGCTTTTTTTATGTATTCATGTGTAACACGAAACAGTATCGAAATAAGGTAGGCGATGACAATAACTATACAAATAATGTAGGCGTATATTCTTTCTTTTCTATTTGCAAAACCGTAGCGCTGTGTGTCAAAAGAATCTCGCCTCATAATTGAGTCTATTGTTGCAATTGCTTTGTTGTATTTACTGTAATCTTGTACCACTTCAACAGCGCCATACATATTGCTTGGAGGATATGCATTACTTGCTCGCCCATCTGTTAGTCGAAATCCATTTTCAATCAATAATTCATTTAAAGATTCTTTTGAACATTCAATATCAGTATTGTGTAATATGCCGCAAACAAAACCAAGCGTTCCTTCAATAGGAAAAATTATTTCAATATTGCGGCCTTGTTTTATAAGTTCTACAGCCTCACTGTCATGCATTACCGAAATTGCTAGGGATGAGTCATTTGTAATAAAGCGCCCTTCAGTGTATATTTTTCGAAAATCTTGTGCAATTGCTTTAATATCGTACGAGCCATATAGTGCCTTTGCCATTGCCGTTACAATATGATAATTTTGGCTTGTGTTCCACACATTGTGCCCTACGTCATTGCCAAATGAAAAATTTATGAGGTGGTTACTTTGCAATAAGTCGTTCCACCCTGAAATTTTTTCTTTAGTTTGATCTCTATCAATTGCAATGATTACCGTTTTGATATAGTGAGGTGTGAAAGTATAGTCTGGATGATTATTTGCAAGTTCAAGCCCTGCAGATTCATAGAGTAAAACATTTTTGCCTTCATCAAAGTTTGCAAAAGAGGATGAGAATGTGCTTTCGATTATGTTTGAATCAGGGAAAGCAGTTTTTATGGCATGTGCATATGCAGGATCTTCTTTATCGATAATGACAGAAGGGGCATTTGCATTGTCATTTGCGTTTATTTGCATGCATAGTAATACAAGTAAAAAAAAGAAAATGGAGCTTTTTTGTATGATGCTTTACCCCCTTCGATACATTACAAGGGTATTATATCGTAAAATCAAAAGGAAATCAAATTTAGAAACAAAAAACACCCAAAAAAAGCGGGTGTTTTAAACATAATAAAATGGAGTATCTTAGTATCCCAAAGGTTCATTTAAAAATAAAACATGCATTCTATCTTTTTTTGCTTGACTTGTTATGGTTGTATAATTTCTGCAAATTTTTTCAGGGGATTTACAATCACAGCAGTGTCCTACCGTGGCGCAGGGTGTTTTTTTACTAAGCCGTTTTACGTTTGCTGGAGCTGCTATTTCTCTGTTTCGCATTATTGCATCGTCCATGGTTTTTACAATTTTATTTACCCCACATACTATGATTACTGTATCAGGGCCGTAAATCATGGCGGCAACTCTATTTCCATTTCCATCTACATTATATATTTCGCCCTTTTCAGTTATGGCATTTGTGCTTGTAAAGTAGGCATCAGCTGCAAAGGATTTTCTGTAAATGTCTTTTATGTCATCTACTGTAAGACCGGGAATGCTTCTGTCTAAAAAGGTATATTCACCGCTTTTAAGTAAGCTCATTACACCGGCTTCTTCCAATGTCATAGAACCTCCTGCACCGACTGTGCTTCCTTGTGGTACAAGGTCTTTAATCTTCGCGATAAGTTCTTCTCGGCTTTTTAAAAAGTAGCCGTTTATATTGTTGTCTGAAAGTGCCTTTATTGTTCTTTCAATTCTGGCTTCTTGCACAAAGTCTGTGTTTTTATCCATGTTATAACTCCTTTTGTCTTATAGTATTGTACGAGTCTAAATGTGTTTCGTCAAGTGAAATGATTTTATTTTCCCAAAGTTGAGATTGCCGTTACGGGGCAGTGAATATAGCAGTCGCCGCAAACGTCACACCGACTTCTGTCAATTTCGTACTTTACGTCCGATTTGTGTGCTGCTTTAAAAGAACAAACTTTTTCACACTTACCACATTCAATACATTTGTCCTTATCAATTTCTAAACCGAGTGTGGGCTCGTTCATTCCTCCATATGCAAAAGTAATACGCTCAAGCTTGTGATCTCTTTCTGATAGTTCAAAGTCGTAATCAAAAATATCGCCCTTTGCTTTTGTTATACAAAAAGTAACCATAGCAGGATATTTTTCTTGGTCTTTTATCCCGTATTCAAACATTGGATTATTCTTCGCCTTAATATCTTCAATTGAAACTTCTTTTACTTCTCCAGAGAGTCTAATTGCATAGCCTGGTTTAAACTCATATTCGCCATTGTCACCGTGATCAACTTTTGTATCGGCACAAAGCCCGCAAACCGAAACCTTGCCTGTTTCTTTTAATTGTTTGTAAAATGGTTTTGTGTGCATGGTCATAAAATATATACCGTCCTCATCCCATGCTCTAAAGTGCGCCATTCTGGTTTGGGGAAAATCATCATCAATTGTTGCAAATGTTACCGTGCCAATTTTTTCAAAGTGTTCAAAAATTTCTTTAATTGTCATAATGTTACTCCTGTCACCCTGAGTGAAATCGAAGGGTCTATTGACTTTTTTGTCTTTCGGGTATACTATCATATCAGGATATATATGTAAATATGTACTTTATTGTGAGATAGTTACCCAAAAGTAACTATTTTGAGGTGTGTTGATTATGACAAAAAATGGTATCTCTCCGTGTCCAGTAGAAACAACGATTATGCTCATTGGTGATAAGTGGAAGGTTCTCATATTAAGAGAGCTTATGGGTGGTACACAACGTTTTGGAGAGCTTAAGAAAAATATTAGCATTGTAAATGTTGTATCACAAAAGGTGCTTACTACCCAACTTAGGTCAATGGAAGAAGACGGCCTTGTTGAGCGAAAAGTATACGCACAAATTCCCCCTAAGGTTGAATACACACTTACTGAAACTGGTTATAGCTTGCGTCCCGTATTGGAAGCACTTGCTGAATGGGGCAAAGGGTATAAGCTAATTAATAATTAAAAATGTATAATTAATAATTGTGGCGGGTAGAGCGGGTTAGAAAGGTATCCGCAGATTTACAAGGGGCACATTTTAGGGTAGGGATTAGGGCAAACTTAGTTGATTACACCGATTATCACTATTGAGCACAGGATACTTCTTGCATATACCATAAAAAGATACATAAATATATATTTTTTTTGTCTGTAGAAGCTTTCACTTTTCTATAGTATCTTTGTAGCACGTTCCAATAAAAATCCTACTAATCTGTGTAATTCTTGCGGATTAAAAATGACCAATCTAGGTGGTAAATGTAATTATTTCGTAAAAAACCGCATTATTTGCGAAAAATGCAAAGTAATTTTCCGAAAGTACTTGATTAAAGTATTGCAAACTGGTATAGTCATCCAATATTAGAAAATGTATGTTATAGAGCCGTACTTAGGAATTTAATGTTAAAAGCATGGGGTTTTGGTTAAGGTACGAAAATTACCTTGAGGATGTTTGGTAAACGGCTAAACAACATGCTTTTGAATTATAAGGAATAAATATGGAATCTATCTCATTTGCCGACCTTGGTCTCGGCGAAAAGGCTTTAGCAGCAGTAGAAGCTAAAGGTTTTGAAGTACCATCACCTATTCAGGTGTTGGCAATCCCACGTCTATTAAATGGTGAAGCAAACATCATTGCAAAAGCACGAACTGGTACCGGTAAGACGGCAGCCTTCGGTCTTCCCTTAGTTGAAAAAATCACACAAAAAAAAGATCATCCACAAGCGCTTATTTTAGCACCAACAAGAGAATTGGCTTTGCAAGTATGTAAAGAAATTGAAAGTTTATCAACATCTTCATTTCCAAGAATGGCTGCAGTATATGGTGGTCAATCAATGCGAGATCAACTTCGAGCCCTTAAAAATGGGGTAGAAATTGTTGTTGGTACTCCCGGGCGTGTAAAAGATCACTTAGACCGTGGTTCATTAAAATTAGATGAAATTGACTTTTTTATCCTTGATGAAGCAGACGAAATGCTTGACATGGGATTTATTGACGATATTGAAGAAATTTTTTCAAAGGCAAATGCCAATAGCAGAATACTATTATTTTCTGCTACAATGCCAAAAGATATTTTAAAAATTGCTGCAAAATTCATGGGCGATTATGAAGTTGTTGAAGAAGAAACACCAAAGGAAACACAACTTTTAATAGATCAAAACTATTTATGGGTACGAGAAAGCGAAAAGATTGAAGCTCTTGTGCGCTTGATTGATATGTCTCCCGACTTTTATGGTCTTGTATTTACCCAAACAAAACACGATGCTGACGTTGTATCAAAGCAACTTGATGAAAGAGGCTACGAAGCAGCTGCACTTCACGGAGATATTGCACAAAATCAAAGGGAAAAAATACTTTCTCGATTTAGAAACAAGAAAACAAGAATCCTTGTTGCAACAGACGTTGCAGCTCGGGGAATTGATATAGAGGGACTCTCTCACGTTGTAAATTATGCCATCCCATTTGACGGTCAAACCTACGTGCATCGTATCGGTCGTACCGGTAGGGCCGGGGCAAAGGGAATTGCTTTTACAATGGTGAGACCCGAAGAGCGAAGGAAGTTTGACTTTTTACGTCAAGCTATTCGCAAAGCAAGTCGTGGCGAAATGCTCGAAGTTTCTGTTCCTTCTGTAAAAGAAGTACTAAAAGTAAAGCGCCATCGACTTTTTTCAGAATTAAAAGGCTATGTTATTCCTACAGCTGAAGTAGAAAATGCTTCAGATGATGACATGCTCACAAATATAGAAAAAACAACTGCAACAGAACTTGCTCCTGTGAGTGAAAACTTTACCTACCTTGCAAATCAACTTTGCGATGAAATGGATTCAAAAGAAGCACTTGCAAGAGTATTACAACACATGTTTTCAAAAGACTTGGATGAAGATCGCTACGGTCATGTAAGTGATTTAAAACTTTCACAAAGTTTTGCGAGTCAAAATGGAAAAAAAGCTGGAAGAGAGAATAAGTTTGGAAGTTTCTCTGGCGAGCAAATGCGCATTTATGTTGGGCTCGGTAGAAGAGATGGCTTTAATGCCCGCGAAATTGCAGCCTATTTTTCAGACCTCTTAAATATTCCTCAACGCATGGTTGATAGAATTGACGTTGCTTCGAGTTTTTCTTTAATTAGTCTTCCTGCTCAAGCTGCAAAGGCTGTATTGGATATGGCTAAAAAAGACAGAGCTTTACCTCATATGCACATTGATGCAAAAGATGAATCTCGCCCTTCAAGCTTTGGCGGAGGCCGAGACAGAAGTAGAGATAGAGGTGACAGAGGGCGATCAAGAAGCTTTTCAAATTCTCGAAGTAGAGATGGCGACAGACGACAAAAAGAAAATCGCTTTGGTGAAACAAGTTCTTATGGTGGAAAGCCAAAGGGTAGAAGAGAGCCAATGTCTGCAACTGTATCAATGTATAAGAAAAGTTCAAAGAGAAAAGATGCGTAAAAATCGGCATAGTTGCTATGCTTCCTGCTCTAAGGAGTATATCAAGCGAGTAAAACGAGTCCTTGCCGATTTTTACTCGCAAGTTTCGCGCATTCCGAAGTGTATTGATTAGCACGAAACTCGATTATAATTTAGTTAAGTGACGTCCATGCCACGACTTTTGCACAAAAAAACTGTTACAGTTACCATAAAATTTGATGAATCTAAATGGTTTTTGTAACAGTTTTTTTTATTTAAAATCAATTTTACATTATAAATTGTAAATTATACATTACATACTAATTATTTAACACTGTTATTTCAACTCGTCGGTTTTTTGCCATATTTGCTTCTGTTGTGTTTGGGGCAAGAGGATCACTTGCACCAAAACCAAGTATTTGCATTTCATCTTGGCCTCTAATGCCCTCACGTGCTAGATAGTCAGCAACTACTTGAGCTCTTTGTTCAGATAGTTCTTGCCGGCCGCCTTCACTACCTGCAAGGGCTGTGTGTCCAGAAATGAGAAGGTTGTTTCTTGGAAGGTTTTCTAACAAGAGTTTAACTTGCTCTAACTGATTATTTGCAGACCTCGGTAAGCGTGCAGACTCTGCTTCAAATTGCATGTTTTCAAGGCTTAGTGTAATTCCTTCTGGAGCAATGTGTGCGCTGATGTTTTTTATTCCT
The DNA here is from genome assembly GCA_964371375.1 of uncultured Treponemataceae bacterium. Classification (GTDB taxonomy): domain Bacteria; phylum Spirochaetota; class Spirochaetia; order Treponematales; family Treponemataceae; genus CAYJFX01. Next base: position 10,186 of record CAYJMR010000053.1, read on the forward strand.
AAGTTTTCGATTTGTCGTAAAACATCACTTAATACAAGATTTATTTCTCTCTCAATAAAATTGCTTGTTTGCGATTGGGTGTCCCCGATGATATTTATTTCGTATCCAAATTGTGTTTCAATGGCTATTTCGTAGTTCTCAGTATAGTGGTCTAAGTAGCCATTTTCATTATCCCAGTATAGTGTTTGGGAGGTGTTTACATGGGTAAGCTTAGGTGCATCTTCATTTACATGTACTAATGTAGGGGACTCATATGTTAATTCGTACGATACAAGAATGACATGAAGTGTTTTTCCTTCTATATTTTCTACTCTGTCATAGGTATAGGTAGCGGTAAAGGGAATTCGAAACGGCTCTTCAATGCCAAAGGTTTCTCTAAAATCGTGAAACTCTTCACCTTGTGCTTGCCAAGTGTCACCAATTTCAATGTTTTTATTTGGGAATATAGGCATATCTCTCACTACCGGCATAAAGGCATTTTCGTCCAAAATATAATTACCGAATTTATCGCGAGAAAGGGTACTGATATATTCTGTAGTAAAACTTTGCGTAAGCCCAGTAAAAAATGTTGCAAGTTCGGTGGTAATGTACGTTGACTCAATTTTTCCACTTCCATCTGATTGAGCTTCAACCTCTTTAATAAAAATGTCATTTGTAATGAGTACATCATGACTTTTTACATCATTTACAAATACTTCTTGAGTAACTGTTGATAGTACATTATACTCATGTCCTGTTGTATATACAAATTCAAATCGTTCTGCATATAATGATAGTACAAGTAGAGATTGCACCAAAGTTAGTACTACAATTCTTTTTAACATATTAAAACTCCATGTAAATTGGTATGTGTTTTGTAAATATAAAAATACAATATTACCATTATAGTGTATAAAAAAAATCTGTCAATGTGCCAAATGGCACATATACAGATTAAAATTTCCATGGTATAATTACGCCAAATTGCAAAAATCAGTATAGTGATGCTACTTTTGTATATAAAGTAGCACTATGGGGGATAAAATGAAAAGAATATTATTAAGCCTACTGTTTGTTATGGCTGTGTTCGCACTAACAGGGTGCGATTCGCTTTGGGAACACGAAAGCGAGAAGGGCGTTGAAATTAGCTTTACCATACCGCAAGAGTGGATAGATTCTTTTGCAGAAGAATCAGAACCTGTGCAGGCGGTACGAAGTGTATCGGGTGGTTCACGATTGTTAAGTTCTAAAGTAGATACAAGCATTATAGCTACAGCATCTATACATGATGCAGAAACAGGCATAATTCTAGCTGAGCAAACGGTAAACCTTGGGGAAAATCTTGATAAAAACATACGCTTTCAACCATTGTACATTGTGGGAAAAACCGTATACGCACAAGTAGAACTTACACAGTATGGGCATATTTCAAGAAGCCAAAAATCAGACCCGCTTACGGTAATAGACGGTACAAACAGGGTTACGTTTAGAATGGGGGAGGCAGTGCTTAACATTACAAAGATGAGAGCAGATTTTGATGCCGCTAGCGGAATACTCACTGTACGACCTGACCCTGATGGTACAGACTTCAAAGAGGTTATACAATCGGTTGATGTTGCTATCATGAGATTAGTTACAAAAGTAGTAATTGAACCGCCTGCAGACGGTTTAAAAATAATTCCGAAAGAAGATTTATCTTATCTTTTTGATAGCTACCAAGCACTTTTGACAATAGAAGGTTTAGAACACATAGAAACCGTTTATGTTACAAATATGCAAGGTGTTTTTTTTGAAAGAGATAAACTTAATGGTAATCTTAATATTTCAGGCTGGGATACCTCAAATGTAACTAATATGAATCAGATGTTCTGGGAGTGTAACGTACTTGATGGCCTTGATATTTCCGACTGGGATACCTCAAACGTTACAGATATGAGTTCTATGTTTGGACGGTCAAGTGCACTTACAAGTTTAGATGTTTCTAGCTGGGATACCTCAAGGGTAACTGATATGAGAAGCATGTTCGATGATGTAAGTGCCCTTACAAGTTTAGATGTTTCGAGCTGGGATACTTCAAGTGTTACTAATATGAGTAATATGTTTAGGTTTGCAAGTAAACTTACAAGTTTAAACATTGCTGGTTGGGATACTTCAAGTGTTACTGATATGTCTTCTATGTTTCATGGGATGAGTGCTCTTGTAAGAATAGAAGGTCTTAATAATTTAAATACTTCAAGTGTTACTACTATGGACTCAATGTTCAATGGAACGATTGGGCTTACAGAGCTAAACCTTTCTGCTTGGGATACCTCAAAGGTTAAGTATATGGAGAGTATGTTTAGCTTGATGAGTGCCCTTACGAGCTTAGATATTGCAAGTTGGGACACTTCAAGTGTTGTAGATGGCGAGGCTTCTATGTTCGAGACTGTCACCCTCGAAAGTGTAACAGTTGGTAGCAATCTTACAGCAGATGTATCTAACCAAATACTACCAAAAAGCGGCGCTCCTTATGCTGTCGCCCCCGGAGCGTGGGTCAGAGATTCCTACGAGGGCGCAAATATTGAGCTAAACGGAGCCGGAACGTACGCCGTAGCAGGTACGTACATAGCAAAGAGAAATTAAAACACATAAAGGAGAAACAATATGAAAAAAATGCTAATAAGACTAGCACTAATAAGTCTCGTGCTACCACTCATTGCCTTCACAGGCACCGTGCTCGAAACAAGTGGTAGGGTAGAAATCGAAACTGACTCAGGATGGAAACCCTTACAAGTAGGTGACACAGTAGACACAGGTCGGGTAATATCAACCGGGTTTAGATCAAGTGCTGTAATACAAGTGGCAGGCTCAAA
>CAYJMR010000054.1:0-12968 GCA_964371375.1 uncultured Treponemataceae bacterium
AATAAGGGCAATTTCCAATTAATACGTACTAATTACTATTCTTTGAAATAAGATGATGGATCGTGGCGCACACTATGAAAGAGTAGAGGTTTGTTCCCTTTTTTGTTGATTTATTTGACTATTCGAGCCTTCCAAAGTCATACCAAGATGAAATTCAAAAAAATAATGTAAAAATATATTAAGAAAGGAAAATCTATGATTAAAGGTATTTTATTTGACGTTGATGGCGTTTTAATTGATTCTGAAATATACATTGCAGCAGCGTGTATTGAGTTTTTTAATAGGCGAGGAGCAACGGTAACACGAAAAGATTTTGAACCATTTATTGGAGCTGGTGAAAACAAATTTATTGGTGGTGTTGCAGAAAAATATGGTGTAGAAATCGAAATAGAAAGCGCAAAGGTTGAAGCTTACGATATTTATAACGAAATGCTCATTGGAAACATTCCTGTAAATTTAGGCGATGGGGAAACGATTCCTGAGTCTTGCGAAATTAAAGGCATAAAAGAGTTTATAGCAAGTGCAAAAAATGCAGGCATAAAAATTGCCTTTGCAACAAGTGCCGATAAAATAAAACTTGATATGAATTTAAACGCACTTAGTTTTAAAATTGAAGATTTTGATTATGGTGTATGGGGAAACCAAATTACGCATAAAAAGCCAGACCCAGAAATTTATTTAACTGCTATGAAAGGTCTTAATCTTGATGCAAACGATTGTTTAGTAATTGAAGATGCATTAAATGGTGTGCAAGCAGGGAAAGCTGCGGGCTGTATGTGTTTGGGAATTACAGGGTCGTTTTCAAAAGAACAACTCAAAGAAGTAGGCGCAGACTTTGTTCTCAATAATTACACAGAATTTGGCTCCTTTTCGACGATTGATGAATTTACAGATACAATACAATCGCATCTCTAACACTTGACAAATTCTTCCCATAAGGTACAATAGTACTATGAAGATTCAAATTTTTAAACGTCCCTTTGTATGGGTACTCTTGTCAGTGTGCTTTGCGCTTTTTGTGATTACTGTTCCTCTTTCTCATGCACAAGGAAGGCCACGTAGTGAAAATGAAAAGGCTCAAGAAGAGCAACGTTATTTAGAAGTAATGAATAGCGTATATAATTTTGTATTAGATAACTATGTTGAAGAAGTAGATGCTCGAATATTATATGAAGGCGCCTTAAAAGGGATGCTTGATGCTATAGGCGATCCCTATACGGTGTATATGGATGCAGCAGAAGTTCGAAGCTTGACCGATACAACCGATGGAAACTTTGGTGGTGTTGGATTATCAATAACAAAGCTTGTGGAAACATCTGCAGAAAAGCCTGCCTATGTGGAAGTAGTTTCTCCTATTGAAGATACACCAGGCTGGCGTGCGGGTATTCAAGCCGGAGACATGATTGTAAAAATCGATGATACAATGACAGAAAGCATCACTATGGATGAAGTTCTCAATATTCTACGTGGTGAGGTGGGAAGTCCTGTCGAAGTTACTATTTTGCGAGGTCAAACAGAATTTACTGTTACCTTAATAAGGGCTCTTATTGAAGTCCCAACGGTAAAATATGGAATGATTACAGAAGATGGAAAAAATGTCGGATATGTAAGAATTATTCAATTTACCCCACAAACTCCCGAACGAGTGCAGGAAGCGCTTGATAGTTTTGAAGATAAAAACTATGACTCACTTATTATTGATTTACGAAATAATCCGGGAGGACTTATTGACAGTGTTGCCGACGTTGCAGATAAATTCATAGACTCTGGTGTTATTGTCTCAACAAAAAGTAGACTTATGTTTGAGAACACAGTTTTTAGAGCAAATGAAAGAAATACCACTATGGGAGAGGGCATACCTATTGTTGTGCTTATCAACAAGGGTTCTGCTAGTGCATCTGAAATTCTAGCCGGAGCATTAAAAGATTATCACCTAGCATATCTTGTTGGGGAAAGAACATTTGGGAAAGGTTCTGTGCAACAAGTTAGACCTCTTCCAAATGACGATGGTCTCAAGATAACTATGGCACGCTATTACACTCCAAGTGATACGAATATTGATGGGATAGGTATCCCGCCAGATGTTGAAGTTTTGTATCCAGAATTAAGCGAAGAAGAAGGGCTTCTATATGTAGAGCTTTTAACATCAGATATAATTGATAATTATGTGAAAGATAATCCTGGCGCAACAGAAGCTGAAATAACATCTTACGCAACGGAACTTTCAAAAGATTATGATTTAGATAAAAGTGTTCTTCGCAGACTCATACGAATGAAAGCATATCCCGATGCTCTATACGACTTGGACTTTGACATTCAGCTTATTGAAGCTCTCGAAATTTTAGATAATCCCAATTTTGACAACCTTGTACTGCGGGCAAAAACATTAAATGAGCTTCAAGCTGAGGTAGTTTTAGAAGAAGAGATTAACTAATATGGTTTTGGGTGTGTAACATGCGCCAGTTTATTGCAAGTACCTTTCCCGATAAAAAGGGCGTGATACTATTGACCGAAAAGGAAAGACGCTATCTCGTCAATGTATTACGAAAAAGAAGCGGGGATGAAGTTGAAGTGCGTTTACCGAGTGGAAGTCTTCATAAAATGTGCCTTCATTTCACTGATGGAATAAAAAAAATAGGCGGAGTTTGCCTTGTATCGCTTGAAACGTATGACGAGAGCGAAATTTTAAAATCCACTTCAGAAAATATAAGCGGATGCGATTATTGGTTGTTCCAAGTTTTGCCAAAGGGGCAAAAAATGGATTTAATTGTTCGTCAAGCTACAGAGTGTGGTGTTAGTGTAATAGTACCTGTTATAGGTGAATATTCAGTGTCAGGTAAAAAAGCTGAGTACGCATCGGAGAACACGGCAAAAGTTGAGAGGTGGACACGAATTATTCGAGAAGCTCAGCAACAAAGTGGTTCTCCTATCGATACAAAAATTCTGCAACCATGTGATATTGCTATAGCTATGACATTGTGGCAAAATTCTATTCTAGAGTCAAAAAAAGAAAGTATAGCCTTTATGCTTAGCGAAAAAGAGAAATGCCAAGAAAGTGTATTCTCGATCGTGGACAAAAAAGGTGACTTTTCAAATATACGTATTGGATTTGCTATTGGGTGCGAGGGGGGCATTAGTCCCAGTGAAATTGATGCTTTTCATAAGAGCGGATTTCATTCAATACATTTAAAAACAAATATTTTGCGGGCAGAAACGGCAGCTTTATATAGCATTGCCGCCTTGCAAACAGTAATAGGGGAGTATGCAATATGGAAGGGATAGAGCGAATAAGAATTTTAGGATTACCAATAGATGTTGTGCGTCCTGAAGACTTGGAAAAAGTAGTATATACATTAGTTGAACAACCTGGAACAAAGCAAATAATTTTTTTATCTGTTTGGGATGTAGTAAAAGCACAGAATAATTCCGAATTTCATCACTGCGTTGAAAATGCTTCATTAGTTCTACCGGTATCAAAAAGTATTTTGAGTGCAGCTCGTTTTTTAGGGAAAACGATTCCTGTTCGCTACTACCCCTTTAAAGCACTCGTTTCTTCTTTAACAATTTTAGAAAACCGCTATCGTTCTTTGTATTTGCTTGGAGGGCATCGAGAAATTCTAAAAGAATCAGAAAAAAATATTCATTCTACATACCCTGGTTTACAAATTGTCGGTCGAGTTGCGGGCTATTTTCCAAAGAAGAGTGAAAAAGATATTCTTTCAGCTATTTTTAAAGCAAATCCATCAATGGTCTTATTAGGCGATGGTATTTCAACCGGTGCACGTTGGGCGTATGAAAGAAGAAATAGTTTCGGATCTAGTATATTTGTATACTATAAAGATGCCTTTGCTATTTTTTCGCAAAAAAAGAAACGCTTAAGTGACGCAACCTTTGAAGCGGGAAGAGAAGTGTGGCTTGAAATTTTAAAAAATCCTTTAAAAATATTTTTGTGTTTTCCCTTCTTATGGTTTATACTATTATTAATTGGGGAAAAGCTAAGCAGAAAATAGGCGAAGCTAATTATGTCCTCATGAGAAGAGGATGTAATGACAAAAATAATGTTAATTAGCGCCGATGAAAGTTTATATGCTTTTTGTCGAAAACTGCACGACTTCAATGTGGTGTGGGTCTCTCCAGATTCACATTTCATGGAAGAGCCTTCATATCATGTATCACTTGTATTATTTGACTTTGAACTGATTAAAAGTGGGTGTAATAGTATAAGTGAAAAAATAGTTTCTTTTAGCAAAAATACTTTAATGTTACCTTTAGTAAAAGAATGCAGCTTAGCAGTTGCTTTTCGTTTGCTAAAATTTCGCTTTGAGGATATAGTTGCTCTTCCCTGTTGTATAGAGTATTTACATGCGTATGTTAGTAAGTATCTAAAAAAAAGAGAATCATTATCTGAGGGGATAGTTGAAGATACTATTCTTTCTACATGTATAGGCATGTCTAATGAAATGATTGAGTTCAAAAAAAAGATTTGTGCCGTTGCTAACAATGATTTACCTGTTTTAATTTTGGGAGAAACAGGGACTGGAAAAAGTTTTGTGGCAAGGCTTATTCACCAATTATCAAACAGGCATACTAAAAAATTTGTAGAAGAAAATATTGCTGCAATTCAAGAAACTCTTGTTGAAGGAGAGTTATTTGGTACAAAAGCGGGCGCTTATACAGATGCTGTTTCTAGAATTGGTTTATTTGAACATGCAAACAATGGAACACTTTTTTTAGATGAAATTTCATGTGCTCAAAGCAGTACCCAAGCAAAGCTCCTTCAAGTACTTGAAACAGGGATGTATAGACCTATAGGTAGTGTTGAGTTACAAAAGTCTAACGTTAGACTAATTTGCGCAACAAATTTATCGTTAGAATTATTAAAAAATAAAGAAATCTTTAGAGAAGATTTATATTATCGAATAAGTGGAATACAATTGCATGTACCAGCGCTTAGAAACAGAAAAGAAGATATTTTTCCATTGGCACAATATTTTTTAAAAAAAATGATAGAAAAATATGGAGTTGAAAAAGAATTAACAACTGGCGCAATTGCAAAACTTGAATCACATAATTGGCCAGGAAATGTGCGCGAACTTGAGAGGTGCATTGAGTGCGCTTATCATATGGTACCTACATCAAGCATTTCAGGAAGTGATATTGTTTTTGTTTTTTGAAGCTAAACCGGCAGCTTTTGTAAATATTTTTTCTAAGTACTTTGCCTCGCCTTGAGAAAGAAAAGCCCTCGACAGTATAGTTTGCCAAAAATGTCTCATGTCGATTTTGCCGGCTTGCGTAAAAAATCCAATTTCTTGCAAGCTATTAAGAATCACAGTTATTGATTCATCTAGCCTTTTTATGGTTATTGGAGTATATCCAGGTGAAATAGTTTTCTCGCAGTTTTTTTGGTTATTATATGCTCGAAAGAGTTCGTATGTAAAAATTTGTACTGCATGAGAAAGGTTGAGTGAACCAAATGTGTTACTACTTGGAATAGTGACCCCCATCGTGCATATAGCAAGCTCTTCATCGGTCAGCCCTGTTCGTTCATTTCCAAAGACAAGTGCTATTTTGCTTTGGCTTTTTGGAATGCGTATTACATGATGTGCAAATTCTTCTGGCAAAAGGAGGGTGCTTCTTTTTTTGCCTCGTCTTCTCGTTGTTCCTGCAATAAGGACACTGTCATGCGTTGCTTCTTCAAGGGTAGTAAAGAATTGAGCCTCATTCCAGATGCCTTTTGCATGCAAGGCAAGAGTATTTACCTGATTTTCATCATAGTCTTCTTTTTTTCCTACAATTCGCAATTGTGTAATATCCATTGTGAGCATTGAGCGACAAACTGAACCAATATTGCGACTTTCTTCTGGTCGACAAAGTACTATAATAATTTGAGATAAGTGCATAAAATCTCCGTCGGTAAAGGGTGTTGTAAGTATACTACAAATTGTAATAAAGTAAAACCCACAGAAAAATACCAAATTTACTTGAATTTTTTGTTTTTTTGATATATCTTCTATGAAGAGAAGTATATGCAAAATTTATTGGGTAAAACAGCGTTAGTCATAGGTGGAAGTAATGGAATTGGCGGCGCAATATGTCGTGAGCTTGCAGCAAGTAAGTGTTCTCTCATTATTCATGGCGGGCATGAATCGCCTTCTTTTTCAGCCCTCGTTTCTGAGTTGCGTGAAACGGTTTCTGTAACGCCAATTGTTCAACACTTTGATGTAGGATTTGCTAAAGATTTTTTTAGTTCAGCTATAATAAAAGCAGTACAAAGTGCCGATATAGTATGTATATGTTTTGGACCTTTTTTGCAGTGCAAGCTTCATGAAATGGATGTGGATGCTTGGGAAAGGATTATTGAGTTAAATCTTCTTTTGCCAGGATTAATAATCACATCAGCTTTGCCGCATTTGATGAAAAAAAAATGGGGTCGCATTTTGCTGTGTGGAGGCACCAGAACGGATCGTGTGAATGCGTTTAAGACAAACGCTGCCTATGGAGCCGCAAAGACTGCTCTTAGCTCTTTGGTACGCTCTACAGCATGCGAGTATGCCTCTTATGGAATAACGTGTAATGCCGTTTTTCCAGGTTTTACAAAAACGGAATACATGAGTGAAGAAGTTTGTGGTGGTCTAGCTAATAAAATGCCACAAAACAGACTTATAGAAGTAAATGAAGTGGCTGAAATGGCAATAAGTGTATTGGATAAGCCTATGGTAAATGGGGCTTTAATAAATATTGATGGCGGATGGGATCCTGCATTTTAATTATTATTTGTTGAATTTTTGTTAATTGGTATTTGACAAACATGCGACTTATGGTGTATTATTATAATGGAACATTGAAGCAGAAATAACTACGAGGAAAGTATATGGCGTTAAATAATAATTTGGTACCTGGATTTGATGACGAAAAGGACGATAGTTTAAAAATCTCGCTTGAAAAAGCATCTGGAGTTGATAAATGTATCATCCTCTATTTAAATGGTTACATTGATACGTATAACTCTAGCTTTTTTCAAAAACGTGTTGCAAAAGTAGTTGACGCAGGTTATGTAAACTTAATTTTTAACTGTGCTACGCTAAACTATGTTTCTTCAACTGGTATTGGTTCTTTTACTGCATTTTTAAAAATGGTAAAACCAAAGGGTGGAGATATTGTATTGTTAGAAATACAAGCAAAAGTGTATGAAGTATTCCAACTATTAGGATTTTCACAATTTTTTAATATTAAAGAATCTACTGATGCAGCGATTGCATTTTTTCAACAAGAGACTGTTGCTGTTGTGGGCATTTTCCCAAAAACATTTTCTTGCCCGCTTTGTTCAAAAAAGCTTAAGGCAACTCGAGCAGGTAGGTTTCGTTGTTCAGAGTGTAAAACAATACTTGCTATTGACGACCAAGGACAAGTTTTCTTGGGCTAATTAGATTGAATTATAAAGGTTGTTTTGGTTATTCAAAACAACCTTTTTTTTATTTAAAAGACAATACGGATAGTTGTTTTTATTGTTAAATCGTGCTATTATATAAAAATGAAAAAAGATTTGCTTATTGTTCCGACATACATTGCTGTTACGCTTTTTCTCACAATCATTGTAGCTACTTTTTTTGTTTTATATCCTGCGCATCCTATTGATACAATGGAGTATAATATATATGCCTTGGATATTTTTTTGTTTTCGGCCCTTTCTCTACTTCCCTTAACAGCTGTTGCGGCCTTGACTGCAATTATACTTCGGGCAATAAAGTATAGCACATTTACAAGCCTTGAGTTTTTTTCATATATTTTTTTATGTGTGTTTGTTTGGCTTTTGCTTATTCCTTTTTGTATTTTTTTTATTCCTGAACAGCGTGTAAGTGTGCTTTTAACTGGTACAGCTGCTTCACCGGCATCAGTTTTTTTTAATCCAGAGTCTTTTCCTTCACTTATTCAGAATCTAGCAACATATTCAATTGTTATCCCAAACAGTGTAATGACTGTTTTTTCTGATTTGCTTTTACTCCGGGAAACTGCATTTTTTGCGGGAAGACAGGGACGAATCGATTACCTATTATTTTCCTCATTGGGTTTAGCACTTTCTTGCTTGTTTGCTTTACGTTTTGTTTCAAAATGGAAGTTGATAAACATTTCAACTGTGCTTTTTTTATGGTGTGCTATTGTATGGATTAATGTTCAAGTGTACAAAAATAACTTAGCCATAGTTGTGACACCAACATGGACCTTATGTATTTTTAATTGTGTTGTTTCTTTCATTTTACTTGTAATTGGGACAGTGACTACAGCAAAGTATAAACACCAAAACAAAGAGGACTCATAATATGGTATCAAAGAAAATTATTGTGCTTACATTACTATATGTAGTTATTTGTTTTATTGCTATTATGATTTTTTCTTTTGTGTTTGCTGAAATTCCAACCTTATTAGAAATAGATATTTTTTCGTACACATTTCATGTAGGATTATCGTCATTTATTGAATGGCTCCCATCAATTCTTTCTGCTGTTTTTTTTGTTATTGTGGCAACCTATATAGATAAAGATGGAAATAGAAATATTCGTAGTTTTTCAACCATTCAAATGGATAATTTTAAAAAAATAATTGTGATGATTAGTGCGAATGTTATTGTTCTTTTTTGTGCTACAGAAATCTTTTTACCCCTCACAAACTCAGCAAAACTTGAGCGAGAAAATCGAATAGTCGATTATAATTGGTATATGGAGCGCTCTTTAGAATCGTATAATCAAGACGATGTTTTGGGTGCTTTATACTATGTTGATACAGCTCTTGCATTATACCCAAGCTCCCAAGATGCTTTAGTCTTAAAAGAGGAACTTGAAAGAGCACCTGCAGAAACTGCTGCAGAAGAGTTACAATATTTTCCTGAGATTTCAACAACTACCAGTATCGATCCTTTAGATTCTACTACAGTTTTGTCTATGCTTGAAAAGGCTAGAGTTTCTTTTGAAAATAAAAATTACTTTGATGCCCATTACTATGCCTTTATTGGATTGGAATTGGGAGGGGTAAATAATGCTAACAGCACTGAGTTACAAAAAATTTCACTTGATTCATGGAATATTTTAGAAACATGGTCAGGATTTGAAACTGATGAAGATATGAGGATATTTGAGCTAAAGAGGCAAGGATATTCTGCGCTTATGGAAGGCGATTCTTTAAGTGCTTACTATATTTATTTAGACCTACATAATACAATTTCACATGATCCTGATGTAATTCGTTATTATGAATTATCAAAAAATGCCCTTTCAAATGAATACTTTTTTATTGACGAAACAGCAAATTTAACACATTTTGAAAAGGCGAAGAATATTTCTTTTTCAGTATCTCGAAGTGATGGACTGTTTTATGAAGTACATATAGGTGGAATTACTAATGTTCGAAGTGCAGGTGAGTTCTTAAAGTATCTCAGGAATTATTCTTGTACTGTGAAAAACACCGCTGGAAATGTATTGTATTCTTTTACCGTTCCTTATGTTAAGTTAATAGGCCAACCGCTTACAAGTTTGAATGACACTGTTGTAGGGAGATTGAATCTGAGTGAAGATGATATTGTTCCACGCCTCCTTTTAACATCTGTCGATAGAAATACAAAGGGAATTCTCAGCGCTCCAGTTTTTATGCAAGGAGAATCAAACCCTCTTGATGATAGTTTAACTTTGCTCCCAATGAGCTTAGAGGATTTTGAACTTGTTGTTGAGGCTTCTGCGGGAGCAAAATATATAAACTTAGCATCGCTATATAGTTTTATTCCAAAAGCAGAACAGTACGGCTTTTCAGAGTTAGTATATAGTTTCCATTTTTTGCAACGTTCTTGCTATCCTTTTTTAGTTTTTGCACTTTTATTGTTTCTTGCAATTCAAGCATGGAACTATAGGCTTGCCGAAGGATCAATATTTAGATTTTACTGGGTATTAATTGTTCCCATTTTTACAGTAGTTGCTGAAGCCATTCGACTTCTAGTTAATTATGGAATGAGCCTTATTTCGCTATCATTTGCAAGATTGGAAGGTATGTGGCAAATACCTGCATTTATTATTGTCTTGTTAATTATTATTGTTATACTATCAATACGCTTTTTATCTTTACACACCGAGAAAAAAATAAAATGAGTTTGAAAAAACTTTTTTTTGACAATAGGGTGTTTGTGCACTTCAAATATTTTTTGCGTAAATACATTATAATTATTGTCGGCTGTGTGTTAGGGTTGCTGGGAGGCATAACACTCGGTGTTGTGGGCGCCTTAACTACCTTTTTTGTGGAAACACTCATTAAACGAATGAAAAAAGACTCTGGCTTAGAAGCTCGCATAGAAAATCCGTTTGCAGATCAAAGCAACTTAGAAGGGGCTGTTGGTGCTGCCGATGAACCATTTGATGGAGCCTTGCTTGTTGCCGCTCTTGGGGTATATTGTACCGGAAATGCAGATTTTGCAGGACTTCAAATGCAAAAAAGATTTTCTTCGTATGTTGCTGACTGGGTAAGCCTTTGTAGGATCGCTTTACGCTCGGAAAGTTTAAACGGGGACTTGATTGTTGAGTGTCTCGGGGCAACACTTTTAAAAAATACTAAACATACCGAAAACGATGATACACTCTTACTATCAATATTTACCTTTTTATCCATTGTTGAATACGATTGGAATATAGAGAGGGGAATAAAACCATCGGAGTATTTGGCAGAGCTTTTACACAAACCAATATTTGCTACAACAAACAGCGATGAAAAAATTGCCAAGGCATATCTTTTATTAGGCGTAAATCGGGGTGCAAGTTTGGAAGAAGTAAAAAGTGCTCACCGATCACTTGCAACACTCTATCATCCGGATACCACGGGTGACTTTAGTGATGAGCAGAAAAAAATAGCCGCAGAAGCGTTTTTACGCATTCAAGCGGCTTATGAAAGCATTATAGAAGCATTTTAAGCTTCAACGCGTTCTATTTTTGCTCCTAAAGATTTTAATCTTTCAGCAAGGTGTTCGTATCCTCGTTCAACCTGATACACGTTTCGAATAATACTTTTTCCCTGAGCACACATAGCTGCAATAACAATTGCCATACCAGCTCGTACATCAGGAGATGTGAGTTCTTCATCACCTTGTAAGGTGCAAGGGCCTGAAACAACGGCTCTATGTGGATCACAAAGAGTAATGCGGGCACCCATGCCAATGAGTTTATCAACAAAGAACATTCTAGACTCAAACATTTTTTCGTGTATAAGGACAGTGCCGTCAACTTGCGTGGCTACAACGGTCATAATACTTGTTAAATCGGGTGGGAAGCCCGGCCAAGGAGCATCGTCGATTTTAGGAATCATGCCCCCGAGGTCTGTGTTTACTTGCATTGACTGGTTTTGATTTACATGTAATGATGTACCGTCTATTTCCCAGTGAATACCAAGCTTCCCAAAGGCTAGTTTTATCGGGCGCAAATCCCTCGGTTCAACACCTTCAATAGTAATGCTGCCTTTTGTGGCGGCAGCCAAGCCTATAAAAGATCCAACTTCCATAAAGTCAGGCCCTATTTTAAACTCACAACCTTTCAGTTTTTCCACACCGTCTATGGTGAGTATATTTGAGCCAATACCTGAAATTTTTGCGCCCATGAGGTTTAACATATTACAAAGGTCTTGTACGTGTGGCTCAGAGGCTGCATTTGTTATAATTGTTTGACCTTCTGCAAGTACTGCCGCCATTAAGGCATTTTCAGTACCTGTAACAGATGCTTCATCCAAAAACATATCTGCACCAACAAGTTTGTTTGCTGTAAAGGTAAAGTTTCCATCGGCTTCAATTCTTGCGCCTAATTCAGTAAGCGCTAAAAAATGTGTGTCTAGACGACGCCTTCCTATTACATCTCCTCCTGGCGGATACATACTAACCTTTCCACATCGAGCGATTATTGAACCTGCAAATAAAATTGAAGCTCTAATTTTTTTTGATAGTTCTCGTGGTATTTCAGTTGATGTAAGTGTTTTAGCATGAACTTTCCATGAGTTAGTATCAATTTTCTCAACACTTGCGCCCAATTCTTTTGCAATATCGAGCATTACCAGAGTGTCGTGTATGTTTGGTATGTTATGAAGTATTACCGGCTCTTCTGTTAATAATGTTGCTGCAATACAGGGTAGGGCAGCATTTTTGTTTCCACCTGGTGTAATTGTTCCCTTTATTGGAAAACCACCTTCAATATGATATTCTACCACCTATTTAACTCCTTTGGTACTATTTAATCTTATTATTTCTAAAATCATACGAACAGCATATGCCATTTGATTTAATGAAGCCCACTCAGATCTTGAATGAAAGTTGTGTCCACCTGTAAAGATATTGGGAGTTGGAATTCCCATTGCAGTTAATCGAGACCCATCGGTTCCACCCCTTATCGGGTTTGAAATGGGTGTGATGCCAAGGTTTTCTGCTGCAGTAAAAAGGTTATTCACTACATCAGGACTTTCATCAAGTTTTTGTTTCATGTTTTGATATTGCTTTGTGTGAACTACTTCAACATTGCTACCGTGAAACTTGTGCTCAATAGCATTAGCAATTGCATCAACAGTTTTGATGCGTCGCTGCATCGAATCATCATCAAAATCACGTAAGTACAAGGTAACTTCTGCTTGTTCAAGGTGTCCAGATATTTTCATAGGGGCATAAAAACCTAGGTATCCGTCCGTTGCTTCAGGACTTTCATTTTGTGGTAGCATTGCAACAAAGTTCGATGCCATAGTAACGGCATTTATCATATCAGGTCTTGCTGTTCCTGTATGTTTTGACTTACCGTTAAAAATAATTTCGCTTTTGTAAGCGCTAAAACATTCTATTTCAACTTCGCCTAAGTGACTTCCATCCAAGGTATAACATGCCTTTGATTGAATCCATTCAAGTGGAACCTTATCCATGCCATGCCCTGTTTCTTCATCAGGACTAAAAAGTATTTCTACTTGCCCGT
>CAYJMR010000055.1:0-289 GCA_964371375.1 uncultured Treponemataceae bacterium
AAAAGCTATTATCATTAACATATCAAATATGAATGTGGCCGACATTGCATATGCAATTTCTCTGTCGTGTGCATCAATAACAGGCGCTATTGCCGCTATTGCCGAACCACCGCAAATACCTGTACCCGCAGAAATTAAGTTGGACAGCTTCCAGTTTAAGCCTAGTGCTTTACCAATAAAATACCCACCGCCAAAACATGTTAGCAGCGTAAAGCACCTAACGGCTAAAGAAAGCTTACCAACTGTTAATATTGTTTGTATACTTAAAGACGCACCAAGCAATATAATT
>CAYJMR010000055.1:299-12699 GCA_964371375.1 uncultured Treponemataceae bacterium
CATGCCAATAAACAGTGCAATTACAGACGCACCTATTAAATGTATAGGCAAAATACTTTCAATAAATTGTGAAAAAAACGCTATTGCCAACGCAAGCGCAAAACCCGGCAAAATTTTATAAGCTTTTTTAACTAATGCCATAAAAAAGTCTCTCTTTCCTTTTATTACAGTGTTGATTATATACCACAAATATGATAAAATCAAATAATCATTTATTATGTAATGATAAAAATATATTATCAAACAGAAGGTGTTAAAATGATAGACGGCAGAGCATTTACTTTTTTAGAATTATGCAATGTAATGAACTACCATAAAACTGCACAAAATCTTAATATGACACAGCCTGCAGTTACGCAACATATAAAATATTTAGAAAGACTTTATGGGTGCAAACTTTTTGAATACACAAACAAAAAATTATATAAAACAGAACCTGTTAAAAAATATACTGGGAAATTCGGTATATCAACTCTAAATAGGTTTGAAAATACTAGGGTAATAACAATCATTGTTAATAGTGGATTTAATAAACTCCACAAGAGTCCAAGTATAGATCTTCTATATTTTAATTTTATATCTTTAGAAACAAGTTCACTTAATAAGGGAATAAATTTTGTAAAAACTTTAATTCTGCGTACCATTTAGTTATACCTTTTTTTTTCTTTTATGTATTCAATCACAGCGTCTTGCCATGATTGGAGTCTATTAAATCCATTAGTATCTAAGCTTTTTTTACTAAGCCTAGAATTATATGGGCGTTCTGCACGTGTTGGGTATTCGCTCGTTGGTACTCGGTTTATGGTACAGTTAAGTTTTGCTTCTTTCATAATAAGCTCTGCGAAATCTGCCCAAGAACAATAGCCTTCATTTGTTGCATGGTATACGCCATATTTTTCACTTATTATCATATTGCACAATAGTGGGCTTAAGTCTCTCGTATAAGTCGGACTACCTATTTGGTCATCAATTACGCTTAAGCTTTCCTTTTCCGCACCAAGCTTCATCATAGTGTTAATAAAATTGTTACCGTTAATGCCAAATACCCAGGATGTGCGTACTATAAAAAAAGATGTAAGTATATCTTGTATAGCCAACTCACCGTCTAGCTTAGTTTTTCCGTATACACTCTTTGGCCCAGTTATATCGATAACCTCGTAAGCATTTTCACCGGTTCCGGGAAACACATAGTCGGTACTAATATACATCATTTTTGCATTAGTTTCTTTACAGGCTCGTGCAATATTTTTTGTGCCTTGCACATTTACCTTTTCACATGTTGCCACATCATCCTCTGCTTTATCTACCGATGTATAAGCTGCACAGTGCATAACGGTATTTGGTTTATAGTTTGTGATATATTCCATTACAACGTTTTCATTGGTAATGTCTAAATCTTGTATGTCAATGCCTTTATGTGGAATGTTTTTTTCTTTTAATACTTTTACTATGTCGTAACCAAGTTGGCCGTTCACACCTGTAACTAAAATCATAATTACACCAACCTTTTTTTTATCTGTTTTAGTACAAAATTAAATAGAAAATTTGGCATAAATGGAGTAGCTAGTTCAAAATACGTAGCGTACCTATCAAAGTTTTCAAATGAGCAAATTGTAATAAAATCTTTGATGTTTGGTTTATGAAAGTAATTAGCCCTTGCCTGTGACCACTTTTCCATTCTTTTTAATTCTAAAAGATTTATATCGGGGTTTTCTATATCATTCAGCTTGGTAATAAACATTTGAACACCGTTTTTTATGTTGTCTATTCTCATTTTATAAAAACTACTTTTGTCGGCAATACCGTTTAATAGTCCTGTTTGGTTTGAACTGTGTCTTCTATATTTTAACAAAGGTTGTTTTATTACCGTAATATGTCCATACAGTGCTGCAATTGCTGCTATCCATTGATCATGTACAAAATTTGAACAAAAGGGAAGTGCTTTTTGTATAGTTTCTCTATAAACCAATGATGCACAACCTGTAACAAAGTTTTTTGATAAAATACTAACTGCAAGCCTTGAACCTTCTTTAAATGTATGTCGCTTATGAACCTTGCTTATTGAGTTTGCAATGACTTTTCCATTTGCATCTATTACGTACATGTCACTGCAAACAAGAGTAGAGCATGTTTTTTCTAGCGTCTCTACCAATATTGCTGTTTTATTTGGAAACCAAATATCATCCTGGTCGCAAAATGAAAAGTACTTACCGTTTCCAAGTTTTGAAAGCTCTTCAAATGCCTTTGTTGTACCTAGATTTTTTTCTCCTCGATACAAGATATATGGAAAATTTGTTATAGCATTTTCTAAAATACTTTCATCTATAGGTTTTTCTGGGCAATCGTCCCACACCAATATTTCTATATTTGTATATGTTTGAGAATTTATTGAATGTAAAAGTTCTGAAAACCATAACTCGTGTGGGTTATATATCGCCAATAATATAGACACGAGGGGCTTATCGGTTTTCGTACATGCTTTTGTAGTAATGTTGATACTCCCCTGAAATTATATTTTCCCACCATGTTTTATTTTCTAAATACCACGTGATAGTTTTTTTTATACCATTGTCAAATTTAGTTGCAGGAAACCATCCAAGTTCGCGGTGTATTTTTGTAGGGTCTATAGCGTAGCGCATGTCGTGTCCAGCTCTATCTGTTACAAATGTAATTAAGTTTTCACTTTTTCTTAAAACGTTTGTAATAATTTTTACAACTTCTAAGTTTGTTTTTTCGTTGTGTCCGCCAATGTTGTATACTTCCCCGACGGTACCGTTATGTATAATCACATCTATGGCAGAGCAGTGATCTTCTACATATAGCCAATCGCGTACATTTTCTCCTTTGCCATAAATGGGTAGGGGTTTATCATTTAATGCGTTTACAATCATTAGAGGAATAAGTTTTTCAGGGAAATGATATGGACCATAGTTGTTAGAACAACGTGAAATAGTTATAGGTAGGTTAAATGTTTTATGGTATGCTTGTACTAGTAAATCTGCAGCAGCCTTAGATGCTGAATATGGACTGGAGGTCTGTATAGGTGTTTTTTCTGTAAAAAATAAGTCTGGTCTATCTAATGGAAGGTCTCCATACACTTCATCAGTAGACACTTGGTGAAAGCGTTTCACTCCGTATTTTTTGCATGCATCCAAAAGTACTTGTGTTCCCAAGATATTGGTTTCTAAAAAAATGTCAGGGTTTTCAATAGAGCGGTCTACATGGCTTTCCGCTGCAAAGTTTATAACGATATCTGGTTTTTCTGTATTAAAAATAATATCAATGCCATTTCTATCCGTAATATTTGTTTTATAAAATACAAAATTTTTGTTGTCTTTTACAGATTCTAAGGTTTTTAAGTTTCCAGCATATGTTAAAGAATCCACGCAAATTATTTTATATGTAAGATATTTATTTATCATGTAGAGAACAAAGTTTCCACCAATAAAACCTGCCCCTCCAGTTACTAAAATTACCTTACCTCTCATTTGTACTCCACAAAACTTTATCTTTATTTATATAAAAAATTGCAATCACTATCTTTTAATAAAGGTGCCTTTGCATCTTTCACGGACAACTGTGGGTTTTCTATGCCCCAGTCAATAGCTATATCTTGATCACTCCAGAGTATGCTTCTGTCGTTGTCGTAATTATAATAATTATCTACTTTATACACAAGCTCGGTATTACTGGTAAGAGTTAAAAAAGCGTGGCCAAAATACCGTGGAATAAATAATTGCTTTTTATTTTTTGCACTTAGCTCAATAGCTACCCATTGCATGTATGTAGGTGAACCTTTTCGTAAATCAACCGCAACATCAAGTACCGCTCCGGCAATGCAACGTACTAGTTTTGCTTGTGAATATTCGCCATTTTGAAAGTGTATACCTCGTATAATGCCTTTTTCTGCAGAATATGAGTGATTGTCTTGTACAAAGTTACAGTTAATTTCAGGTGTTTTTACTTTTGAATATGTTTCCATAAACCAGCCACGGTTATCATCAAAAACCTTTGGCTCTACTATGTATACACCTTCCAGCTTTGTATTAATCATGTTCATCGTGGTACTTCTCTTTATGAATTATTTTGTCTTCAGAAACTTTTAACAAATACATCCCGTAATTGCTTTTTCCATATTTTTCTGCGGCTTTTATTAGTTCTTTATGACTCATCCACCCATTGCGGTAGGCAATTTCTTCGATGCAAGAAATCATTAAACCTTGAGAATTTTGAATTACTTTAACATATTCTCCTGCTTCGTTTAAACTATTAACCGTACCTGTGTCGAGCCACCCATAACCTCTTCCAAGAGTAATTACATCGAGTTTGCCTTGCTTTAGATATATATTATTAAGGTCAGTAATTTCATATTCTCCGCGTGCAGAAGGTCTTAAATTTTGCGCATGTTTACAAACACTATTATCATAAAAATATAAGCCTGTGACCGCATAATTAGATTTTGGGCTTATTGGTTTTTCTTCAATTGATATAGCCTTCCCGTTATCATCAAATTCTACAACACCGAATCGTTCAGGGGTATCAACATAATAACCAAAAACGGTAGCTCTTCCCTTATTCTCAACTGCTTTTTTTAAATGCCTTGTTAAACCATTTCCATGAAAAATATTATCGCCCAAAATCATTGCGCACTCATCGTCACCAATAAAATCTTTTCCAAGTAAAAATGCTTGCGCCAGTCCATCGGGGGATGGTTGTTCTATATATGAAAGGTTTAATCCAAAATGTGAGCCATCACCTAATAGTTTTATAAAATTTGGTAAATCATGAGGTGTAGAAATGACTAGTATTTCACGAATGCCTGCTAACATAAGTGTAGAAAGAGGATAAAATATCATTGGTTTATCATATACAGGTAGTAATTGTTTTGATGTAACCATAGTAATTGGATATAGGCGAGTTCCACTACCACCTGCTAAAATTATTCCTTTCATAACACTCTTTCACATTTATTTTAATAATAGAATCAAAAAAACTTTTAATATGTTGTTATTATATGCTTATAATCGAATTGTGTCAATTCTTGTTTTCTGTTGTATATTTTTTATAACGCAAAATATATGAGATGCTTGTGTCAATTGAGTTTTTATCAATCGTTCATTCTCTTTTCTCGAAAAACTTATATCGACAACAGAGGCCAAGGGGATATATAAGTGAATATCTACAACATCCCGTAAGCTTCCGCAAATGCTAATCGAAGTAAACAGTGAAATCATGCAAAGCTCTATGGTGTGACCATGCACTTCAGTTAGAGGAGGTTTCCTTTGATTTGGTGAATTACACTAAAAATAATTAAAAATGCACCGTCTAAATACCATAGGTAAAAACTATGCTCTAGCTGAAGGTATTAAAGAACTTCCAAAAGAAATTGTTATAATAGATGATATAATGACAACAGGCTCAACCCTTGAAAGCTGTGCTAGGGCGTTAAAAGAAGGTGGGGTAGAGCGCATACATGCTGTAACGCTCTTTTATGCATGAATAGTACTATACTTCTATAATATCACTTATTGGTTTTGGTGTTGCGAAGTGAAAACCTTGTGAAAACTCTATGTTTTTTTCGAGAAGTATTTTTTGTATTTTATCATTTTCCACATACTCTGCTACGATATGTGAGTTTATCTGGCGTGCAATAAAGCAAATGGAGTCAAGGATTATCCTATTTTCTTCACTGTCAACAAGATGTTTTATAATATCGCCATCAACTTTAATGATGTCTGGTTTAAGAGATATAATTGATGAAAATGTTGCATATCCTGAACCAAAGTCATCTGCTGCAATTTTGCATCCAATAACTCTAGCTTCTTGCAAAAAATCAAACAGAACAGAGTTGCTGTTATAATTTTCTGTTTCTACAAATTCTAATGTAAGACGTTCTGGACTTGGATAATTCTTTATTTTTTCTAAAAACCATGTCCTAAAATCATCATTTTGAATATCGAACAATGTAATGTTTAAACAAAGTTCTTTAGTTGTTGATACAAAATCATACAATGCTTTTTCGAGCATAATCTTACTAATGGTATTATACTGCTTAAACTCTTTAGCAACTCTCATGAAATAATCAGGGCTATACATTTTTCCTTTACTATCATAGAGGCGCATAAGGGCTTCAAATTTATTAATTTCGCCAGATTTATTGTTTCGTATCCCTTGATAAAAGGGTGTAATTGTGTCATTTTGGATTGCATACGCAATGAGATGAAAAATTTCAACCTTTTCTGTAAGATCTGCTAAACAAATTTCTTTTTCATGATTTTCAATAATAAAATTGATTTGGTTATTTCTGTTTGCATAAAGTGCACTTAACGCTCTGTTTACTAGGTCATCACCAAATACTGTTACAAAGCGAGAAACTCCAGAAATTGGAGTTGCCTCAGCATTTGCATGCTCAAAATTTGCATACATAGCTTCAATTGTTTTTAAAAACTCAACATCACTCATTGAATCATCACATGCAAGAATAAATTGGTTATATGAATGGGTATACAATAATATTCTGTCATCTAACGCAAATTCTTTTAATGCCGAACGTACTCCTTCAAGCACCTCAGAACACCCTGACGCATAAGCTTCTTCACCAAAGGATGCAATTGACATATCTGCATTCACAACCTTTGTCATACACATTTTAGTAAAGTTTTTATATTGAGAATCTATTAAAAATTTTTTGTAACTTGGAATACCAAACCTGTAGTCCGCATAATCTACCATGAGCTCTTCATCGTTGTCCATACTTCACCTTTAAAATGTTACTCATTTAGTAAAACCTATCAATTTGCATGTAAAGAATAGCATAAAGCTCATTGAGTGTCAATATTGTTTGATTTGAGTGTATTTTCGCTTGACTATTTTTTAACTGTTTGCTATATTAGTTTTATATAAAACAGTTTTGTATAAAACTAATAATTAAATCTAACTTAGGATATGCTATGGAACATTTTTATATAGGGCGTGAGCTTAAAAAAACTTCTCTTTTGATGAAAAGGGCGATGGGACAAAATATTCGTGAAGTATCTAAAACTGAGCTCACGGCTTTTCAAATGGATGTAATTTTTTTTATTAATCATAGCGAAGGCGATGTTTTCCAAAAAGACCTTGAAAAAGAGTTTGGATTAAAACGCTCTACAGTTAGTTTAGGATTAAACCATATGGAAGAGCACGGAATTATTAAGCGTGAGAGCGTCAAAGATGATGCAAGGTTAAAAAAAATAATATTAACAAAATATGCTTTAGAATTAATTGAAAAAACGGGAGAAATAATTGAAGTTTTTGAACAAAAACTTCAAAAAAATTTTACACAACAAGAATTGCAAGCTCTTATGTATTCATTTGAAAAATTGCAAATAACTTTAAATTCACTGGCTTTAGAAGGAAAAAAACATGAAACAGAATAAGATTGACATTTTTGAGCGATACACAATACCGAGGGCGGTATGGTCGCTCGCCTTACCTACAATAATAGGCATGATAGTACTTGTGCTCTATAATTTAGTAGACACATTCTTTATTGGGCAAACAGGAGACCCTAATCAGGTTGCAGCTGTTTCTCTTGCTATGCCTGTATTTTTTATCCTCATGGCTATTGGTAACCTTTTTGGTATAGGATCGAGCGCAAATATTTCTAGGCACTTAGGTGCTAAAAACTATGAAAGGGCATCAAATATTTCTAGTTTTGCATTCTATGGCTCTCTTGTATTTGGAGTTGTTGTTGCAATTCTTGGAATCCTCAATATGGAAGCTCTTGTTACATTTACTGGTGCTAATGAAGATGCTCACCAATATGTAAAAGGTTATTTAACCTATATTTGTCTTGGAGCTCCCTTTATTATTATGGGATCTTCTCTTGCATATATAATTAGAAGTGAGGGAAGTGCAAAAACAGCCATGTTTGGTATGATTATTAGTACCCTCGTAAACATTGTATTAGACCCAATTTTTATTTTTACACTTGGTTACGGGGTGGCAGGTGCGGCTATAGCTACTGTTATCGCAAATGTAGTGGTAACACTTTATTATATCATTGCAATAGCTCGTTCAAAAGGGCATCTTTCATTGAGCCCCAAATGCTTTAAGATAACCGATGGTGTTGCAAAGGAAGTACTCGCAATTGGTGTGCCTGCATCACTTTCAAATATTCTTATGAGCTTTGCGAACATTTTCTATAACCTTTATCTTGTTGAATATGGAAATGATCCTGTAGCTGCAATGGGTATTGTTATGAAAGTTGTAATGATGTTTATAATGATTTATATGGGAGTAAACACAGGGGTTCAACCATTATTTGGCTACTGTTATGGAGCGAATAATACAAAGCGCCTTAAGAGTGCGATTTATTATACATTAAAAGCTCTTACCATAATTGGTGTATTTTTCTTCTTGCTGTTTTTCTTTGGCGCAGAACATATAATTCGCTTTTTTATAGATGATGAAGATATAATCTATCATGGAGTTAGAATGCTTAGGGCTCAAATATCTGTAGCTCCATTTTTAGGAATTATATTTATAGTTATGACGCTTATGCAGGTAACGGGTAGGGCAATTGTGGCACTTATTTTATCGGTTTGCCGCCAAGGTTTAGCATTTATTCCTGCAATTATAATATTAAACGCAACGCTTGGCCTTGACGGCCTTATTTGGTCTCAGCCAGTGGCAGATGTATTTTCTGTAATACTATCAAGCATCACCTTTCTATGGTTTTTGAAATCATTGGCGAAAAAGACTACTACTGCTTAAAGTACTTGTCTAAATTGAGTACTGATGTTGCTCTTCTATAAGAGTAAAAAAGTCTTTTTCTGGTAAAGGTTTAGAAAAATAATACCCTTGGGCGCTATCACATCCTAGTGATTGTAAAAACAAAGCAAGTTCTGCAGTTTCTACGCCCTCGGCTATTATATTCATATCTAGGCGTTTAGCCATTGTAATAATTTCATCAACAATAATACGAGATTTATCATTTTTATCATCGTATTCAAAAAAGGCTCTGTCAAGTTTTAATACATCGGCATCAATGCTACAAAGCCTATTAAGAGATGAAACTCCAGAGCCAAAGTCATCAATAGAAACCTTAAAGCCTACTTTTTTAAGCTGTTTAATTTTTTCGATAAACTTTTCTTCAGAACCTAAAATAGCAGTTTCAGTTATTTCAAGTTCTAATTCATCAGCTTCAAGATTGGTTTCAGCTAAAATAGTTAAAAGCTGCGGAATAAGTGTTGGCTCAAGTAAGGTCACGGTAGATATGTTAACCGATAACGGTGGTATTGCATGATTTCCTTTATTCTTACGAATAAAATCGCAAACATGTTTAAACACATAAATATCAACAATTGAAATGAACCCATTTTTTTCAAACACTTCAATAAAGTCTGAAGGATAGACTATATCACCATGAGGAGGAAGCCATCTAATTAATGCTTCTCCACCACAAATTTTTAAAGTTTGAAGACTTACTTTCGGTTGGTAATATATTTCAAATTCTCTATTATTAACAGCTCTTTCCATATTAAACGTTATGTTTAGTATGGTGTTATAGTTTTTTTTCATAATATTATCAAAAACGGCAAAAGTTGTTTCTCGAATTGATTTTCCAGTAAGACGAGCATAATCTGCATGTGCTACAATATCAGAAAGCATTTCATTGCAATTTTCGACGATTGTTGTTCCAAATGATAAGCTTACATTATACTGGCTTCCTAGGACTGCACGTATGCTAGGAAGAATGTAGGTGTCATGAATATATTTTATGGTATCACCTTCTTCTACCTTTTTTAGTATAAAAAAGTTTTCAGCAGTTTTGCGTGAAAAAAGTGTAGGCGTCCCCGCAAAGGCTTTTTTTAGTGACTCTGCAATAGCGAGTATTACGTCCGTTCCATATTGCATGCTAAAATAAGAGTTAATTGTTCTAAAGTAGTCAATATCAAAGCTAATGAATTTATACTCATTAGGTTCACATTTTGAAATTATTTTTTGTGCTTCTTCATAAAAATATGTATGAGAATGTAATCCGGTTAATGTATCAGTTTGATATGCTTCTAACATTAGGTTATTTTTTTGTTCTCTAACTCTAAAATGATACACTACAAAAATCATTGCTACCACTAAAATAAAAACAACAAACACTGTCCAGTACTGTGTAATAAAGTTTATAAAACTATATTCAGGATAATACACCGAATTACTAATAAATAAGTCTTCATATTCACGAGGGCTAATTCTATCAAACATTACATTAAATATTGGGACATATTCACTAGCCAGTGTTTTAGCAATACTAAAACGAAAATTAAGTGAAAAGTCGGTTGCAAAAAGATATTCATTATCATGGGGAATATATGCATCAACGTAGGTTGAGCCAGTAGAAGTATATACAGCCATATCAATATCGCCTTTCATGTATGAAGAAAGCATTTCTGTAAAAGAATCATAAAAAACGACAGAATGATTTGGGAACGTATTGTAAAAGGAACTAAAGTCAGTGTAGAGATATTGTGAAATTCCAACTCTTTTAGATTGGGCTATGATTTCATCTCGGGTTTGATTAGGTTTTATCGTTTCTAAAGGTACCGTTGCAACCATAGGCATTTGATAATATACTTCAGTTGGCGTATAGTGAGCTAACTCATGTCGTGTATTTCCTAATAGGGATATGAGGATATCAAAGTCAGCATGCAGGTTTTCTTCTTCGGATAAATTGTATGGATGGTATTCCACTTCAAAATTATTATCTGTTGCAAGCTTATCCATAAGCTCAACAAGAACTCCCGCAGCGTTTCCATTTTCGTCTTTGTAAGTAAATGGTTGGTGGTTTTCAATATAACCCACTTGCAAGGTTTTTTGCTGTAAAATTTTGCATTCTTGTCGAGTAAGGCCTCTATGTGTTAAGTTAACAGCATCTTGGTTGTATTTGTCGAGTAGCTCACGAATATAAAAACCTTCTTCTCTGCTTATTTCATTATATGCCTCATTAATCATATTCATTATATCTGCATTTTCATAATTTGTTACTAAAAATGTTTCTGATACTGTAAGGTTAAGCACCGTATAATATAGTTCGGGATTATCTACAGAGGATGCCATGATATAGTAATCAGCATCTAAGTCTAAAAAGCGCTCAAGTGATGCATATTTATAGACTACTGATATATTGTTTTCCTCTAAATATTGATCAAGAGCTTGCACTGCTGGGCTTCCATAATATGCTGCAACTGTTTTTCCATCGAGGCTTTGTGGATCATCGTAAAATATATCTTGGTTTCCTTTAGTGACTAAACTTGATATTACAGTGTTAAAAGCTTTTTCTGCATATAAAAACTCACTTTCTCTTTCTGGGCTTTTAAAATAAAGGCCTATCATATCTACTTCATTGTTGCGAAGTGAGTTAAAAATATCACCTTTTATCTCAACAAAGTCAAACGTTAAATTAGTTTTTTCTTCAATTTTTTTTAAAATCTCATAAGAGATGCCTTCATTTCCAGTATTTTTTTCGTCAATAATTAAATCCGTTGTTGCTTGATAGCCTATTAAGATAGTGTTACTTTCAAGAGAAAATAACACCGAACATATGAAAAAAATTGTAAAGATAAGAACACATCGTTTTATAATCTTTAATGTAGGCATAAAAGCTCCTCTTCGTCAAAATAGCCTTATATAATTATACACCCCAAACATCAAATTCACAACAATTTTTTATAAAAAAAATTATTGTTTTAAAGGTTGAATATTATAATATGCACAAGTAAAACTGGTATTGCTTTTTTTTTTTCGATGTGATAATATTAAAAAAGTGAGGGCCATTAGCTCAGTTGGTAGAGCAATAGACTCTTAATCTACAGGTCGAAGGTTCGAATCCTTCATGGCTCATTAAACGAAGAAAAGCTAAAATGTTATTTTGTAACACTTTAGCTTTTTTTTATGGTGAACGGCCCAATTTTTAAATAATAAAAAAAAGTAATTTATGGATTTTTTTTGTAACTTTTCAACACTTTGTACGTTTTATTAATAATAGCTATATCTAATAAGCTATTGAGCTTAACTTTACATATTTTTTAACGAACAGTGCATTTTTTTGATTAGTTTTTCTTTTTATGTTGTGTGTTGTTAAGAAGCAACAGTTGTGTAAGAACACTTTCGTTTTTGTACCTAAAGGAAAGAGGGTGTTCCTTTTTAGTGTTGAGTTTTGCTATAGCTTTGTAGTATATATATCATGAAAATTAAAGGGTTTTTTTATGAAGGTTTCAAAAATAACTTTTTTAGGCTTACTGGCTGTTAATCTTATTATTTCTTTTTATTTATTTAATCGGGTTCATAATGAACTTAGAGACAAAGAGATTGCGCTACTAGACTTATATACAACACGTCTTCAAGCACAAATTGAGTCTTATGC
>CAYJMR010000056.1:0-12590 GCA_964371375.1 uncultured Treponemataceae bacterium
ATGAAAAGCTTTTCATGCGCCACAAAAAAATCTTGTGGTACTTGCAATAAGTTTTTTGCATGTTATACTTCAATGTTAATTATTAATTATACATTATAAATGACCTACTCCCCATACAAAATACAGCTTTGCTCTAGCAGCGCAAAGAGTGCATTTCTATCAATCTCCATGCATACCGTAACATTCGGTTTTGTTGCGCCTTGTACTAAAGCACTGTGTGGGCTTTGTTCCATTTGCGTTTTTGGATTAAAACGTCTATCAGCTATGGTCATGCCGGTAGTATAGCGCCCTTCTGTTTCTACGGTAACATACATATCCTCAGTTTTAAACATTTCAGGGTGAATCAGATAAGCAATAGCACACGCATCATGAACATGCCCACCGGGAAAACCAAGTGCAATGTTGTACTTAGAATAAAAACTCATAAGCTCGGCAACAAAAACACCTGTACGCTTACAATTATTTCGCAAGTGCTCAACTTCATTTGGCAGTATAAAAGATTTTTCTGTAATATCAAGTCCACACATAACAAGAGGAATACCTGCATTAAACACTATGTGAGCTGCTTCAGGGTCAACTAAAATATTAAACTCAGCCGTAGGAGTTGTGTTTCCATTGTTGAGACCACCCCCCATAATAACAATTTTTTCTATATTATCTTTCACATACGGAAAGGCTCTTAAAAGTGTTGCAATATTTGTTAGTGGACCAACTGCAACTATCGTAACCTTTTTTTCGCTTTTCACAATAAGTTTTTTTTGCAACTCCCAAGCAGTCTCTTTTTCATAGTCAAAGTCTGCGTCTTTTAAGTCAGGTCCATCAAGCCCTGTTGTTCCGTGAACTTCACCCGCTGTTCTTAACGTTCTGATTAGCGGCCTATCAGCACCTTTTGCCACTGGAACTCTTTTGTTTAAAAATGTTAGTATTCTTCTCGCATTGTTTGATGTTTTATCTAATGTTTGATTGCCGGCAACACAAGTCACTGCTAACACATCGAGTTTTTCACTAGCAAGAGCTATAACAAGAGCAATTGCATCATCATGGCCTGGGTCACAGTCAACAATTATTGGTATTCTTTCATTGTTCATATTTTTTCCTTTTTTCTATATTATCACATATTTATTGCTGCCGCTAGTATATGGCAAAAAAAATCCCTTTGAATACAAAGGGATTTTTGATTAGGTTAAAAACCTTAATACTTTCCGTATAATGGACCGTAGTTGTCACAAGCTCTATAGTCTTGTCCTTCCTTATCCATACCAAACGCATTCCATGCAGCTGGTCTGAAAATAGTTTCTTCTTCAACGTTGTGCATGCAAACAGGTATTCTAAGCATTGAGCATAAGCTAATAATGTCAGCACCTATATGGCCATAGCTGATTGACCCGTGATTTGCACCCCAGTTATTCATTACATCATATGCTGTTTTAAATGCACCTTTTCCTGTTACTCTTGGAGCAAACCAAGTACAAGGCCAAGTATAGTCTGTTCTTTTCCATAGTTTATCAGTTACTTCATCTGGAAGTTTTACTGTCCAGCCTTCTGCAATCTGCATTACAGGACCTTGTCCATGAATAAGGTTTAAGCGAATCATTGTAACAGGCATTTCTGCTTTTGTAGAAAACCTTGATGAGTATCCACCACCACGGAAATAGCCAAGATTTGCTGCACTCCATGTTGTTGCTTCAAGACACGCTTTTTGATCTTTTTCTGTCATTTCCCAGAATGGTTTTAATACAGAGTTTCCTTTATCATCTTTAATTTCACCACAGAAATCAATACAACTTGCTCCTGAGTTAATAAGATGTATAAATCCACCTGCTTCTTTTGCTTTTCCTACAACATCGTATCCAGATGCTTTTTTAATTGCTTCTGGGCTCCAGTAAGTTCTAACATCACTGAACATTTGAGGTGTATTTGTAAGAAGTTTTCCAAAAAGCATACAAACACCGTTAAGAGCATCATTTTCTGTTGCTAAAATCATTGGCTCACGTGCGCCTTCCCAGTCAAATGATGTATTCATCATTGCTTCAGGGAAATCAGCATTTGGATAGAAGTCTGTCCATTGTCGTTGACCTTGGAAACCACCTGCTATTGCGTTATGGCCTAGCATTTCTTCTTCACATCCAGCTGGAAGATTTGGATTTCCTTGGTAAAGGTCTTTGATGATACACATCATTTTAACAACGAATTCCCATTCTTCTTCTTTTTTCTCTTTTGATTTTTGGTATTCAGCTGGGTTATTATCAATACCTTCTGGGCAATTTGCTTTTGTCCAAGCCAAGGCTTTTTCATATTCGGCTTTGTCGTAAATACCTTCTGTCATTCGGCGAATAATTTCTACTTCATCCACAGATTCTACTCTCATTCCAAGATATTTTTCAAAGAATGCTGGGTCAACAATTGAACCTGCTATACCCATACAAGAAGAACCAATTTGAAGGTATGACTTTCCTCTCATTGTTGCAACGGCTACAGCAGAGCGTGCAAAACGTAAAAGTTTTTCTTTAACATCTTCTGGAACACCGGTTGCACTGGCTTCTTGTACTTCATGGCCGTAAATACCAAATGCAGGAAGTCCCTTTTGAGCGTGCCCTGCTAATACTGCTGCCAAATATACAGCACCTGGCCTTTCAGTCCCGTTAAAGCCCCAAACAGCTTTAATGGTCATAGGGTCCATATCCATAGTTTCAGAACCATAGCACCAGCAAGGAGTTACAGTAATTGTAATATCAACGCCTGCTTTTTTAAATTTATCTGCACAAGCTGCAGATTCTGCTACACGTCCTATTGTTGAATCAGCAATAATTACCTTTACTTTCTCTCCATTAGAATAACGCAAATTATCTTCAATGAGCTTTGCAGCTTCTTTTGCCATGTTCATTGTTTGAACTTCAAGGGAGTCTCTTACGCGAAGAACTCCTTGCCTTCCATCAATTGTTGGACGAATACCAATTACTGGATAATCTCCTATTAATCTTGACTTTGCCATATTTTCCTCCTACAGCAATTATTCTATTTGTTTGCGTAATACTTTTCTTACGCATGTTTCCAAAGTAAATCTCCATATCTCAACAACTTTGTTTCTAAGCGTACTTCTTTGTAGTTACACCTTTCATCACCGTTAATTCTGTCGAGAATCAAACTAACTGCAGACTCACCCATCTGCTGCACGGGTTGAGAAACGAAATATTTGCACCATGAAAATAAATTGGCGTAAAAAATCTCATCAAATGCAGCACCAACAAGGGATTTTTGAACCGCATAACTTTCTTCCATAACTCGTTTTGTAGCCCCATGTAAAACCATCAAATTTACACAAAAAAATGCATCTGGTGGATCGTACGTTGCAAAACGGTCTAAGGTTCCACTTAAATGTCGTCTTTTTAAGATACGATCCATTGCTTCGTATCCATCTTCCATAGAAGTGCCTGCCATTAAAACATTGTCTTCGTTTACTGGCAGCTTTGCCTTCTTCATTGCCTTACTATAGCCGATGTAACGTTCATTACTTGTCATTGCATTTACATCGCCACCGATAAAAGCAATATTCTTAAATCCATCTTGTATTAATGCGGTAACAGCATCAAATGCTCCACCTACGTTGTTTACTAAAACACTATCTGCCTTGATGTTAGGAAAGCTTCGGTCTACAAAAACAAATGGTATTTGATTTGCCATTTTTGTAAAGTGTTCTTTCTCTAAGCTTACCGGAATTACGATGATTCCTTCCACAAACTGACTTTGTAGATAGTTTAGCATCTCCTTTTCTTCTTCAACAGAATCGTTGGATGTGCATAGAATCATTGAATAACCGTTTTCACGCAAGGTTTGTTCAAAATATTCAAACAATTGCATAAAAAAATAGTTTGACAATTCAGGAACAATAACCCCAATTGCGTGACTTTTTCTTTTTTTCAAATTTCGGGCAGCAGGATACACTCTATATCCAAGTTTTTCAACGGACATGTTTACAATATCGCGAGTAGAATGTAAAACTCTCGCATCACCATTTAAAACTCTCGACACAGTTGCAGTCGATACACCGGCATGACTTGCAACATCCTTTATCGTAATCACTTTGTGTACCCTATTACCCCTATAACTAATAGCTACAAATGTGTAGCTATTATGACTTTATGCTCTTTTAGCGTGCTTTCTCATATCAAAGAATACGGCAAGAATAATTATTCCACCTTTTACCAACAATTGATAATATGAGTCAATACCCAAGTATGTCATACCATAGTTGATTAATCCTAGTATAAGCACACCAACTACCATTCCACCAACGCTACCTACACCACCTGTTTGTGA
Source organism: uncultured Treponemataceae bacterium (assembly GCA_964371375.1). Classification (GTDB taxonomy): domain Bacteria; phylum Spirochaetota; class Spirochaetia; order Treponematales; family Treponemataceae; genus CAYJFX01. The sequence continues at coordinate 4,318 of CAYJMR010000056.1, forward strand.
AACACCACCAACAGTAACTGCAGCAATAGCATCAAGCTCCATTCCGTTACCAGTAAGTGAATTAGCAAGTCCTAAACGAGATGCCATAAGACTACCCGCTATCCCATAGAGGAAACCAGCAAAGCTATATACAAACACCAAGGTGTGTTCTACATTAATACCCACAACACGAGCTGCCTGTGGATTTCCGCCCACTGCGTAAAGATTAGAACCCAAACGTGTATGCCTCAAAATTATATATACAATTATTGCTGCAATGATTACAAAAATTGCAAGGTTTGGAATCGGTCCAACATAGCCTTGTGCTATTGCTTTAAACTCATCTTTTACACTTCCAACAACCCTGGCTTGAGTGTAAATAAGCTGTGTACCTCTTGCGATAGAAAGTGTTCCAAGAGTTGCAATAAATGGCGGTAATTTTGCATAAGCTACTAAAACACCATTAAAGGCTCCAAAAAGTGTTCCTACCAATACTGCCATAAGCGCAGGTAAAAATAGAGGAAACTCCCTTGCAGCATTCATACCCTCAGGTATAGGAAGACCTTGTTCAACAAGAGCTACATACTCTGGGTTCATAAACATTGCTTGAGCATACTCAGGGCTTTGAGAAAGAGAAGCTGCAACGCTTGTTGTTAAACAAACAGCATACCCAATCGAAAGATCAATACCGCGTGTAATAATTATCAAGCCTACACCAAGAGCTGCAAACGCACGAATTGCTTCTGCAACAAGGAGATTCTGAATAGAAACAAGTTCCATAGAACCACCACGGGTTAAAATCCCTAATATGATGAATAAAACAACAAATGTTATGTAGTTTGTGTACTTATTCAAAATTTCTTTAGGCGAACTGCCAATTTGTGCCGATTTAATTTTTTCCATGCTAAATCCTTTTTTAGTTATTTATGAAAATTGCGTTGCAAGTCGCATAACAGCTTCTTGTGTTGCATCTTTTTTATCTAAAACGCCAGTTAGACGACCATTACAAAGTACTGCTACCCTATGAGACATTCCCAAAAGCTCAGGCATTTCTGAAGAAACCATTATGATAGATTTTCCTTGCTTAACCAAGTCGGCCATTATAGTATAAATCTCATACTTTGCCCCAACATCAATACCACGTGTTGGCTCATCCATAATCAAAATTTCAGGAAGAGTCATAAGCCATCGACTTACTAAAACCTTTTGCTGGTTTCCACCTGAAAGATTTTGTATCTTTGTACTCATTGTGGGTGTTTTTGTTTTTAGCATTGAATTTAACTCAATAGAACGAATAGCCACTGCTTTATGTTTAATTAATCCAATCTTTGTAAGATAGTTTTTTAATGAAGCCATAAAGGTATTTTCGGTAATAGATAATAAAGGAAAAATACCTGTGCCTCTTCTGTCTTCAGTAATAAGCCCGATACCATTTTTTATTGCATCACGTGAAGAATGAATTTTAACCTCTTTTCCATTAATTGTGATTCCACCACTAATAGTTTTTCTCAGTCCGAAAATAGCTTCAACAAGTTCTGACCGTTGTGCTCCAACTAAGCCACCAATGCCTAGAATCTCACCTTTTTTTAGGTTAAAGCTAATATCATTAAATGACTGTGGGTTCATTGAAGATAGCCCTTTAACATCCATGATTACATCACTTGGAACAGACTCAACGGTTGGAAAACGTTGTGTTGTAGTTCGGCCTATCATAAGATTAATTAGCTTGTCTTCATCCAATTCTGACGCAGGGTATGTTCCTACATGATTACCATCACGCATTACAGAAATATCATCTGCAATTTGAAATATTTCATTCATTCTATGTGATATATAAATAATTGCTACACCAGTTTCTCTTAGGTTGTTAATTATAGTAAATAGCTGATCTACTTCTTTATCAGACAGTGACGAAGTAGGTTCATCCATAACCACAACTGCCGCAGAGTGAGATACAGCTTTTGCAATTTCGCAACCTTGTTGCATAGAAATTGATAAAGAACGCATTGGAGCATCTGGATTAACCGGCATACCCAATCCTTTCATAAGAATATCAGTATCTAGCGACATTTTTTTATCATCAACAAGCCTGGTACCCTTTACAAGAGGCTCTCTTCCAAGCCAAATATTTTGCGCAATTGTCCTGTCAGGAACATTTGATAACTCTTGATGAATCATAGAAATACCAGTTGTTATGGCATCTTTAGCATCACGAAATTTGACTTCTCTACCATTATATATAATTCGGCCACCATCAGGATGATACATCCCAAAGAGGCATTTCATTAAAGTTGATTTTCCCGCTCCGTTTTCGCCCATTAAAGCATGAACTGTTCCGGGACGAACATTGAGTGAAACAGCATTTAGGGCTAATACACCCGGAAACTGTTTTGTAATTTCTTCCATTTGAAGAACGTATTTTTCATTCATAAAAACCTGCTTTCGCAAAAAAATACTAAACGTAAATTTCTGATTATATAAAATGGTGTCCTAAAACAGGACACCATTTTAGAGTGGTAGAAAACTACCCAATTATCTTTGTTACAAATTATTCAGTAACAGGAGCAAAAGGAACAACAAAACATTGTTCTAAAACTGCTGCATCTTGTAGAGGAGGTTCGTTTTGTGTTTCTGTTGCATGTGCAATACCAGCTTTTGTTGTAAACCCATCAGGAAGCATTCCATTGTTCATAGCTGTTGCATATACTAATTCAAAAGCTGTATCAGATTGACCAACTGAATCTTGAAGAACAGTTGCTAACATTTGATTTTTTTGAACAGAAGCATATCCTGTTGCTGTCTTATCAATACCGATTACAGGAACTTTTAATACAGTTCCGTCACCATCAACATCTTTTGAAGCATCTGAAGGATCATCTGTGTATTGGCGAGATAGAAGTGATTCGATTGCACCTAAAGCCATGTCATCATTTTGTCCAATAACAGCATTGAATTCACCTGCGTATGCTGCTTGCCATGCATCAAGTTTTTGTTGTGCTTCTGCAGCACCCCAGTTAGCAGTATCTTCAGCAACAAAGTTTACTGTGTAACCATTTGCAGCCATACCATCAACAAAACCGTTTCGGCGAGCAATTTGTGCTGGGTGTCCTAATTGTCCATTTAAGTAAAGAACGTTAGCAACTTTTCCAGGTGCTTTTGAAGGATTAGCATCAAAGTAATCTGTCAAAATGTCAGCTTGGATATTACCTGCAATTGTTTCAGGTGAAGATGCAAAGTAGAAAGTAGGTCCTACTTTAAGAGCATCAACAGTTGGAGCAATGTTTGAGAATGCAGCAGCGCCACCAACTCTGTTAATTGCTTCTGCCATTTGTTCTGTAGCATTAGGATCTTGAGGAATAATTACAAAGTACTTATAACCTTGGCTTAACAATGTGTTTAATTGATCAAGCTGAGTTGCAACATCACTATTACCATCGAGAAGAGTGTAGTCGATACCAGCAGCTTCTGCATTTTTTTCAAGATTGTCTGCATAATCTCGAACGAATGTTTCATTCAAGTTACGGATAAGAAATCCCATTTTTACACCATCAGAGTCGCTGGATCCACCAGCAAACACCATACCAATTGTCATCACAAGAATAACAAGAACCAATCCAAGTTTTTTCATATAAACTCCTTATTATCATGAGAGATTCTCTCATTTTTTAAACCGGAAACTCCGGATTTTTACTACTTCAAGAAAATATCTGTAACAGGAACAACGCCTTTTTTAATTATAATGTTTCCATATTTTACTGTTTCACCAGTTACCACAACAGCAAAGGCAGATTTAGATCTTTCATAAAACTCAAACCTACCGATTCTAGTAATGGCAGGAGCATCGGGATAAATATTTTTTATTGCACTCATGTATGAATTTTCAACATTCATATCAAGCTCATCTCCTTGTACCGGTGCCATCATAACAAGAGAGTCGGGAACATAGGAATCTAAATTTATTAATCGTAAAATGCCATCTAACATAGCTGGAATTTTAATTCCATCTGCACGTATTACTGTACTATTACAAGTATCTCCAGGATAGAATGCATCAGATAAAACAAGTTCATCCCCATGCCCCATGCGATGTAAAACAGAAATAAGCTCCGGACTAATTACCGGTGAAACATTAATAAGCATATACACTCCAAACACTTTTTATATATGTAATCGTTTACAATTCCATGTAAACGATTACATATATTGTCGCATGGGTTTATCCATTTGTCAAGAAAAATTTTCACTATTTTTTAGAATTTATTAAAATTTTAAAAATATTTTGCTTGTAAAATTCTAAAATTCAACATATAATAAAAATATATTCTTTTTTAGGTTGATATTATGCATATTACGGCCCTTTGCCTTTCTACAACCTTGCAACGCACTGCAAGTTTTTCTCACGTAAAAGATGGAGAAGTAAACCGCTCTACTCACTTTAGGCTTGATGCTTCGGGAAAAGCTGTAAATGTTGCAAGGGTTTTAAACCAAGTGCAAAAAGATTGCACATCACTTATTTGTCCTATTGGAAAGGACAATGCAGATATTTTTCTAGCTCTTTCACAAAAAGACAACCTTCTCGTAAAACCAATTACTATCCCAGGCTTTACCCGTGAGTGTATAACTATTATTGAAACAGATACAAAAACTGTTACAGAGCTTGTTATGGATGAGCCTGTTTTAAATGATGCAAATATACTTGCAGAAATACATATCGCTGAAAAAAACTTACTTGCATCTTTGAGTGACTCTTTTGAAACATCAAATGCTCTTGTGTTTGCTGGTAGTAGACCTAAAATATGGTCAGAAGATTTAAATGTTACAATTTGTAAGGAAGCTGTGCAAAAAGGTCTCACTGTTTTAGTTGATTTTTGGGGAAAAGATTTGCTCGAAGTACTTTCAGTATGTACTCCTGAAATTATTAAAATAAATGCAAAAGAGTTTTGTGGAACATTTGGACTAGAATGTGAAAACAATGAGACAGAACTTATAAAAGAAATTTGTAAAAAAAGTGAAGAACTTCAAAACTGCATAGTTATTACAAGAGGAAAAGATTCAACCCTAGCTTCATACAAGGGAAGTGGATATACGCAAGAAATTGAAAATGTTAATCTTGTTAATTCAATTGGCTGTGGAGATTCCTTTTCTGCAGGCTTTTTATACGAATACCTTGTAGTCAAAACAACTGGAAAAGAAATTGATATTCAAAAAGCATTACAAAAAGGCACGTGGTGTGCCGCTCGAAACGCCGAAGTAGAAAAAGTTGGGTCTATTTATCCATAATCAATGACCGTTACAAGGCACAACCTCTAAAGTCGTCTAAATTTGAATACCCTTTTCGCTCCATGTAATTTGTAAGCCCTGCAATAATATCAATCATGCATGATGGATTTGCAAAGGTTGCTGTTCCCACTTGTAGAGCGCTTGCCCCTACCATAATAAACTCAATGGCATCTTGCCATTTTTCTATTCCCCCAAGAGCAACAACTGGTATTTGGTCATGCTTTGAAAGCTTTGCAAACGAAGAGCACACATCGTATACCATACGTAGCGCGATCGGTCTAATGGCAGGCCCCGAAAGTCCCGCTTTTATATTCGCAAAAAAGGGCTTTCCTTTTTCAATATCGATAGCCATGGCTTGAAAGGTGTTTACCATACTTATTGCATTTGCACCAGCCTCACGAACAGCATGAGCAATCGATACAATGTCGGCAGCATTTGGACTCAGTTTTACCATGAGCGGGATGCTAGTTACTTCCCTAACTTTTGCCGTTACCTCTGATGCAGCATCGCAGTCTAAACCGAAGGCCATTCCCCCTGCTTTTACATTCGGACAGCTTATATTAAGCTCAATCATCTCTATTTTTTTGCCACTTTTTGTTGTTGCTTTATCGAGAAGCTTTGCGCCTTCAACATAGGTTTCTATAGATGAACCCGATAAGTTCACAACAGTAACAGGTTTAAAACTCATCATTGTTTCAAGTTCGTGTTCAATAAAGTGCTGTATGCCAGGATTTTCAAGACCAATAGAATTTATAAGGCCTGCGGGTGTTTCTATAAGGCGCACCCCCTCGTTTCCGCTTTTTGCTTCTAAGGTTAAACCCTTTGAGCAAATGCCTCCCAAAGCATTTACATCAATAATGCCATCATACTCTGAGCCATAGCCAAAAGTACCAGAGGCAGCCATAAGTGGATTTTGAAATTGTACGCCTGCTATAGTCACAGACAAATCTATATCTTTTTGCATATTTTCCTCTATAATAAGTAACCAGTTCTTATAGTATTAGCTTTGCGCCATCAAACACGGGTCCATCCTTACAACAACGCTTGTTTCCTTCCTTTGTTGGAATAGTGCAGCCTAGGCAAGCACCTACACCACAGGCCATATTACTTTCTAAACTTAGATAACATTGAACACCAGAGTCTATACATATCTTTTGAATATAGGCAAGCATTGGATGAGGCCCGCAAGCATACACAACATCGTAGCTATTTTGTTTTATAGTGCTTTCATTAAAAATAGTGGGTAACATTCCCTTTGTGCCAGTGCTTCCGTCATCGGTTGAAATTATTAGATTCTTTGCATTTACATATTCGAGCCCATAGCTCCCTGTCTTAAAACTTGCAAAAAAATCATAACTTTTGTCAGCAAGAGTAGACGCAAAACCTGCAACAGGGGCAACACCTATTCCGCCTCCGATAATTGCAACATTCGCACCACTTTTTGGAGATTCAAAAACATTTCCAACAGGCCCCAACAAGTCAATTTCATCGTCTTTTCGCAAAGTGCAAAGTTCGGCCGTTCCCTTTCCCTTTTTAAGAATTAAAAACTCTATCTCTTGTACACCTTTTCCTGTATCTCTAGAACGATATACGCTAATTGGTCTACAAAGAAGTGTATTCGACGGCCTTGCTCTTAACATAAAAAATTGACCCGGCTTTGGACTCGGACAGGCGGCTACAATAACGAGCTTATATACATCATTTGCAATATTTTCACATATTTGTACTCTAGCAAGAGCAAAAACAGATGGATTTGTGCACATAAGCTACCCTTTTAAAAGTTCTTTTGCGCTTAACAGGTCTTCTTTTGAAGACTTAGCAGCATCGTGTGCAGAACGTACAATATCCTCAAGAGTTAAGATTCCTGCCTCTCGTTTTTCTGACAAAGTTTCATCTTTTTTCCATGCGCATAGGATACCTCGTGAATTATTTACCGTGCCGCCAGCCTTATCGAGCAAGGTTGCGCAAATACGCGCAGCTCCACCCTGTGCCCCATAGCCTGGAATTAAAAAGAACATATCTTCGTATGTATCACGAATAATACGTGCATCGCTTTCTTCGGTGCAACCTACAACTGCCCCAACTATGGCGCAAGGATTTTTTGCCTCTTTTGTAAAATGTTCATTTATGCGAGCAAGCTCTTTTCCAACTCTATCAATTACTATACCGCCTTGAGCAAGGTCAAGTTTTTCAATATCGGTCATACCAGGGTTTGATGTACGTAAAAGCACAAATAGCCCCTTTCCTTTTGTATAAGCGAGGCTTGTAAATGGCTCTAAGGTATCAAAGCCCATATAGGGATTCATTGTAATTATGTCTGCTTCAAAATCGCCCGAAAAATGAGCCTTTGCATATGCACCGGCTGTAGCTGCAATATCGCCTCTTTTTACATCAGCAATAACAGGAATGTTTGCATCTCTTACTGCTTTTAGCGTTTTTGCATACGAGTTCATCCCGTCTAAACCCATCGCTTCATAGTAGGCAACTTGCACTTTAAAACATGCTGAAAACTCTTTTGTAGCTTCAATAAGCGCTAAGTTATATGCCAAAACAGCATCGCTTTCGCAGTTGTATTGTTTTAATACTTCTGGGGGAAGGTACGATGGGTCTGTATCAAGCCCCGTACAAAGTGGCCCCTTTTTTTTGCATTCTTCTTGTAAACGAATTATTTGATATTGTGTACTCATGGTTATAGTATAGCAAATTAATTAATAATTAACAATTGCTTATTTTATAAATTCTGTGGCATCATATTGAAGACTCTAAAAAGGGAATATGGTATACTCTTCCATATGCATACTTACTGGAGAGAAAAATGAATACACAAAAAAAGAAAAAATCTTCCACTAAAGAATTACGAGCCTTAATGCGAAAAGAAATTCGTGAGCACAAAAGTTCTTTTATAGTGTTTTATATTTTAAGGGCAATTGTACTATTTGCAATGGTTCGCCAATTTTTGATGGGCAACTATGAAAGCGTCTTTTTTTGTGTATTAACACTAGTTCTTTTTTATT
>CAYJMR010000057.1:0-12381 GCA_964371375.1 uncultured Treponemataceae bacterium
TTAATCCTGTATATCAGCGGCTATAAAAAGGGCACTTTTGGATGAAAATTGATTTCCCTGTGGTAAAATATTTGTTTCGCTTGACATTTACACATAATAATGGTACAAGTGTTTATGAGCATGATTATTCCCAGTTTTTTATTTTTTTCAATTTATTGCATTGTTAACGTGTACTTGCCTGTTTTTTTTAGGAACATGGGATTTTCATCAACGGCAATTGGACTATTATTATCCATACTTGAAGTATCCGGCATCGTATTTACTTTTATTATTAGTAAGTTCCCTGAAAAAAGTGGTAAATATGGTAGGTGGCTTTTAATCTTTTCAGTTTCCTTAGCACTCTTACCTTTTCCATTGTTACTATCTCCGCTACCAGTAATGCTTGTAGCTCTCATGCTTTATGCCATTCCAACAAAGGCAACAGTTCCTATTTCTGATACATTTATAAATTTACGATTAGGAAAAAAATCTGAGCGCTATGGGATGGTGCGTGCTTTTGGCTCTTTAGGCTTTGTTGTAATGAGTCTAATAATGCAACGCTTTGTAGATAGTGATACTATTACTTTGTTTAATAGTGCTTTATGGATGGCAGTTCCTGGTATTTTGCTTTGTATCTCTTTTATTTGTATTCCACGTCTTTTAAAGCCTCTTCTCTCACCACATAGTGATGAACAAATACATATTGAACAATACACAAATAATCCAGCCTTAAAAAAGACATTTTTTACTCAATTTTCGCCTACCTATTGGCTTATTATTATTGTACTCACTTTTGGAAATATTGGCATGTTTGGCCCCTTTAGGTTTTTTTCACTGTATGTAAAAGAATACTTACATAGTGATTCCTTTAGTTTATTATGGGCTATTTCTGTAGCTTGTGAAATACCTGCTCTTTTCTTTTCATATAAGTTTATAAGGCGCTTTGGTAGTAAAAATCTTATTCTGTTTTGTGTCGCAATGATTTCAGTTCGAAGCTTTACATATGTACTTTTTCCATCAGTTGAAGGCGCAGCCTTTGCACAAGTGCTCCATTTTTTTACCTTTGGACTATTACACCCTGCAACAGTAATTTTTATAGCAGATGAAACAAGGGGTAAAAAAAATGCGGTAATGGCACAGGCAATATCTTCAGTTGGCTCTGCAGGGCTTGCAAGTGTTATTGGAAGCTTTGTTGGGGGTATAATTATCGATTACTATGGTTATGCCCACTTATATACCATTTCAGGCATTTTTCCACTGGCTGGGCTTTTGCTATATTTTATTACTCACAAAAAGCTTCAAAATATTTCTTAAAGAGTACTAGAAATAGAGATAGTGCTACCATTAGTATTCTTAGTTATTCGAATTTGAGATGGTATTCTAGTTTGTAGGGTTTCAACATGCGAAATAAGTGCTACAGAGCGGGTTTCTCGAATCTCATCTAAAATGCCAAGTGCCTTTTCTAACGATTCTGGGTCTAAACTTCCAAAACCTTCATCTATGAATAGCGAATCTAATTGCACGCCACCGTTTCGTGCTTGCACCATATCACTTATTGCAAGTGCTAAGCTAATGGAGGTTATAAACGTTTCTCCGCCAGAGAGGGTAGCGGTGGGGCGGCTCTTTCCTGTATAGTCGTCATATATTTCGATATCTAAACCTTTGTATGCGTTTCCACCTTCTGCATCATCCTTTAAATATAACTGGTATCTATTGTTTGACATTCTCTGTAGTCTTGAGTTTGCAAAAACAATTATTTCTTGTAAGTGCATGGCCAACACCCATGCATCAAGAGATACTTTTTTTTGGTTATCCCCCGAAATTACCTTATGCAGTTTTGAATATTTTTCATATTCAGCGCTAACTTCTTTTCGTCTCGCTTCGGTGTTATCATAGTCTTTAATAAATGAATCAAGCTGTAAAAGGCGGTGTTGTAGTTGCGAAAAGGATTCTTGCTCTTTACTAAGATCTGCAGTGAGTGTATCAATTCGTTCTTGTAAAATAACTTGTTTCGTTTCTACATCTTCTTCACTTTCCAGTAGGTCTTCTTTTAGTTGTGTATGAAGTGTTTGAAGGCGTATACCTTCGCTTTTAAAAGTGGCAATTTTTTCTTGCTCTTTTTGTCTCTTAGCATCATCCATTAAAGCTTCTTTTATTGTCGTTATACACAAAAGAACGTCATCGGTAGTTATCGTATCTTTTTTATTATTAAACAAATATGAGTTTTTTATACTTTCGCTTAAGATTAAAAATGTTCTTTCTTTGTTTTCAGTATTAGTTAAAATACTCTTCTCAATGTATGCTATTTGCTCTGAGAGCATCAGTTCTTTATTTTCAATATTCTTTTTATGCAAGTGGAAGTTTTCAACTTTCTGCGCTAATTGATTTTTTTCATGTTGTAATTGCACAATAGTATGCTCGACTGATGTTTTGTTGCCATTTATGTTTTGCAGAACAGAAGTAAGCTCTTTTGTATGCCCGTCTAATTCTGTTTTTGCTGCTACAATTTGAATTTGCAATGCATTTTCTTTTTCTTGTAAGCTCGAAATAATCTTTTCATTTACTGCGACTTTTTCTTTTGCTTCTTTAAGCTTTGTGATGTTTTTTTCATTTTCTGCATGAAGTTCTTTTGTTGCGTGCAAAGTTTCTTCTAACATAGTTTTATGCTGTATACATTCTTCTTGTGTGGCAAAACTCTGCATATTATCGATTGCGTTTGCTATATTTTTTTTGCTTTCTTCTATAGCTCCAGCTAACGTATACCGCTCCCTTTGTATGCTCTGTGCATCGCTTTCTGTTTGTGTAACTACTTTTTCCTGCATAGCAATTTTTTCACTCATATCAAGTAAGTCTGCGTGAACTTTTGTAGGATTTGGATGATTCATTGAGCCACAAACAGGGCACTCTTTTCCTTCTTCTAAAAAATCTGCGAGGTTTGATGCAATGTTTAATTGTTTTTCTTTTTCATTTTGCAGTATCATATCATCTAAAATACGCTTTGCACTATTGAATGCTTCGTTTGCTTGAACTTCTATAAACCTAAGTGAGGCATCATTACAAAGTAACAATTCATGTAAAAGGCTTTTTTCTTTTTGCACCGTGCTCTCAAAATTTTCTTGTATGCATTGCTCATTGTTGATAATGTTAACAAAATCTTTATTGTTTTCTTGTATGGTTTGCAGTTCGTCTTTTCCCTCTTCAGAGCTTTTTGATAGTACTATAATCTTTTTTTCAAGCATTTCTATGTTTTGTTGGATGCCTAAACATCGCTCTAAGTCATGCAATAATACTTCTATTTGTGAAAGCCTCTGTGAAAATACTTTTAGTTCTTTTTCTTCTGCTTGCAAATTTTGAATCTCATTTACTGCCTTTGTATGTTCTTCTTTTGCTATATGTAATTCTTGTTCATTTTTTTCAAGTTCATTTGAATACATTGAATAATTATTTGAAATCGGTTCTATCTTTTCTGCTTCAAGTGAGTTTTTTATTTTTACCTCAAGTTCGTCAATATTGTTTTTTTGCTGTTCGAGTTCTTGTATTTCTTTTTCTACAGATTTAAACTGCTTAAGTTTTTTTTCCAACTCTAACAGCTTTTCTTTTTGTGCATGCAAGTCCGTAAGATTTTTTTGAAGGCTTTCTAAAATTCCTTTTGCTTCACTTTCTTTTTTTTCAAGATTTTTGATTTCTTCATGAGCATTTTCGGGATTAAACTCACTCGATATATGTTCAAGTCTAAGAAGTATTTCTTTTAATGAAATTTCAAATTTTGTTCTTTCTTCTTTAATTCTTTCTGCTATTATTTCAAACTGCTCTACCGGAAACAGTTTAGCTAAAAGTTTCTTTCTATCATTTGAGTTTTGACGTAAAAAGGTTGCAAACTCTCCCTGGGGCAACAAGACAATTCGTGAAAACTCATCAATTGTGAGCGATAGGAGCTCATGTAGCATGGTATCAACTTTTGATTTTTGACTTTCGAGAACTGTAAGATGTGAGTCATCAAAAAAAAGTTCTGATTGTTCTTGTTCTATTTTTTTTTCAATCCTATACAAGATGGCAGATTCACTTTCTTCACTTTGTGTTCCTTTTCTTGTAATTTTACTAATTGGCAAAGTTCTTTCTACGCGATATGGAATTTCGTGAATCATAAATTCAAAGAAAATACTGCTTGTGTCTTTTGAGCTGCAAAAGTCTGAACGTAAATATCGTCTGTCGGCATTACTTCTTGCACCCGGTAATTTTCCATATAGGGCATAGGTAATACAATCGAGAATAGTTGTTTTCCCTGAACCTGTTTTTCCCGTAATAACATAAATATTATCTAAATTGGAAAAGTCAATGTGGTGTTCCCCTACAAAAGGTCCAATGTTCTTGATGGTTAATGTACATGGTTTCATGTTTCTGTAGCCTCAATTTCTTTTGCAATTTGTTCAAATAATGCTATGCTTTCTTTCCATTCGCCTTGGCTATCAGGTGTTTCCTCTTCACTCATAACTTCTATGCTTTGTAAAAAACTACATAAAATTTCTTTTAGCGGTAGGGCCTCTTCTCTCGAAAGTAATTCCTTTTTTTGCATAAAGCGCTCTTCATTATTTTTATACATACTTGTGATAGCTTTTTGTTTTACTGAAAGCAAGTATGGAAAAACTTTTCTAAGCCTGGATGCTATGTTTTCAAGTGGTACACTATTTGTGCAGGTAAACTCTATAAAGTTATTTTTGTGCTCAACCATTTTTTCAAAATCTTCAAACTGTGCTTCAATTTGAACTAGCTTTCGTAAAGGCTTTATTGAAATTGGTGTAACACTCACAGAGTCGCTATGAAGTTCAACTCGTAAAATACACTTTTCTGTTTGCACTTCGCTAAATGAATAGGCGAGGGGGGACCCTGCATAGTACGCATTTTGTGCAACTTTTTGTTTTTTATGAAGATGCCCAATAGAGGTATAGAAAAAGTCTTTAAATACCATAGGATCAATCAGCTCTGCATTTCCTAAAAAAAGCCTCTCAGAATCGCTTGAGGAGCCTTTTAGAGTAAATAAATGACAGTTCAAAAGACATGGAATTTTTTGTTCTTGTGTTTTTTCTAATTGTGTATGAAAAATAGTGATACGCTCAATTGCTTCTTCAATTAAGTCGCTTTGGTTTTTTAATATTTCTCCCTGTTTATTTCGTAATGAACCTGCTTGCAAAAAAGGCACCTGATATAATACTGCTTTTATTTTATCGTCTTTGTATAAGTAAATGGGTTTGTCACAATCCTCTGCCTGTGTGCTAATAAATATATTTTTAGATTTTAAAAAAGTACTCGCATATGAAAGGCGTGTGGAGGAGTCATGATTTCCAGAGATGATACAAACAGATAGATTTGGGAATGATTGGTTAACTGAAATTAAAAATTCATCAAACAAACTTATTGCTTCAGGACTAGGTATAGATCTATCATACACATCGCCTGCAATAAAAAGGGCATCATATGAAAACGCATTGAGCTCGTCTATAATTGCTTGTAACATATGCTTTTGATCTTCTATAAGAGAATAGTCGTATAGCACTTTACCTAAATGCAAATCACCTGTTTGTAAAATATTTAGCATATAAAACTATAGCAAAAATAATTGTTTTTGACTATACTAAAGGCTATGGTAATTCGTGCTCAAGTTTTAGGGTATTGTATGGGGGTACGCCGAGCTGTTGAAACGGCGTTAAATACTCTCAATAAGTATCCCAATCATTCAGTTTATACACTCGGTCCGCTAATTCACAACAAAGATGCAATTGAAATGCTAAAAAGTAAAGGCTTAGAGATTCTTGATGTAAGTGCAGTAAATAAGCTTAATACAAAAGAAAAGCCTACTGTGGTTATTCTCAGCGCACACGGGACACCGTATAGTTTAAAGCAAGATTTAGAAGATATAGGCGTTATTGTTGTTGATGCAACGTGCCCTCGTGTTTTGGCTAATCAAAAGAAAATGTATGGATATGCAAGTCAAGGGTTTCCTGTATTTATAGCGGGGGATAAAAGCCATGGTGAGGTATTTGCACTTGTCGGTTCTATTCCAAATGACTGTGAGTGTTTTGTTTTTCAAAATGCAATCGAAGCAAAGGACTTTATTAGTACAAAAAAAGATGTGTATTCAAAGGCGGTAGTAATAAGCCAAACAACCATTACACAAGATGAGTACAATGAAGTGTGTTCTGTTTTGCAGTCTGAAATAGAAAACATAATAATACTTGATACCATTTGTCCTGCGACACTGGAAAGACAAAAAGCGCTCAAAGAAATGTTTGAAAAAGTCGAAGCCCTTATTGTTATAGGTGGAAAAAATTCTGCAAATACTACTCGATTGTACCAAATTGCAAAAGAACTAGGCGATAAAGGAGAGACTTTGGTACCTGTGTGTCATATTGAAAGTGCTAAAGAAATACCTGATGAATTTTTTAAACTCAAGTGCGTTGGAATAACGGCAGGAGCTTCAACACCAGATGAAGTTATAAGTGAAGTTGAAGCTATTTTGTTACAAAAAAAAGGAGCACAGTAATTGAATGATGTGGGTTCAACAGCATCAATACATCTCATAAAAGCAACTTCAAAGCAAAATTCGCTTCAAAATGGTAGTACTGTTTTCGTGCGAGTTCTTTCAAAGGGGCAAGGTGGTGAGTATTTGGTAAACTTTGCTGGCAATAAGTTGAATGTGTTTTCACAAAGGGAGCTACAGGTAGGAACAGCCTTTCGTGCCACAGTTGCCTTGCAAGATGGAAAAATATTTTTAACTCCACAGTCATCGAATGATAAAAGTACGGTGCAAAAATTTTCTGTATCCGATTCTTCCGCACTTGCAAATTTGTCAGGTTTTTTACAAGAAATGGGTTTAAAACCTGATGGAATTTCATTGCGCCTCATACAGTTTTTTCAATCATCAGGTTTTACCTTTAATGCAAAGCTTGCATCAAAGGCACGTTCTATTGGCTTACAGTTTCCTGGAAAAGAAGCGGACGCAAGTGAAGTCGCTTTGTTTTTGGAACAAAAGGGAATACATGCCGATGTTGATACCGTTATGGAAGTTTTGGCTCTTCTTTATGGAGATGATTTTCAGGGACACTATGATGGGGAGGAAGAGTCTAATTCTGAAGATAGCAAAAAAGAAAAAAGCCAACAAGCAATTGCGGGAGCGATTGAAGGTGACAACGAAAAAATAAAAAATGATGAAAAAGAGAGTATTCCTGTTCTAAACGCCGTATATGAAAATGTTAATGTTGTTCTTGATAAACAAAAGGGGTTTTTAACATATATAAATCATACCTATTCTTCTTCAGGCCATTGGATACTATTACCCTTTGAATATGATAATGACGAACAAAAAATAAATGGCACTATCAGAATGCTCATTGATTTAAATAAAAAAATAACAGAAAAAATGATTATTTCTGCCTTTTTGGGTGGCAAAAATTATAAAATTATGGTAAAATGTCCTCAAGAAGGAAATTCTGCTAATCAAGGACGATATGCTATTCAGGTATGTACTGATACGCAAAACTCTGTTCAAGATAGTAGGCGATTGTGTAATATGCTTAAATCGTGCTTACCGAGTGATATGATTTGTGATATTTCATACTCTGAAGATATTTTGAATGATGGTATTTTTATACCTGATTCAGTTATCTCTGTTGTTAAACTTGATGCATGATGAAAAAAAACGCAATTGCTTTACAGTATCCCAAAAATGCTCCTGCCCCATTTATTGTTTTCAAAGGTTCAGGTGTTGTAGCAGAAAAAATTCTGGAAATAGCCAAGGAGAATGATATTCCCGTGGTTAGCGAACCAAATGTAGCATCTGTGCTTTCACTGTATGACATCGGCTCGTGTGTGCCTACAGAAACCTATGAGGTATTAGCAGGTATTTTTGCATTTTTAAAAAAGGTAGAAAAAAATGACTGAAATTGAAACAAGTACATTACAATTAGGAATGATGTTTTCATCACCGTTACTCTTTGATGATGGAAAAAATATGTTTTTGGCAGAGCGGATGCCTATAGGAAAAATGCATCTTGATAGTATTCAGAGATGGAACATAAAAAAAGTCATCACATATGGCAAACAAGTAGATTCTGAAGATGATGGTTTGGACGATTTGGAAATGCTTGATGAGATTGCCGAAGATGACGAAAATCCTCTGGTTTCAAGGTATTTTGAAATAATAAAAAAGATGGCGACAGTATTTTTATCATATGAAAAAGGTGCTGCAATTAATAAAACCACTATCGATGAAAGTGTAAAAAGTGTATATGGTCTATTAAGTGAAGAAAAAGCCTTTATAACTGGTATCAGCTTTATTCCTGTAAAGGATCAGCCCTTGCTCGTTGTAAACGCTGTAAATATCGCAATAATTTCTGCTTTAATTGCAAGTGAAATGAAATTTCCTCAAAAAGATATACTTCTTTTGATTACGGCAGCACTCTTGCATGACATTGATATGGTAAAACAGCCTGAAAAAATTATTAATAAACCTGGTAAATTAACAGACGATGAGTTTATTCGTATAAAAACACACTCTCAAAAAGTATTAACAACCATACTTGAGACTCTTTCATACCCCAAAGAGGTTGCCTTAATAATACTGCAGCATCATGAACGTTGGGATGGTAAGGGATATCCTGAAGGTAAATCAGGACAACAAATATATCTTCCTGCTCGTGTTTTGTCTGTTGCAGATTCATATGAAGCTATGCTATCAGATAAACCATATCGTACTTCATTTGTTGCCCACGATGCAGTAAAAACGTTACTGGCAGATAAAGAAATAAAATATGACCCAGCAGTACTAAAGGCTTTTATTTCTTGTATCGGCTTATACCCTGTCGGGTCGCATGTACTCTTGAGTGATGGTTCTATAGCTAAGATTACAAAGGTAAATGCATCTGCACCATTTTTTCCAACTATAAAAATATGTACATCAAAGTCTGTGGCATTACCGGAAAATAGCGTGGTTGAATTACAGGGACAAAAAGATATTACTATCACTCGTGCATTAAAACAAAATGAAATAAACACAGACTGCTAATTATGTGTGCAAAGATATCAGCAAAAACAATTGGTGATAAGGGAGAGCTAAAAGGGCGCACATATTTACTTGAAAATGGTTATACAATTATTGCATGTAATTGGAGAAATACGCAAGGAGAAATTGACATCATTGCTTCAAAAGATGACATATTAGTCTTTTTTGAAGTCAAAACACTCAAAAACGGAAGCGCAGAAACACTTGAATTTGTTTTAGGCAAAATAAAACAAAAAAAAATTGTTAAAACGGCTAAATGTTTTTTAGAAAAAAATCGACAATATATACAGGGCTATATTAGATTTGATGTACTTGTTATAGATATGCCAGGGGTTTCGCCGGTGTATCATATAGAAGATGCCTTTTCGGAGTGTAAATGAGTGAGTTAAAAAAAAGTTATGGCAGCACTAAGAGTGCTAAAAGTGTTACAGACAAAATCCTTGCAATGAGAGTAAAAATTGAAGATTCAACGTATGTTAATAATGCGGTACAAGTAATTGCACTCGTGCTAAGTAAGAGGATCGTTGAACAACCTAAGGTGTATTAATATAACATATGGTTTTTTATGTTTATATAACTATGGGCGAAAGCTGTATTTTTCAGTATGTTTAAATATAAGTACGCTTGCCATTGCATTGAATAAATGTAAAAAAATCGAAGGATGTAACTATGGACTATAATAAAAAACACAAAAAAAAGTGGAATAAAAATCGAAACGATAATCAAAAAAAAAACCGGGGTGAAGTAAATAACGATTCTAACATTGTATTTGAAAACTCAGAAGCTATTCGTCAGCACAAAGAAAATGTAAAAAACTGTGAGTTCTGTTCAAGGCCTATACATGAGATTTCTTCTGCCCTCATAGATAAAAAAACAGGCGGTGCAATTCATTTTGATTGCGTGCTTAGTAAGTTAAATGAAACTGAAAAATTAGAAGAAGGGCAAAAAATTACCTATATTGGGCAAGGTCGCTTTGCGGTTGTTTTTTTTGAAAACCCTCATGACCTTCGAAAATTTACAATCATTAAAACAATTGAATGGGAAGACCATGACTCAGTGTCAGAATGGCGCGATGAAATAGCAGGGTTGTATAGTCAGGTTAAATAGGGTAATGTACAATTGATAATTTACAATGTATAATGATTACCTACCAATAGCTGTAAAACTATTGTAATTGCCAAGGGACTTTTGCGTATACGTAAAAGTCTTTTTTGTAATGTCAACAATTTTCATAGAACTGCAAATAAACCATTATAAATTATACATTCATTATTCCGTGCCGAATTTTTCTTTCATTTGGGCAAACATTCTTTCAATTGCCTTATCATCACTTTCTACTTCAGGTTCATGATAGGATACTAGCTGCGCGGGGATTTCACCTAAAAAGGGGGATGGCTCGCTTTCCATAAGTTCTTTATTCTTTTTTCTCTTTCTGCATGAAGTAATAAAAAGTTTGTCTTGAGCTCTAGTGATGGCAACATAAAAGAGCCGGCGCTCTTCTTCTACATTTTTTTCATCTTCCTCAATGCTTCTTGCATGTGGTATAATACCGTTTTCGCACGCAACAATAAATACTACTGGAAACTCCAATCCTTTAGAGGCATGAATTGTCATTAAATTTACCTTTCCCGAAAGAGAATCATCCTCTTGATCATCTCTAGATAAAAGTGTAATTCGATTTAGCCATGCATATAGCCCTGAATCAAAATTATCGGGGTTATTTTCCCATTGTGTAATAGAGTTAATAAGGTGTTCAATATTTAAATATTTAAATCGAGCGGCCTTTTCATTTTTTTGATATTCACCTACGAGATGTCCCCAATAATCAATTTCATCAACAAGTTCTTTAACCTTTTTTGCCAACCCTTTTCCCCCTAAAAGGTGAGCCCGTTGTGTTGTAATGAGCTCGTGGAACTCTTGTAATCCTTTAACACCCGCAGAAAGTGTTGTGCTGTGTTGTTCAATACCCATTTCTTCTGTTGAAAACATTTCTTGGTCTTTACTCTTGCCCTGCTTTTTTAAAAGTTCTTCATCGATATGGTGTTCAATTGCTTCCCACAATGTGCATGTTTTTTCTTTGGCTATTGCATTAAGTTGTTCAATGGTTTTTCGCCCTATACCTCTTCTAGGCGTATTAATAATTCTTAAGAGGTTAATGTCATCATGGAAATTTGAACATACACGTAAATAGCTTATAATATCTTTTATTTCTTTGCGTTGGTAAAAGCTTGTTCCGCCAGATACCGTGTAGGGGATGTTCGAGTCTAAAAATGCCTCTTCAAGACTCTGTGTAAGTGTATTAGCCCTAACAAGCACTCCAAAATCTCCAAAGCGTAAGTTTTCTTCTGCCCTTATTGAAAGTATTCTGTCTGCGATAAAATCAGACTCCGCCGCTTCATTTTCAGGAAAGAATAATTCAATTGGCTTTCCAGATCCATTTCCTGACCAGAGAGCTTTATCTTTTCTATTTGTGTTATTCGAAATAACCCCATTTGCTGCTGCTAAGATTGTTGCTGTAGAGCGGTAATTTTGTTCTAGGCGTATCTCCTGTACATGAGGAAAGTCACGTTCAAACATAAGAATGTTTTCGTAGTTTGCCCCCCGCCATGAATAAATAGATTGATCATCGTCTCCTACAACTGCAACATTGTCTTGTGCTAAAAGATGCATAAACTCGTACTGTTGCAAGGATGTGTCTTGAAATTCATCAACCATTATGTATTTAAATCGTTCTCTGTATTTTTCGAGTACTTCAGGGTGCTCTTTAAAAAGGCGGATGGGGAGCGCAATGAGGTCATCAAAATCAACGGCGTTATAGAGCTTTAATCCTTCTTGGTAACTTTTAAAAAGTGGCCGATATATTTCATGTACTGAATGTACTTGAGGAATACCATTTTCACCATCCCAAGACCATCGACCAGATTTAATGTTTGAAAAAAGAGAGCCAATTTTATACACATCTAATGCATCTTGGGTAAAACCAAGCTCTCGCCCCGCCTCTTTTATAAGCTGATTTCTATCAGTTTCATCATAGATAGAAAAATTTTCTCGCCATCCAAGATGCGCAATATCATTTCGCAAGATTCGCACACCAAAAGCATGAAAGGTACTCACCGTTAGGTGGGTAAGTTTTTTCTGAGTTTGCTCTTTTATCCGCTCTTCCATTTCCTTTGCAGCTTTATTGGTAAAAGTGAGTGTTAAAATTTGGCTTTGAGGAATCCCTGAGTTAAGCATATTTGCTATTCTATAAGTAATAACACGAGTTTTTCCGCTCCCAGCACCAGCTATAATTAATAGTGCTCCATCTATTGTTGTAACGGCTCTCAGTTGTTCTGGATTTAATTGTT
>CAYJMR010000058.1:0-11230 GCA_964371375.1 uncultured Treponemataceae bacterium
ATATCCATTGTTTCTCCTTAAACATCGCGTTAGCGACGCAACATGGAGGTTGCGAGTACGAGCTAGCTTTGCAAACTCGAGCTAAAAAAATGACAGGTAAGTCATTTTTTTATACATTCTCCATCTTTTAATACATCCGTAAGTATTTTTTCTGATTCTTCATCAAGTGTTCCATTTGCACGGCAATTTTGAATTAAATCAGGGCGAACTAAAAGAGTTTTTAATAGTCTCTTTTTTAATCTCCACTTACGAATATTCTCATGATGTCCCGAGAGTAATACTTCGGGTACTTTCATTCCATCAAACACATCAGGTTTGGTGTAATGAGGGTATTCCAAAAGTCCGTCAGAAAAACTTTCCTCTACAAGACTTTCTGAAGAAATGACACCTTCTACAAGGCGATACACTGCATCTATTACAACAGTGCATGCTATTTCTCCTGATGATAATACATAGTCACCTATAGATATTTCATCATCAACCCATTTATCAACAATACGTTGATCTATTCCTTCGTAGCGGCCGCAAATAAAAACAAGTTCTTCCTCTTTACTCAAGTCTTCGGCAAGTTTTTGCGTTAAAGGTTTTCCCGAAGGGCTCATGTAAATTACTCTCGCCTTTCGTTTTACCTTTTTTTTGCCTTTTGATGCAAGTTTCGCAGGCTTCCCTATTGTTGCTTTTAAGGCCGCGTCTAAAGGTTTTGGTAGCATAAGCATTCCTGCCCCGCCACCATATGGAGTGTCATCGCATGTTTTTCGAACATCGTCCGCAAAATCACGAATATTAACAAGATCGTAGGAAACTATTCCTTTTTCTACCGCCTTTGCCATTATTGAAGTTTCAAAAAAAGCTTTGGGGATTTCAGGAAATAAGGTCAGCACATGGAATTTCATATATTAATCCAAAATCCAGAGGTGCATCAGTTGAACAATACCGTTCTCAATATCAACTGTACCGATAAATTCCTTGCGGAAAGGAACAAGAACTGTTCTCTTTTTATCTGTACCGATGGAGTCGATAGTCAAACTCTCGGAAACTTCAACCTCTAAAAGGTCATCAGCTCCGCCTCCCAATACGTCTGTTATTTTTCCAACAACCTTTGCATTAGTTGCTGAAACTCCGTTTTCAAAGTACACTAAGGAACATTTTTTTAAGTCTTCTTGGTAAAACTCTCCCTCATACAAAGGGCAAGCCATACTTCTGTCAACAACTATTTCAAAGCCAACAATTGTTTTTGCTTTTTCAATAGTATCAATTCCTTCAAATGTCATATAAAGGTCTGTGCCACCAAAATCAACCTCATTTACAATGAGTTTTTTTTCAATGTTTCCCTTTATTAGGGTTACCTCGGTAAGTTTGTAAAAGTGTTCATACTCGCCCGAAGAACTCATGACTTTAACTTTACCCGCAAGTCCATGTGTGGTGCGAATAAATCCAATAATCATTGTTTGATTAGATATAGGCATTCTTTTCGACTCTTAGTCCAGAATATCTAACGAATAGTGTTTTCCTGACTTAGATGCAGATGCACTTAAAACAATTCGTAATGCCTTAGCAATTCTACCTTGTTTTCCGATAATTTTACCAATATCTTGTTGAGCTACTCTTAACTCAATAACAGGGCCCCTTTCACCTTCTGTTTCATTTACAGAAACTGCGCTTGGGTCATCAACCAGAGATTTTGCAATGTATTCTACTAAATCTTTTTCCACTTAACTGTGCTCCCTGTTACATCGTAAAGTTTTTCTTATTAAGAATTTTTCGTACTGTGTCAGATGGTTGTGCACCAACTCCAATCCAATAGCGAATTCTGTCTTCATTAAAAGAAATTTGTTTTTCTTCTGCTTCAATCGGATGATATAGTCCTACATCTTCAATTGAAGTTCCGTCTCGAGGTTTTCGAGAATCTTGTACTACAATTCTGTAGTAAGGACGTTTTTTTGAACCGAATTTTTTAAGCCTAATTCGTACCATGATACCTCCTGTAAATGTTTGCATTCTATACATTTATGCTTTTAGAAACTTAAGCAACGCTTAAAGTTATAAAAAAAACTGCACAGAGCATGAACATAATTTATAGCACAAATGACGACTTTGGTCAAGATGTGTAGAGTAAAATGATAAGGGTTTTTACATGTATGTACTCATATTTTTACTAAAATTATAACTAGGTAAGAAAGCCATACTGGCAAAAAATATTATCGTGAATAATAAAAATCAATAATAAGCTGCACTTCACTTACGCTACATCCTAGCTTATTAGCAATGTAGTCTGGAGAAAAATCATTCGCTGCGAGACGTAAAACCCTTTCCTTTAAAGGTATATCTTCAATTGGACTATTTTCTACGTGGGATATTTCAGGTAAATCAGGGGGTGGAGTTGGCTGCAAAGAGTCATCGATTTTATATGAATCAAAGTCAATTGATAATTGAACACCATCTGCATGCCCTTCATCCTCAACCTTTTCGCTCATTTTTTTGTATGTTTGTAATGCCTTCTTATCTGAAACCGGAACTGTTTTTTTATTGGATAAGCGCTCTAGTACCTCTTTTTCACGTTTTTTTCCCTTTTCTTGGCCTTGTAGTAATAAAATTCTTTTATCAGCATCATCAATCAAGGAACGAAGCGCTTTTGCATGCTCCTCTATCAACGTAACATCTTCTAAAGCGGTCTTATTTATTTCAATCAACAATTTATCAACTTCATTTTTTATATCGGTGAGGAGCGCTTGAGGGGAAAAAGTTCGTTTTAAACGAAAGAAAAAAACAACCCAGAGAGCAAGATTAATAAGAGATATAATAATGATTAAAACAGCTTCGCCTGAAATCATATTTGTTACCCTGAAATATCAATATGCTGCCCAAGTGATGGGTCTGTAATTACTTGCATAGGCTCTTTAATTTCTTCTTCCTCTTTTTGTTGCTCTTTTTCTGCATGTGAAGTGTTTTCGTCACTACCCTTATTTTGGTCTTTTATATGAGTAGGCCCTTCATCATCCATGTCGGGTTTTTCAACAGTAGTAGCCTTTGCTTGTATCTTTTTTGCATTCTCTTCTTGCTGTATAGAACTTTGCAATTGCATTTCTTGCTGTTTTGAAGCAGTTAACTTTGAAACCTTTTCAAGCGACGAATACATCGTTTGCAAATCAATTGGTTGAATAGCCATCCGGTACCCGTGCTTCATCCTCAGCTTGTGCAGCTTCGTATTTTCCGTATCTAATAAACCCGTCTTCATAAAAGAAGGTTACTGCCTTTGTTTCATTGCGAATTTCTTCTCTAACATCGCGAATATTTATTTTCACACCAGAATACACAGCGCCAGAAGCAGAAACTGTACCTACAACTTTTAACTCCCGCAGGTGATCTTGTAATTCTTGAATTTCAGCTGACATTTGATCTACTTCTGAGTGTATTTCACCTTTCCTATTCATCAAGGTATTTAGGCTCTCTTCTTTTTCTTGCGAAAGTGTTTTCCTAATTTTCTTTTGTTGTTCAAGTGTTTGTATATCTAACTCAAGTTCATTTAGTTCTCGTATTAATACAGCTTGCTTTTCTGTGAGTTCATCCAGTCTTTTTTTGGCTTTTGGATCGTATCCAACAGAAAGTATTGTTTCACTTGCTCCTGCATTGTTACCAATTGTCTTAGCACGAATTTCTTCTGTGGCAAAAGCATGACCACCAATAATACTTGCCCTCTTTCCTTGCACAAGGATTTTTTTATTACTCGTAACGTTTGAATTAATGATACCGTCACGAACAACAATAAAGCCCTCTGCATCTACAGTTGCATTTTGAATAAATTTTGCCCACATAGAGCCACCGGCCTTAATATAGCCGTGATCTTTACCCATTACACCCAAAGAGACAACTATATCTCCATCAGCTTCTAATACACTATTTTCTACAGTTCCATATACTTCAATGTTACCTGAAGCTTTTACTTGGAAGCCATCTTCAACGTTACCCTTAATAATAACCGTTCCAAGGAAGGTAATGTTACCTGTTTTAATATTTACACCATCAACTTCCATGATTGGCTCTACATTTATCTTCTCATTTACAAGCAATACTTGACCGTTGACGCTTGCTTTAATAGTTCTGCCGTCTGCATCAACCGTTACATTTTTGCCAATCGGTAAACCTATATCTTTTCCATTTTTTGCTTCTAAGAATTTGCCCAGTAGAGTATGCCCAGCCTTTCCTCTTTCTGGTAGCATTTTTTGAGCTAAGGTTTGCCCTTCTACAACATTTTGTATTAGGTTTAACTCTTTAAAATCCATTTGTCCTGAGTCAGATTCTTTTATATGTAACTTTGATGTATCAGTTTCAAAATTATATGCAATATATGCATCGCGACCATCAACGGGCTCTACTCCCTCTGCTACAATATAGGGAATTCCGTAGACAGGATTATCAACATATTCCATAATTTTTTCTTTATCTAAATCATTGGAAATACCTTGACTTCTGAGCATTTGCTCTACACGTTGATAAGAAATATCTGCACCACCTATCGCTGGAGCAGTAGCTACTATAGAAGCTTTCATTTCATCTGGAGAAAGATCAATATAAAATGTTGCATCCCCTGCTTGATTATGTGTATATTGCCCAACAGGCTCATACTCACCATGCGTGGTTTTTTTTGCATAGTCTTTAACAAGGTTTTGGTCAACGGAAACAGTATCACTTCTTTGCATACTGTCTAAGATAAGCTTTGGATCTACCGGTATACCAGAACCAATCGGTGCTACTACTTTTAAATGTATTTCAGAACCAAATCTATGTATGTAAAACATGCCATCTACATTCTTCGGTGCTGTATCTTCATTAAGTTCATCAAAGGTTGTTAAATCAGTTCCTCGTACTTTTTTACCATATTTTGCATGTAGTTCATTTTCATACACTCTAAGAGCCCATGGCTTTTTCATTAAAGACAAAAAGCCCTTGTAACCCTGGTCTAATACTTCATACTCAAGTAATGATACCCTCGACTCTAGTTGTATTGCTGCGTCTGCAAGTGCTTCTTCTATTGAGTCTGCGTGTATATCAACATATCGGATATTTCTATCTTTTTCAAACTGAGATTCCATATCGGAACGAAGCTTCTCTAACGTAACCAAGTTTCAACCCCCGAAACTACATTATACCTTTTCGTACATTTGTTAATTTTGCACGCAGACGCATATTTGCTTTAGTATGCAACTGAGATATTCTAGACTCACTTACCTGAAGCACTTGGCCAATTTCTTTAAATGTTAAGTCTTCATGGTAGTATAATACCAAAACCATTTTTTCTTTTTCAGGAAGCTCGTTTATTGCTTCCATTATTACACGTTTTACTTCTTCTCGTTCAACGATTACATCGGGATTTAAGCTAGCAGGAGATTCAATACTGTCACCAATTGACATTCTGTCTGATGATTCACCTGAATACCACACATCGTTTAATGAAAGCACACTTGTACCCGATACTTTTAATACTGTATTGTTAAAACTTTCAAGTGTTAAACCCATTGCAGAAGCTATTTCTTCATCCGCAGCAGGACGACCTAGTCTTGCCTCAAGGCCAACTATAGTGTCTTCAATTTCTCGAGATTTTTGACGTACTGAACGAGGAACCCAGTCAAGTTGTCTAAGTTCATCAAAAATAGCGCCTCGAATACGAGTAACTGCATATGTCTTAAACTTAACCTTTTTATCAGGGTCAAATTTATTTATTGCATCTAAAAGCCCAAACTGTCCAAATCCTACCAAATCGTCAAACTCGACGCTGTTTGGCATATTTACAGCAACTTTTCCAGCAACATATTTTACCAATGGCATGTATTGACGAATAAATGCATCACGTAATTGTGTAGATTTTGACTTTCGGAATTCAATCCAGAGTTCTTCTTCTGTTTTTTGCTCAAAGAGCGTCGTTATCATCTTTTACACCTTTATTAATAATAAAACAATTATGCATCTTTTGCCATAGCAGTTCTAATTGCAGCAGCAATATCTTTTGCATCTCCCATCTCTGAAACAGCTACAGGTTCAGCACTCGGCCGTAAAGCCCCTGTTTCAGCAAACACTGAATCTTCAATAAGACCTTCCGATGGATCACCTTCACCACCTTCTTCATCCACTGCTAAACTATCAATATCCGGTAGCTCACCTAGTTCACTATCACTTGAGTCCAACAATCCGTTTGACTCTTCAATCGGTGATTGACTTGAACTTGGCACTCCAGAATCCACTGCACTTTCTTCAACTTGTCGTTGTACTGGCAAAGATGTTAGCTGCACATCGTCGGCGTTTTCCAATACTTCAACCTCTTCTAGTTCTTCTATAGAATCTGAACCTTTCTGTGTTAGCGATGCTAACGAACCAGATTGAAAAGACGCAGCACCACTATTTTCATTTTCTACAGATGTTTGTACGTTTTCAACAACCGTTTCATCTGTATTTGTTTTTGGGGATTCAACAAAATCAGCAAGGTTAAAAGCAGGTGCCGTTGCACTATCAGGTAATTCTTCATCAACAACCACATCAACACTATGCTGAGCCTCACTTACTGCTTCTGAAGGACTTGCCTCTAAAGTTTCAGCTGTTAACAAAAATTTGTTAAATATCATTGTTGCAACAAATGCAATACATGTAAATACACATCCTGAAAGAAGCGCTCGTAAAAATAAAATTCCAAAATTTACGCGCCCAAACAAGCCTGCTAAAATAGATAAGAAAAAACCTATGAGAAAAATTATTAATAAATTTTTCAGATTCAACATATCCCCCTCATCAAAGCTGAATCAGCTTACCCCTATACAGCAAAGGAATTCGTACTAAATATACCGTAAAACGATAATTTTAAAACCCTTCACTTTAGATTACGTCAAAAATGCCAAAACGTCAAGCTCTATAGTAGCTCATTTACCATTTTTGCTTAAATTTTCTAAAAAAGCGCCCAAAACCTTCTTCTGCATTTAAATCCGTTTTTTCGATTCGCCCAACTATATGCTTTATACACATTGAACATTTTGCATTAGGTTGAGAAATCAAAAATGGTTTTTGCCGTAAAACCGACGCAGATACAGCTGCATCATCATAAATAAAACCTAGATATTCAATTTCATAATTTAAGAATTGTCCAGCAATTGAAATTATTTGCTCGGCAACTCTTTTTCCCTCAGAGGCTGAATGCACTCGATTGACCAAAAGCTTTAAGTTTGGTCTATTATCAATCATTTCTGTTGCAATAATTTTGATAATGCCATAAGCATCAGTTATTGATGTAGGTTCTGGAGTTGTAAGAACATAAATTTCATCTGCAGCCGCCAGCAAACCCAAAACACTTTGGGCAATACCAGCACCGGTATCAATGATAATAATGTCTGCACTTGATAATTGCATAAACTCATCAGAAAAACTTGCAAGTTCTGCTTCATTTAAATTAGCAATACGTGAAAAGCCATTTGCACCAGGAACAAACTGAAAACCGTATTCTGTATCACAAACGATATCTTTCATTTTATAGCGGTTATTCATAACATCAAGTAAGTTTGCCTTAGGAGCAGTACCTATCAAAATGTTTACATTTGCCATGCCTAAGTCACCATCAATAAGAATAACTCTTTTGCCCGCTTGAGAATAAGCAATTGCCATATTTACAGAAAGGTTTGTTTTACCAACTCCACCCTTTCCACTTGTTACAGCTATTATTCGTGTTTTGTGATTATCTGCTCCATGAGATGGACGTAATGTTTCTTGTCTTTCTAAACGTTGCTGCATAAGTTCACGTAATTCAGATGCTTGATCTTCCATAAACTACCCTATCTTTTCCTGTGTAAATTTTTCATCTATATGATCTCTATCAATTGTAAAGCCTGATAAATGTATTAAAAATGATACCACATCTGCTTTCTTAAAATTATGTGGTACCTTTTGTCCATCTGTAAAAAATGCAATCTTTTTTTGTTTTTCATCTAATATACTTACTATGGTTCCAATCGTTTCTGTTTCATCTATTTTTGTAACTATAATTGATTCATACCCAAAAATTTCATACTGTTGTAAAATTGTACGTAGATCATTTGCTTTTACTGTAGCAGATGCTGTTAAAAACAATTGTGGCTTGTGAGTTTTTAAATCAAGAATCTTTCTCATTTTTGCCAAACTTTCATAGTCTTTTGGGCTAAAACCTGATGTATCAATTAAAAATAAATCAACGCCGTTTGCATACTGTGAAATTATTTGCTGCAAGTCTTCAACGGTATTCGCACTTGAAACAGGTATACTCATGCGATCTCCATACGTTTCAAACTGTTCTTTAGCTCCGATTCTAAAATTGTCTATTGTTATTAAGTGGATATTCAAACCTTTTGGTACGGTTGTATTTCCTATACCACTATAGTATGCAGCTAGTTTTGCTATGGTTGTTGTTTTGCCGATTCCTGTAGGCCCAACTAAAACAATAATCTCAGGTCTTGCATTATTTACAACCTCTGCAATCCCGATGCTTTCACCTATCCAATCTACAACCGCTTTTTGAAGAATATCAAAATCATCTAAATCATCCAGTGAAAACTCTTTTTTTATTCTTTCTACAATTTTTTGTATAAACTCAGAGGTAAAGTCATTTTGTTTAAGTAAGTCTGCAATTCTAACAATCGATGCATGCTCATCCTGCCTAAGGCTTGACGTTTTTTCATCAAATTTTAAATGCAAATCTTTAAGCTCATCTAAAATCAGCTTCATTTGTGGGCTTTGTGTATTTTGATTTGATTCAAGGATTTTTGCTTTTTCTTCGTTAAAATCCATAGTAGTGCTTGCAGGCATAGTTTGATATGCACGCCTAGGTGAAGGAGTTGAAGGCACATACCACAGCGTACATTGTTTTTTCTTAGTAAACGGCCAAAAACCGTTTATCTCTGATTCTTGCCTGCGAACTATTTTATAATCATCCCCATAAAGCTCTCTGATTCGCTTTCTGCATGCGTCTTCAGTATCAGCTACTACCGGTATAGCGTTTTGTGCATATGCCTCAGTTACCAACTTTTATCTCTCCTAAATTTTCTAACTTAATATCATTTGTAATTTCGGGTACCGAAACAACTACCAAATTGGGCATTTCCCTTTCTGTACTTGCCTTTACCAAAGCTCTGGCTTCTTCAGGGCATAATATAATTGGCATATAGC
This sequence comes from uncultured Treponemataceae bacterium, assembly GCA_964371375.1. Lineage (GTDB taxonomy): Bacteria > Spirochaetota > Spirochaetia > Treponematales > Treponemataceae > CAYJFX01. Next base: position 9,175 of record CAYJMR010000058.1, read on the forward strand.
CTTTACCTTGCGAAAGAGCTACAGAAGAGCTAAGTGATGTTATCCATGCTCGTTGCGTAACCGGGTCAAGTGCTGCAATTGGTCCATTTACTGTGTCGACTCTGCTATCAATAAGTTTTTGTAAAAAGTCTTGTGCTACAGTTAAAACGTGCATAGTTTTATTTTCATCTGCATATTGCAAACATATCTGTCTACCCAATGCCTGTCTAACTTTTTCAACAAGAATATCGCTTTTTTTTGTCACAGGGCCAAAGTCTGCAATTGTTTCAAAAATAACAACCATATTTCTAATTGAAACTTGCTCTCGCAAAAGTCCTTGCAGTACTTTTTGTATTTCACCAATTGTAAATATTTTCGTTGCCTCTTCTACAGCAGTTGGATATTCTTTCTTTAACGTATCAACAATTGCCTGAACCTCTTGGCGTCCAAGAATTTCTGCCGCATGTGATTTTATGAGTTCTGTAAGGTGTGTTGCAATGATGGTCGGTGGATCAACTACCGCATATCCTGCCCTTTCCGCTTTTTCCCTATCCGCTTCAGACACCCAAATCGCAGGCAATCCAAATGCTGGATCTGTTGTAGCCTCACCTGGGAGTTCATCTGATACGGTCCCCGTGTTCATACACATATACCAACCCATTCGAATATGACTTGAGCCAACTTCAATACCTTTTACCTTAAAACTATATGCATTATGGTCTATATGCATATTATCTGTTATTCGTATCCTTGGTACTACAAGCCCTAAATCAAGTGCAAACTCTCTTCTGATTCTTGTAACACGTTCTAAAAGTTCTGCACCTTTTTCCTTATCTACAAGCGGAATTAATGCTAATCCAAGTTCAAGTGATAGAGGGTCGAGCGGAACAACAGGACTGATTTCAGCAATAGCACTTCCTTGTGTTTGCTGAAGTTCACGTTCTTTATTTACCTTTGCTTCAAATGATGCCTTTTCTAGCGATTGTAATCTTCTTCCAATAAAAAAGAGTGCACCCCCCAAAGGAATAAGAATATACCATGGAAAACCTGGTAGAATTCCTATTAATGCCATTGAGCCACCCGAAACATAAAAAACCCAAGCGTTTTGAGAGAATTGCCGTTGCATATCTGTACCCAATGTTGTTTTTCCATCGGACACTGAGCGCGTTACAATAATACCTGTTGCAACGGAAACTAAAAGTGATGGTATTTGTGAAAGCAAGCCGTCACCGATGGTAAACTTAGCGTACGTTTGTATTGCGAGACTAAAGGCTTCGCCCCTGAATATCATTCCAAAGATAATGCCAACTATTAAGTTTATAACTGTAATAAAAATACCGACTTTAACGTTACCTGAAACGAATTTAGTAGCACCGTCCATAGAACCGTAAAAGTCTGCCTCTCTTTGCACATCCATTTTTTTTATTCTTGCTTCTTCCTCAGAAAGAGCGCCTGAATTATACTCTGCTTCTACAGCAGCCTGTTTCATAGGCATAGCATCTAATGTAAAGCGTGCTGCAACTTCTGCAATTCGTGTAGCACCTTTTGTAATTACAAAGGCTTGTACTGCTATAAGGATTATGAATATTACGAGCCCGATAACGAGACCCTCTGTCCCGCCTGTTCCTACTACAAAGGTACCAAATGCTGTAACAAGCTGACCCTGAAAGTCAGCACCTTGTGATAAAATGAGTCTAGTAGATGATACGTTAAGAGCTAAACTAAACACGGTAGAAATTAGAAGTACTGTGGGAAAAGATGAAAAGTCAATGGCACGAGGAGTGTACATAACAATCAGTAATATTATCAATGCAAGCAATAAGTTTATTGACATAAGAGCATCCAATAATACTGTTGGAAGAGGTATAATTAACATCATTACAACTGCAATTACAGCAACTGCAATTGCTAAGTCTGAGCTTCTTCCAAAACGCTGTGCGCCGTCAGCCATGTTCCCACCTAAAATTTAATATAGGATAAACCCCCATTTACCCTTGTAAGACGAGTATAAATTCCGACCTACTTTAAATAATTATAACATAGTTTGAAAATAAAATAAAGTAAAAAGTGGTAAAAA
>CAYJMR010000059.1:0-10959 GCA_964371375.1 uncultured Treponemataceae bacterium
TGTATTATCTCTTGGCTTTTATCTGACTCTATTGTTCTTTTTTGTTCAATTTCGATTTTACCTAATGTACAAATAGCATTCGCAATAGTAAATGCATCCATCGTTTCTAAACCTACTGCATCATCTAATGAAAAAGAACCAACCATTGTACGTTTTAGTGCTATGAGGTGGGCACAAGAGCTACAATCAATAGCTATATCACGCGCAAGACTTCTAATATACGTACCCTTAGATACGTGAAAAGATACGTGTGCGTACTCGACCCTACCACTTTTTTCTTGTATATTTAGAATCTTAGAATTATACACTGTTACCGTTCTACTCGGAATGTCAATCGTTTTACCTGAACGTGCAATATCACTAGCACGCTTTCCGCCTATATGGATTGCTGAGTATAATGGTGGAAACTGTTCTATTGTTCCAGTATGTTTATTAAGTGATTTTTTAAAGTCTTCGATCAATGGAAGTTCTGCGGTCTCAACAACTTGCCCATATGGGTCTAGAGTATCTGTTTGGCTGCCAAATTGAATAATTGCTTCATATGTTTTATCAAAGGCTGTAACATGGGAAGCAAGCCTTGTTAAACTTCCAACCATCACAACAAGTAAGCCTTCTGCAAAACTGTCTAATGTACCAGTGTGACCTACTTTTTTTGTTTGTAATGCTTTTTTTATTTGGCTAAGAGAGTTAAAACTTGTAGGCCCCCGCCTTTTAGCGTAGAGAACAATGCCTGATATGGTAGATTTTTCAGCCATGAATACCTCATTAATAATTGTTAATTATACATTATTAATTATTAATTATCCTCGTGTGTTTTTTCAAGTTCTGTAAGTGTTTGAACCATATTCATACCGTCACGAATACTTGTATCAACTACGAAGGTGAGTCGAGGAAATTGACGAAGGCTCAGCTTTTTACTAAGATTAGTTTGAATAAAACCTGCAGCACTTTGTAAGCCTTTTACACCCTTTTCGATAGAAGAATCTTTCATAAAACTGGATACATATACCTTAGCAAAACCAAGATCACGCGTAACCTCTACCCTATTAATTGTTAAAAAGGTAGAAACTCTCGGATCTTTAACATATCCTTGCATTATCATTTTAGATATTTCGTCTCGGATTTGCTCTCCGAGACGAACAAGTCTAAACTCACCCATGCTTATTCTTCCTCAGAACTTGAAGCTTCTTCATCTTTTTTGGCTTTTTTTGCCTTTTTAGCTTCTTCTTCTAGAGTGTCTCCAAGCTTTCGAGCTACTTCAACTTGTTTAAATACCTCGAATTGGTCACCAACTTGAATATCTTGCCACTTATCAATTCCAACACCACATTCGTAGCCTGATGTTACTTCTTTTGCATCGTCCTTGAATCGTTTAAGAGACGTAACCTTACCTGAGTAAATTACAATTCCGTCACGGATAATATTTACGCTACTAGTTCTTGTAATAAGACCTTGTGTAATGTAAGAACCTGCAATAACACCAATTTTTGGAACTTTAAATATGTCTCTTACTTCGAGCATACCTATAACTTCATCTTTAAGATCAGGTGAGAGCATACCTTCCATCGCAAGTGTAATTTCTTCAACTGCTTTATAGATAACATTATATTTTCTAATATCTACTTTTTCATGCTCTGCAAGAAGCTTTGCCTTAGGAGTTGGTCGAACGTTAAAGCCAATAATAATTGCATTAGAGTCTGCAGTTGCAAGCATAACATCACTTTCGTTAATGGCACCTGCAGATGAGTGAATAACATTTAGGCGTATATCTCTAGTAGACAGTTTCTCTAATGATTGTTTAACTGCTTCTGCAGAACCTTGTACGTCAGCTTTAATAATAACTTTAAGTTCTTGTATTCCGCCTGCATCAATAGTATCATAAAGATTATCAAGTGTAACCTTTTTAACTGTTTTTGCATGTTCAAATCGTTTAAGTTCTTGTCGTTTAGAAGAGATACTTCTTGCAACTTTTTCATTTTCGGTTACTTGGAAAGGATCCCCTGCATCTGGCATGGCTTCGAGCCCTAAAATTTCTACCGGCATTGAAGGCGTTGCTTCATCAATTTTTTCACCTAAGTCGTTAAAAATTGCTCTTACGCGCCCTGAGAAAATACCTGCAACATAGGGATCACCAGTTCTTAGAATACCTCGTTCAACAAGAATAGTTGCAACAACACCACGTCCGTGATCGATTTTAGATTCAATTACCTTACCTTCTGCACGGCAATTATAGTTAGCATCTAGTTCTAATATTTCTGCTTGTAATAATACAGCATCCAAGAGTTCAGTTAATCCTTCTTGTTTAAGTGCTGAAATCTTAACAAACTGAGTTCCACCACCCCACTCTTCGGGCATAAGACCCATTTCTGAGAGCTGAGACATAACCTTGTCGGGATTTGCCTCAGGTTTATCCATCTTGTTTACTGCAACAATAATAGGAACACCAGCATCTTTTGCATGGTCAATAGCTTCAATTGTTTGAGGCATAACACCATCATCAGCAGCTACAACCAAAATTACAATATCTGTAACTTTTGCACCACGTGCACGCATCATTGTAAACGCTTCGTGCCCCGGTGTATCTAAGAAGGTAATCTTTTGCCCCTGCGGAGCATCTACCATGTACGCACCTATGTGTTGAGTAATACCACCAAACTCACCTGCTACAACATTCGCATTTCTAATTGCATCAAGCGTTTTAGTTTTACCATGATCAACGTGACCCATGATTGTAACAACCGGTGGGCGAGGAGCCATATGTTCGTCAGAATCTTCTTCTGTTGCTATAACTGTTTCATCATATAAACTTACAACTTTTACGTCACAGTTATATTCAGAAGCTAAGAGGGTTGCAGTATCTGCATCAACAGACTGAGTAATAGTAACCATCATACCCATAGACATAAGCTTACCAATAATTTCAGATGCTTTTAAGTTCATCTTTTTGGCAAGGTCTTGTACCGAAACAGTTTCCATTATTTCGATTTTTTCTGGAATAGGATTGGCTTTTGTTATTTGCTTTTTCTTTTGAGCAAATAATTTATCATCAAGTTCCTGCTCACGGTCTTTTCGCATGTAAACAGTTTTTTTCTTTGTAAATGTTTTTTTAGCTGGTGTTTTTTTCGCATCAACTAATGGAGCTGGTGCCCCGCCTGGCCCGCCTTGACGAGGCCCTGAAAATCCACCACGATTGCCCTGGTAGCCACCTTGGCCTTGAGGACGATTGCCTTGATAACCACCACCTGGACGATTACCTTGATATCCACCTTGGCCTTGAGGACGATTGCCTTGATAGCCACCTTGACCTTGTGGGCGATTTCCTTGATAGCCACCTTGGCCTTGAGGGCGATTTCCTTGATAGCCGCCACCTTGACGGTTTCCTTGATATCCACCTTGACCTTGATAACCTTGTCCTTGAGGACGATTACCTTGGTAGCCGCCACCTTGACGGTTTCCTTGATATCCACCTTGGCCTTGATAACCTTGTCCTTGAGGTCTATCTCCACGCTTTTGGAAACCTTCTCTTGCTTGCGCACCGGTAAAACCTGGGTTTCCACCTGACGTATAGCCACCTCTATTTCCTTGTGGTCTTGCACCGCGCTGAGCTGATCGATCTAAGTTACCTGCTTTAACATTTGGTCGCGTAGGACTTAAGTCTGCAAAAGAGCTAACAGGTTTTCCACCTTCTGGTCGTGCAGCTGCATCAGGTTTATTTTGTGTATCATCATTTTTTTCTGTAGAAACAGGTTTTTTCACAGAAGAAGCCTTAACAGCAACTGCTACCTTTTGAACACCAGTCTTTTCTTTTTCGGGTGTTTCGGGAGAAGCTTTTTTCTTTATCACAACTACCTTTTTCTTCTCAGGTAGTCCTTGTGCTTCTGTATCACCGGCTCCTGTACTAACACTTTCTTGTTTGTGCTTGTTTACTCTAAATGTAGCTTTTTTTTCTGATTCATCTGCCATCAATTACCCTACTCTTCATCCTCATACTCAAAACTAAGACCAATACCACAATTAGGACAGTTTGCCATATCGGTTGTTATAGATGCACCACATTCGGGGCACTCAAATTCTTCATCTTCGTCACTTTCTTCTTCTGTAGATTCTTCTGTATCTTCTTCAGTTTCTGCGCTATTTTCATCTACTGAAACTTCTTCTTGAACGTCTTCTTCAACAAATTCAACACTTTGTTCTATAAGAGAAATAATTGTTTTAATATCTTCGGCTGTAATACCGTCAATTTTTTCAAGAAGGCCTTCTTCATTTGCATTTAAGAAATCTTGTATATCAACAATATTATTTTCAGTTAAAATATTTACAATCGCTTCACTTATACTAGGGAGCTCTGCAAGGGTAGAGATTTCATAATCCCCTTCATCTGTTGAGAACAAGTCTTGGGCTGCTCTTCGAGACTCTGCAAGAAGTGTATCAATATCTTCATATTGCTCTTCTGTTTTTACATCAATATTCCAATCAACAAGTCTGTTTGCGAGCCTAACATTTAAACCTTGTTTACCGATTGCAAGTGAAAATTGACCTTCAGGCACAACGGCAAGGGCTGTTCTCTTTTCTTCATCCAAAATTACAACGCCAGTAACCTCAGCAGGAGAAAGTGCATTTTTTATAAACACTCTTGGATCAGGATCATAACGTAGTATATCAATTTTTTCACCTTCAAGCTCTCGAATAACTGATTGTATTCTTACCCCTTTTAAGCCAACACATGCACCTACAGGGTCAACATCATCTCTTCGTGAAGAAACTGCAACCTTTGTTCTATATCCTGCTTCTCTAACGATATTATTAATTTCTATTGTATTATCATATATTTCAGGTACTTCAAGTTCAATAATTGAGCGAACAAATTCTGCATCAGATCTTGAAAGAACTATTTGTAAGCCTGAGCCTGTTTTTTTAACATCAACAATAAGTGCTTTGATACGATCATTCTTTGTATATGATTCTCTTGGTGACTGAAATTTACCAGGTAAAATCCCTTCAACCTTTCCTAAATCGAGGTAAATATTACCATTCTTTTCACGCTGATAATATCCAATCATTATTTCACCAATTTTATCTTTATACTCAGCTAAGAGAGTATCTTTTTGAATTTCGGTGAGTGATTGGTGTGCAATTTGCTTACCAGTTTGAACAGCAGATCTTTCAAAGTCTTTTGGGTCAATTACAATATCAATTTCATCCCCAACTTCACAGTCTGGACTCATTTCGAGCGCTTCTTCAAGCTCAATTTCTGTAACAGGGTCATATACACCATCTACAATCATTTTTCGTGAGTATACTGTTACATCACTTAAATCATCTTCAAACTCTACTAAACAGTTTTCTGATGTTCCGAACTTTCGCTTATAAGCTGCCTTAATTGTACTTTCAATTGTTTTTAATACTGCTTCTTCAGTTAAGCCATTGTCTTGAATTAACTGTTGAATTGCTTCTGCCATCTTTGATGCCATTTTTAGCCCTCCATTAAGAGTTTAGCTTTTGCTATAATTTCATATGGGAACGATTTTTCTTCTCCCGAGTCTTTTATTCTTATTGTTACCGATGTTTCATTGGATTTTAGTATAGTTCCATAAATCCAATCAGAGATTTCTGTACACCAAATTTTTACCTGTCGTTCCAAAAAGAGTGAAAATTCCGCTGCATTTTTTAAAGTTCTTTCCATTCCAGGAGATGTCACTTCCATGTGGAGGTCATCAGATTTTAAAGATTCTTCTAAAAATGGTAAAAGTGTGCGGTGAACTTTTGCACAATCATTAATTCCAATTGCATTACTCTCGCTTTTTTCCTTATGACATATTACTACAGATACTTTTATTGTATTTTTTGCAGGAACTACATGAAGTTCTACTATTGCGTATGAAGGTTCAATAAGAGCCTGACATTCTGCATAATACTTTTGATTTTTAAGCGCTATATAATCCATTTTTCTCCGTTAGAAGTTGGGTAAAAAAAAGAAGTCGTTTGAACGACTTCCACTTTGAGGATACCATTAATGTTCTATATCGATATAATACTATAAAATGCAATTAATGTCAACTGTAATCAACTGTTTACATTATAAACTATAAAATATGTTTTTTAATGATTGTTAGGATGCAAAAAGATTAGGTTATATCATTAAAAAAAGCATCATCCCTATTAAACCTATATATCCCGGAAAAATTTCTTTTATGCTTTTTCTAAAAATTCTCTTCAAAAAATGCAAGTATTTCTTTTATAGCAAGTTCCTCATCAACACCTTCAGCAGTAATATAAACAGTATCGCCTTTTTTTGCTCCAAGTTTCATAATTGAAAGCATTTTTTTTGCACTTGCAGACTTACCTTTGCATGACAACTGAATGTCTGAGTGAAACTCAGATACCTTTTTTACTAAAAACCCACAGGGTCTTGCATGCAACCCTTCAGGCGAAACAATTACATAACTTTGTTCTTGCATTATTACATCCTTATTTACTGTAAAACAATCAACTCAGCCCCTGCACTAACTTCACTCCCCTCTATATTTGTTTTCACACACAGTTCAAGAGAGCTAAAATTTTCCATATCGGTAATCGTTACAGGTGAAATAGCATTATAGCCTGCCTTTTTGATTTTTTCAATATCAAATTCTAAAAGAACATCTCCTTTTTTAAATGACTGCCCTTCTACTACATGTAAACTAAAATGCTCCCCATTTAATTCAACAGTTTCTAAGCCTATGTGAATTAATAACTCAATACCATCGTTACTTAACAAACCAAGTGCATGTTTAGATTCAGGTAAAACTTCAACAGTTCCATCAAAGGGAGCATACACTTTCCCTTCCGAAGGCATAATTGCACATCCTTCGCCCATCATTCCTTGAGAAAATGCTTCGTCAGGAACTTGATTTAAACTAAGTAGTGTTCCTGATAGTGGGCTATATACTGTATTAGGCATAATAAATCCTCTTTTTATAAAATTAATACGCAAAAAAGCGTAGTTTTTTGCAATGTTTTAAAAGCAGATGATATTCACTTGGCACCCGTGCAATAACATTAACTTTTTCATCGGCTTTAAGGTTTTCACGAACAATTTGTATTTCGCCACTATACCGCCCGTACCGCTCGTTGTCAATAGTTACACACCCTACGTTTCTATCAACTGTATTATAAACTTCAATGTCAGTACCTTTGGTTGCATACTCTCGCGATTCTAATAGACGCATTATCCTATAGGGGGAATCATCCCTAACAGTAAATACTTTTTCGTATAAATCTATATTCTTTGCCTCCATTTTAATTGGAAGCGTTAAAAGTCCTGTGTCTAAAAAATAACGAATAAAAGCGTAATCTCTTTTTGAAATAATACCATCACCTACAAAAATAGCACTCACTTTATGAGTAAGCATCATATCAACAAAGGCTGCATAAGGGGAAACCCCTCGATGTTTTTCTAAGGTTGGTAAACCTTGCTGCAAGGGGGCTCTAAGTAAAATATCTCCCTGAATGAATGAAAAAACTTCAATATCATTTTCAATCAGTCTTTCATTTATTGAAGAAAAATATACTTCGTCCAAACCTGTTTCTGGTCTTGGATAATAATTATGCATTGCATAGATTTTTTTAGCATTTTTCTTCAAAGCGCTAATTGTTTTTGTATCGAGCGTCGAAGCATTTAAACACACGGGCATTTCTTGTGTTATACTCCTAATTTCATCAATATCAAAACCAAAGTCTAAACGAAGAACTGAAATGTGCAGCTTTTTTGCAAGGTTTACAATACTTGTTTCGCCAAAATAATCAAGCGTGCGCTTTGATACATCAGCAATTATTGTATACCCTACACTATTTAAAAAGCTACACATGTTTTCACATCGGCTTTTATATGTATCATCAAATTCTTCTGCTATATGCAAAGAGGTAAAAACAAAATCCCCTTCTGAATAAAAATCTGATAACTTTTCCTTTACGGCATCAAACTGAGATACAAAAACCGATTGTGAAAATTTATTATACATTTTCTAAGTCTTTTTTACCTACAACAAAACTTGTAATAATAAAACCTGCAATGTATGAAATTACTAATCCAATAAAGAAATTTAACATATGTTGTGGTTGCATAATTGGAATCGCTACTAAGCCTGATGGGCCCCAAGCACTTGCCATAACACCAGTAAGCATAACATACGCACCACCAAAACCTGCACCCAAACCGGCTGTGATAAATGGTTTAAATAATGGAAGTGTAACACCATAAATAAGAGGCTCACCTACACCTAAAAATCCTGCAGGAAGTGCACCAGTTATAACTTTTTGCATTCGAGTATTACCCACACTTTTTGCAACACGATAAATGGCAATAGCAGCACCTACTTGTCCAGCACCAGCCATAGCTAATACGGGGAATAAAGATACACCACCCATCATTTCAAGCTGAACGGCATAAATTGGAATAAGACCATGATGTAAACCCATAAGCACCATTGGTAGGAATAAGGCTGAAAGAATATAACCGCTTATTACACTTACAACACTGTTTTCAGACATAATAATTACACGCAATCCAGCAACCAAACCATCAGATACAAAGCCTGCTACTGGCATGATAATAAATACAAATAAAACGGTTGTTATGAGCATTGTTACAAAAGGCGTTACTACTAAATCCAGTACATCCGGTATTTTTTTTCGCAGTGCTCTTTCAATTTTTGAAAGAATCCAAACACCAACAATAACACCGATTATTCCACCCTTACCTGTAGTAAGAATTGAATTTAGAGGAACTTCTTCATTAAATAGTCCAAATAATCTTGAAATTGCAACAATGTTTGCGCCAATTGAAATACCACCAATCATTCCACCAAGTGCTTCAGTTGCACCAAATATTTTTGCAGCATTAATACCGGTGTAAATTGCAAAGTAACCCATAAATCCGCCACCGATAAGCGAAAATAAAAGTTGTAGTGTTGTCCAAATGCCATCTGAAGTAAGTGTTCCTTGCCCAATAAGAGTTCCTAAAAGGCTTGCTAAACCATTAAATAAACCGGCTGCGATAATTGCAGGGATTAACGGAATAAATATATCGGCAATCATTTTTACGAAAATCTTTACAGGGTGACCTTTTTGCCCTGCTTTTACCTTATCCTTGTTTTCTTGCCAATTTTCAGTTACACCTGAAGTAAGTTTTGATGATCCACCAATTTCTTCTTGTACTGCATCAGTAATTTTTTTTGCTTTTCCAGGTCCAAGCACAACTTGAAAATCTGTACCTTCTCCAACTAAGCCCAAAACACCCTCAAGATCTTTTAATTCAGCTGATTTTACAAGACTTCCATCTGAAACTACAATTCGACAACGTGTCATACAGTTAACTGCTTTTACAAAATTGTCCTTTCCGCCACATAGTGAAACAATCTGTTTCGCTAATTCTTCATTAGACATATACATCCTCCGTACTGATTTTATCACGCCTTTATGCGAGATATGTGCCCTTGCGCTTCTTCTAAATAACGCTTGGCTTGGTCAATTGTGCAATTAAACAATAAGCTTGCAACCGATAGTTTTACACTACCTCCTGCTTCATCCAAGGTTTTTCGAGCAACTTCACGTGTACACCCAACGGCTTGCATCACGTTGTTTTCCGCCCGAACATGGAGTTTTTCATTTGTTTGCAATAAATCAACCATCATGTTTTTATATGCTTTACCGATACCAACCATACTACCTGTTGATATCATGTTTAACACCATTTTTTGTGCAGTGCCTGCTTTAAGGCGAGTGGATCCAGTTAAAACTTCGGGTCCTACTAGAAGCTCTATAGCAAGCTCTGCTTCTTTAGAAATTGCAGAGTCCTTATTACAAGATATAGCAACTGTTTTACATCCAAACTCGCGAGCAAAGCGTAAGCCATGTATAACATATGGTGTCCTACCACTTGCCGCAAGTCCAATAACTACATCATTTTTATTAATATTTTTTTCAAGTAATTCTTCTTTACAAAGTGTTTGGCTGTCCTCTGCACCTTCGACTGCTTTAACAAAGGCGGGTGGACCACCAGCAATTAAACCTATAACTACGTCAGGACTCACGCCAAATGTTGGCGGGCATTCGACTGCATCAAGCACACCGAGTCTACCACTCGTTCCAGCTCCTAGATATATAATACGTGCATTATTTTTTAGAGATTCTGTTGCAAATTCTATTGCTTTTGCAATGTTAGGAAGTTCTTTTTTTACGGCTTCAATAACATTTGTGTCTTCTTGATTCATTATAGTTGCAATTTCTAATGCATTCATTGAATCCAAGTTCATTGTGTTAGTATTTCGTGTTTCGGTAGTTAATTTCGACAAATCAATCATTATGCTTCAACCTATATGTTATTTGGGATAAGAGTTTTATATTAAAGATTACCCGCCCATGTATATATGATAGCATACGTAATTTTAGTTGTCAAGAAATTTTATGTTACAAATATATCTATTTTTGATAAAAAAAACTCTTGTGAGATTATTAGCTCTATAGTATACTGTCAAAACGAGGAGTATACGGTGAGACGAAAAGATAGAGAAATAACAGATAACAAAACGATTGATGAGTTTATATTAAAATGCCACTGCATAAGACTTGGCTTTGTGGATAATGGTAAAGCCTACATCGTGCCTTTAAACTTTGGCTTCACGCACTTAGATGGTAAGCGCACCTTTTATTTTCATGGAGCAAAAGAAGGGCGAAAAATAGACTTAATGAAATCAAACGCCAATGTTACTTTTGAAATGGACACGGGCTACTCTCTTACCGAAGGCCCTAATGCGTGCGATTATGCATGCACGTATCAAAGTGTTATGGGGGAAGGAAAGGTTGCCTTTATTGACGATTTTGATGACAAAAGAAAGGCGTTAAATGAAATTATGAAAAAGGAAACAGGTAAAACAGACTGGACCTATCCTGATAAGATGCTGGAACAAACGTGCGTGTATA
>CAYJMR010000060.1:0-10948 GCA_964371375.1 uncultured Treponemataceae bacterium
AGTATGCAATGAAAGACTTAAAATTAAAGCGCAACTTTTGTATTGTTGCACATATCGACCATGGGAAGTCTACCCTTTCCGACCGCCTTATTCAAAAGGCACGTATTATCGATGACAGACAATTTCAAAATCAGATTCTTGATAGCATGGATATTGAACGTGAACGTGGAATTACAATAAAAAGCCAGGCGGTAACTATTCCTTATACTGCAAAAGATGGGAATACGTACGAGCTTAACTTTGTTGACACTCCCGGGCATGTTGACTTTTCATATGAAGTTTCCCGTGCAATTGCATCATGTGAGGGTGCTCTTTTGCTTGTGGATGCCGCACAAGGTGTAGAATCTCAAACACTTTCGAACATGTACTTAGCACTTGAACATAACCTAGAAATGGTTCCTGTAATAAATAAAATTGACCTCCCTGCAGCAGATATTCCTTCTGCTAAAAAACAAATTGAACACGATTTAGGGCTAGACCCAGAAGGTGCAATTTTATGTTCTGCAAAAACGGGTGAGGGGATTGATGAGCTATTTGAAGCAATTGTAGAGCGCATCCCATGCCCAACGCATGATGAAAGTGGAAAAACAAAGGCCTTAATTTTTGACTGTCATTACGACCCCTACCGAGGCGTAGTTGTACACATAAGAGTTTTTGCAGGTTCAATAAAACCAGGGCAAACAATTCGTTATATGGCTACAGGAACTGAATATAAGGTAGAAACAGTCGGAATTTTCAAATTAAAACTCGAAGAAAAGCCAGAGCTATACGAGGGTGATGTAGGATATATCATTGCAGGAATTAAGACTGTTGCTGATGTAAAAGTTGGAGACACTATTACTATGGCCGACAACCCTGCTGAGGAGCCTCTGGCAGGATTTAAAGAAGTTAAGCCTGTTGTATTTTCGTCAATTTACCCTGTAGACACAAATGACTATGAAGAGCTCCGTGACAGCATGGATAAGTTAAAACTTAATGATGCTAGTCTAGTGTTTGAAAAAGACTCTTCGCTTGCTCTGGGGCATGGTTTTAGATGCGGATTTTTGGGGCTTTTACATTTAGAAGTTGTGCAAGAGCGCTTGGAAAGAGACTTTGGTCAGTCGGTTATTTTTACAGCTCCTTCTGTACGGTATCATGTTACGCTTAATAATGGTGAAGAAAAGTTTATTGATAATCCCGCAGATTATCCCGATGGTGGAAAAATTGCCCAAGCAGAAGAGCCATATATTAAGGCTGCAATTATAACACCTGCAACCTATTTAGGGCCAATTATGTCGCTTTGTACTGAAAAGCGTGGCATTCAAGTGAACATGCAATACTTAGATGAAAAACGTGTTGAAATTATTTATGAAATGCCTTTAGCAGAAGTATTATTTGACTTCTATGATAGATTAAAAAGCTGTACAAGGGGCTATGCATCATTTGATTATGAGTTAATTGGTTATAGAGAAACTGACCTTGTTAAAATTGATATTTTAATTAACGGCAAGGGTGTAGATGCCCTAGCACAGCTTTCTTTCCGTGGAAATGCATATGACCATGCACGTCATGTATGCTCTCAGCTAAAAGAAGAAATTACAAAGCAACAGTTTAAGATTGCCATTCAAGGTGCAATTGGTAGTAATGTTATTGCGCGTGAGACCGTCAATGCCCTTCGAAAAGATGTTCTAGCAAAATGCTATGGTGGTGACGTTACCAGAAAGCGCAAGCTCCTTGAAAAGCAAAAAGAAGGGAAAAAGCGCATGAAAATGATTGGAGATGTGGAACTGCCACAAAGCGCATTCTTGGCAGTGTTGAAAACAAATGTTGATTAGCGCAGAGATATTAGGGAAGTAACCACAGATTACACAGATTAATGGGATTCCATTTTGTAGAGGTTCGATGTCTTTCTTGACATATAGAGCTTTTGTTAGAAACGAATGGTTTTAAATAACTCCGTTTTCTTTGTCTGGTTATATGAATATTACACAAAAAAATCTGTGCAATCTGTGTAATCTGTGGATAAATGAAATGAAAAAAATCTAAACAAAGTTTCAGACAAAAAAATAAGAATAATTTGCGGTAGTACGCCGTAAAAAGGAGAGAGATGATGACATATCAAGAAGTTTTAGAAAATACTAAAGGACAGATGGGCCCATTTTGTAAAGCATGCCCTATTTGTAACGGAATTGCTTGTAAGGCTAGTATGCCAGGTCCAGGCGCAAAAGGTTTGGCAACGGGGTTTATTCGAAATTATCAAAAATGGCAAGAAGTTTGTGTGAATATGGATACCATTTGTGAAAATAAAACTGTAGATACCAGTTTTTCTGCATTCGGAACTACTTATTCAAATCCCTTTTTTGCAGCACCTGTAGGCGCAATGAATCTTCACTATGGTGAAAAGTATAACGATATGCAATATAATGACATTCTTGTTTCTGCTTGTGAAAAAGAAGGAATAGCAGCTTTTACTGGAGATGGTGCAAATCCTGATGTTTTTGTTGCAGCTTGTAATGCTATAAAGAATGCAAACGGAAAGGGGATTCCAACAGTTAAGCCATGGGATAAAGAAACTGTATTTAATAAGATAGATTTAGCAAAAGAGGCTGGAGCAACCTTTATGGCAATGGATATTGATGCTGCAGGGCTTCCGTTCTTAAAAAACTTAACACCGCCTGCGGGAAGTAAAACTGTTACAGAGTTAAAAGAAATTATTGAGTATGCAGGTCTTCCCTTTATCATAAAAGGAATTATGACGGCTAAGGGTGCTCTTAAAGCATTAGAAGCTGGTGCTAAAGGAATTGTTGTTTCTAATCATGGTGGGCGCGTTTTAGACCAATGCCCTGCAACATGTGAAGTGCTACCTGAAATTGCAAATGCTGTAAAAGGTAAAATGACTGTTTTCGTTGATGGTGGAGTGAGAACCGGAGTCGATGTCTTTAAAGCACTTTCGCTAGGAGCAGATGCTGTTTTAATTGGTCGTCCATTTGTAAATGCGGTATATGGCAGTGAAACAGAGGGTGTTAAAGCATATGTTGAAAAATTAAATGCAGAGCTAAAAGACACCATGTCAATGTGTGGAGTACATACTTTAAAAGATATAACTCGAGACTGTGTTAGGTAATGCATAATTTACAATTAACAATGTATAACTGTTTCGAGGGTAAAATCCTTTGCCTGCACCACTAAAATTTTTCGTAGCAGACGAAATTGTTTTCATGGACTCTGTATACGGACAATTGTGCATTATAAATTATACATTGTAAATTACTTCTGTATTACAGCTGTTTTCCCAATAGAAAATAGAGCTTTATTATCATTGTCTAGGATAATCCTATAATCAATTCTAAAGTGTTCTTTTTTTCCATCTGGGAGATTAAATTCAAGTTCAATAGGTAAGCATCTACCTTCTTCCATTGCATGGGTAAAATCCATAAATATATCTGACCACTCATCTGGGATGATATTGTTTTCATATATTTCTTCTGGAAATTTCATTTTACGTTCAGGTAATGCAAGTATTCTTCTGCCTCTCCCAAAAAATTGAATTGTTTTCAATTTATTGCTATAAGCCCAAAAAAACTCTTCTGAGATCTCAGAAATAGTGTCAAAAAGTGTTTTATCTGAAACTTCGTTGAAAAAGTAAGCACTTGTAGAATCTTCTTCACTAGAACCTGCAATTTGAGAACGCAAATCTCTTGTAAAACCTGCAATAAAATAATCACCGTCTTCACTTTTTACATCGAGTTTAATAAGTGTGATTTCGCAAGGAATTTCTTCTCCTGTTAATTTACAGTGCATCCAATTGAATTTTTCATAGCCTGAATTTCTTGCTTTAATCATAATTGTAATCGCTGCCTCTGCAGATGTTCTGCCATCAGGTTGATACTCGGGTGACAGTTCTGAAAATTTCTCTAGATATTCACTTGGACTTCCAAGTTCAAAAAGTTCTGCAGCCCTTTTGTTTGACATTATATTCTCACCTTTGTAATTCCAAAGATTTACGCACAATGGAAGGTTTTCAATAAGAGAATATAATTCATCATAGGAAACATCATAACTTTGTCCTTTGTATGATCCCATCATTTTTGCTTTAACTGTTTCAGTTTCTCTGTTTTTTTCGTATTCTTCATAAAAAACTTCTAGAGGTAGTGGTCTATAAAAATAATATCCTTGACCGTAATCGCAACCAAAGCCTCTCAATAAATCTCTCTGTTCAATTGTTTCTATACCCTCTGCAACGCAGGATGATTTGCCAAGTTCCTTAACAGTTTTCACTACATTTCTGATTACAGTTCGGTTTTCAGCACTGCTTGTAATGTTGTCAATTAAGCCTTTATCAATTTTAATTTCTGAAAATTCTGGCATAGTGAGCATAAGTAGGTTAGAATGTTTTGCACCAAAATCATCTAGTGATACTTCGAAACCCAGTGTATTTAATTCCTTAATTTTTTTGTGAAAAAAATCAAAGTCCATCTTATCCATACTTTCGGTTAGTTCTATCTTTATCAAATGATGTGGCACTTGATACTTTTTACATATACTTACTATTTCATCTATTACATCATGGGCAAGGCATGAGACTCGCGAAAAGTTAACAGCAATAGGTAAAGCTTTATTTTCCTTTATTAGTTTTTGTTGAACTACACAAACTTGTTCTAATACACAAAAGTCTAAATGGCGTATTGTACCTTCGTTTTCATATATTGGAATAAACCTATCTGGAGGTACCATCTTGCCTTCAGTAGTGAATTTTCTTACTAAAGCTTCTGCACTGGTAATTTTTCCTGTTAAAAGGCTCACCTTTGGTTGCAAATAAATTGTAAAAAGATTTGAGCGTATTTCTTCTAGTAAAATTTCAACGGGATTTAATCTTTTTTGTAGTTTATCGCCATGTTGCTGTTTGTAATATCTCTGCTTTTCTGAAGTCATTATATCATATGAGTGAGTAAGGCCCAGTCTAACATCAATTTTTTTATCCTGCCATACTCCACCCACTGCAAAAGAATAGTCTCCTTGTTTTTCAGATTCGCTTCGCAGTATTGTGATTAGAGTATCAAAATCATTTTCTGTAATATTTTCACATAGTATAATAAATTCATCGCCGGCAATACGGAATATATCATTTTTTATGTATCGTAAGAAAAGTAAAGATGCTTGCTTTAGAATAGAATCTCCATATTTTTCCCCATAAAGTTCATTTAGTCTTTTTAAGGCATTAATATTTATGTGAATAAAGCCAAGTGAAAATAGATTCTGAGGATTAATTTCTTCCAGACGTTCTAAATATTTATTTCTATTATTTAATCCCGTTAAAGCATCATTGTATGATAATTTTTCTAATTGTTTTAGTACTTTGCTTTTTTTTATTTCATCTGCAACAAATATAATTGCTGAATGCAATAGAGTAACATCTTTTGTGCTTTGTCGCAAGTTATTTACACCCATAAAGTATTCAAGTTTACCATTTGAATAAATAGGAGCCAAGTGTATAGATGTTTTGTTTCTCTTAGCTAAAAACTTGTAGAAGTCAGAAGTTTTATCAAGTTCTGCATCAATGTCAGTAATTGCCATTTCACCATCAGTTTCTAATGCCTGAATAATGGGTTTAAGCTCTTCTTCTGTCATTATTATTGGACTATCTGTGGCTGTTGCTAGTGCAGGATTAAGACACCATTCGTAAACATTTTTTGCTGTTTTAGTCTCTTGATTAAGCTCGTAAATAAAAGATCGATCTGCATCATAAAACTCACAAACAATGGATAGTAAATTTATGATGGCTCTATCTGTGTCAACATCTTCTGCAAGCGTTTTTACACACTTGATCAGTGTATCCTCTATTGAGAGTTTTTTTGTTAAAGAGGCAAGCTCTTCATCATGATCTTCAGCATTATAGGCATAGGTTAGTTTAAGCCTGCGATTATTCATAATAAGCAGAGTATCTATATGCGTGTAATACTTGTTATTCCTGACATTTTGAATTTTTGAATATATTTTTTTATCTGTATGTAAAAGATGAGTATTGCAAAAAGAACAGGGTTCATCAAGCCCGTGTAAGTAATTATAGCATGCTTTTCCCGCAATAAACTTTGGTGAAAAAGGTGTAAATGTTGCACGTGCAGACTCATTTGCATATAATAACTCAAACGTATCTATGTCTACAATATAACACATAAAACTATGGTTATCCATAGCTACTTTTGCGAACTCTTCTATTCTCACACTGATACCCTCGTACTTTTTTAATTAAGCTATAACTATATTATAGCGCATATCTGAAATAAAACAATGTTTAAAATTAATGTTTCATTAAATTTACTGTAAAATATTCGTACAATATGTATAAAAAAGGTTAATGTGTTCGATTTTGGAGAAATTAGACTTGCCAAATTTGTAATTGTGGCGTATAATTTAAGTATATTTATTTTAAAATATAAAGGTATCGATATACAAGATATCTCTACCTATATTTAACAGTTTGCGTTGCAAACTCAGTATTATATTGTCGCTAGTAGTATAGCGGCACTTAAAAAATCAAAATCAAAAACTGATTTTTTTTCTTTGATTTTTTATAGGAGAAAATATGGACAAGTATGAATGCACAGTGTGTGGGTATGTGTATGACCCAACAATTGGAGATCCCGATTCAGGAATTGCACCGGGAACTGCTTTTAATGATATCCCAGATGACTGGGTGTGCCCGCTATGTGGAGTAGGAAAAGACTCTTTTAAGAAGGTGTAATTAAAAAAGCGATTTTGGCAAAACCAAAATCGCTTTTTTATTATAAGTTTAATGCGTAAGGACAGGCTACAAAATGTTCGCTTGAAACTTCCTGTAGTAAAGGTGTTTCTTTGGAACATGAATCTTTTGCAAAAGCGCACCTTGGAGCAAATCTACACCCTGGTTTTGGTTCTATAGGAGAAGATATTTCACCCTTAAGAATTATTCTTTCGTTCTTAGCCTTATATACAGGTTTTGGAATAGCAGAAAGAAGAGCCTTTGTGTATGGATGTAAAGGGTTTGCAAATAATTCAGCCTTTGGAGCTGATTCTATAACATTTCCAAGGTACATAACAATAATATGATCTGATATGTGTTTTACAACCGAAAAATCATGTGTAATAAAAATGTAGGTTAAGCCCAAATCTTTTTGTAAGTCTTGTAAAAGGTTAATAACCTGAGCTTGAATAGACACATCAAGGGCGGAAACAGGTTCATCACATACAATAAACTTAGGGTTTAATGCAATCGCTCTGGCAATACCGATACGCTGCCTTCGGCCTCCATCTAACTCATGTGGATATACACTGGCAAGACGGTCTGCAAGACCTACGATGTCCATAAGTTCTTTTACTCTCTTATCAATTTCTGCATTAGTTTTATACATTTTATATATTTTTAATGGCTCTGCAATAATCTGGCTAACAGACATTCTAGGATCAAGTGAAGAAAAGGGATCTTGAAAAATTATCTGCATTTGGCTACGTAAATCTTTTAATTCTTTTCCTTTTGCATGTGTAATATTATTTCCATCAAAAAATACTTCGCCTGATGTAATGTCAGTTAAGTGGAGAAGGGTACGACCTAGGGTGCTTTTACCACAGCCACTTTCACCTACAACACCAAGTGTTTCGCCTTTTTCGATTGAAAAGTTCACTCCATCAACTGCATGAAGCATTCCTCGAGGTGTTTTAAAATATTTACATAAATTTTTTGCTTCTAAAATTTTATTATTGCTCATAATTACGCCTCCTTGCTGTGTAAATAACAGCGTACATTATGATTATCTTTAAGGATTGTAACTTCAGGATCTTGTTGTGAGCAAATATCCATACATTGAGTACAACGCGGATGAAATTTACAACCAGAAGGGAGGTTCATAGGGTCTGGCATTAAGCCTTCAATAGGAATAAGTCTTTCTACATCACTTTCAAGGTTAGGAATTGACTGGAACAATCCTTTTGTGTAGGGATGCTTCGGGTTTGTAAATATTTGCTCTACCGTTCCATATTCAATGATTTCACCTGCATACATAATTGCAACATGATCACATACTTCAGATACAACACCTAAATCGTGTGTAATCAAAAGCATTGAAGTATTTAGTTCAGATTTTAGCTTGGAAATTAAATCTAATACCTGTGCTTGAATGGTAACATCAAGAGCTGTTGTAGGTTCATCTGCTAAGATGAGTTCAGGTTCACATGCTATTGCCATTGCTATAACTATTCGCTGCTTCATTCCTCCTGAAAATTGGTGAGGATAATCTCCCAAACGACTTGCGGATATACCTACTTTTTCCATCATAACTCCTGCTTTTTCTAGAGCTTCTGCAGGAGTAATATTTTCGTGTAAAAGAATAACTTCTTGTATTTGTTCTCCAACTGTGATAACAGGATTAAGAGATGTCATTGGGTCCTGAAAAATCATTGATATTTTAGAACCTCTAATTTTTCTCATGTCGGCTTCACTGATTTCAAGTAAGTTTTCACCGTTGTATGTGATTTTACCACTGATTATTTCTCCCGGTGGATCGGGCACCAAGCGCAGGACTCCAAGAGCTGTTGTTGTTTTTCCCGCTCCTGTTTCACCTACGAGGCCAAGTGTTTTTCCTTTTTCTATGTTAAGACTTACACCGTTTACTGCACTAGCAGTTCCATCATCGGTTTTATACCGTATATGTAAGTCTTCAATAGATAATAATGTATTATTTGCCATAATTGTTTCCTTTATTTGTCTAAGCGTGTTTTTATCGTTTTAGCCTTGGGTCTAGAGCATCACGTAGCCCATCTCCAAAAAGATTTAGGGCAAAAATAGTTATCATAATGGTTACGCCAGGAAACATAACAATATGCGGATGTTCTCGCAAAAATGCTCGTCCTGCAGAAAGCATTGCTCCCCATTCAGGAAGAGGTGGCTGTATTCCAAGACCGATAAAACTTAAACCTGCGGCAGAAAGAATTGCGCTTGCTACCCCTAATGTTGCCTGTACAATTACCGGCGACATTGCATTCGGTAAAATATGTGAAAAAATAATGCGTAAGTCTGAGGCTCCTGTTGCTCGTGCTGCTTCTACAAACTCCTGTTCACGCACTGATAATACAGAGGCTCTAACGATACGTGCATAGGTTGGAATAGATGCAATACCCACGGCAATCATAACATTTCTTAAACCTGGTCCAAAAGCTGCTGTGATAGATATGGCAAGCAAAATACTAGGAATTGCGAGCATAACATCAATAATGCGCATAATAGCATTGTCTATAAACTTTCCATAATAACCGGCTAGTGCTCCTAAAAGCCCACCAATAATACTTGCAATACCAACTGCAACAAAACCAACTTGTAATGAAATACGAGTTCCATGTATTACACGGCTAAATACGTCACGACCAAAGTTATCAGTTCCAAAAGGGTGCTCTAAACTTGGCGGTAAAAATCGTCTTTGTAAATCTTGGTCTGCATACCCATAAGGTGCTATCACATCTGCGAAAATAGCGCAAAATATCAATACAAAAATGATAAAAAGGCCGAGCATTGCAAATTTATTTCGTCTCATTCTTTTCCATGTGCCTGCAAACTGACTTTGTCGTTTTTTTGTTATTTTTTCCATTTTAATGACCATCCTTTTTTTGCTGCACTATAATTTGCTTTAATTCGTGGATCTACATAGGCGTACAAAATATCGACGAGTAAGTTTACCACAACAAAGGCAACTGCAATGAGTAAAACGCCTCCTTGTACCACTTGGTAATCCCGCGCTTTAATTGAATCTACCATAAGTTTTCCTAACCCTGGTATTGCAAAAATCGATTCCGTTAATACTGCTCCACCTAAAAGGTAGCCAAACTGTAAGCCTATAACAGTAATTACAGGGATAAGAGCATTTTTTAATTGGTGGTGCATAATAATAACAGATTCTTTTTGTCCTTTTGCTCGAGCAGTTCTGATGTAGTCTTGTCGAATAACTTCTAGCATACTTGAGCGTGTCATACGGGTTATGATTGCTGCTGTACTGGTACCGATTGTTAAACAAGGTAAAATCCAGTGTGCAGGTGTATAAAAACCAGAAGCCGGTAGCAAGTTTAAGTTTACTGAAAAGATGAGAATGAGTACCATTCCCTGCCAGAAGTTTGGCATCGAAACTCCCAGTAGTGCAAAAACCATTGCAACATTATCAAATAAAGAATACTGCTTGGTTGCAGAAATAATTCCAACAGGAACACCTATTGCAACCGCAACGAGTATACTTAACAATGATAAAAGCATAGTTGTTGGAAAGCGAGCCATTAATTCATCAAGTACAGGCCTTCCTGTTTTATATGAAACACCTAAATCTCCCTGTAGGATATTAAGTATGTAGCGTCCAAATTGAACAAAAAATGGGTCATCAAGCCCAAGTTCTGCACGTAACTGTGCAACATCGGCGGGGTCTGCTTGTTCTCCGAGCATAATTTGCGCGGGGTCCCCCGGAGTAAAGTATAATAGGGTAAAAATAATAAAACATACCACAAATAAAACTGGTATGATCATTAAAAATCGTTTTATAATATATCTAGACAAAATTCCTCCTTAGGAAGATGAATACATTGTATCAAACTTCTTAAGTATTTTAACTAAAGGTAGCTAAAAGCTACCTTTAGTTATTGATTGTATGTTATACCAAAAATTATTCTGTAAAGTATACAGTATCTAATCTATGGTGACCAGCTGGGTTGTTTACAAAACCTGCAACGTTAGCTTGTGTAGCGTTTAGGTCCTCACCTTGCCATGTAAAAATCCAAGGAGCATCTTCAAAGATGATTTCTTGAACTTCTAAGTATGCATCCATACGTGCATCTGGGTCGCCAGTTGTTCTACCAATAGTTAACAATTCATCAACTCGTGCATTTGAATAGAATGATCGGTTACCAGCAGCACCAAAACTTTCTGTGTGGAATGTAGCATATAGACCATAGTCAGGGTCAC
>CAYJMR010000061.1:0-10904 GCA_964371375.1 uncultured Treponemataceae bacterium
GAAGAGCAAAAAACAGCGCATCTTTTTTTACATCGCGAGAGTCAAAAACCAAAGACGCTATTGTAACATCTTCACCATCAAACGAAAGTCCTGTGGGAAGAATTTGAGATAATTTTTTTGTCATGTTGTATTTTACTATTAAATGTACTATTTTTCAAGTGTTTCAATTGAACCATCACAACCACCAAAAATACTAAAAGTAAAAATGTTTACTTTTTTGGGATGTTTTAGTCGTTATGTTTTCTCAAAAATTCCTGTAGCACCTTCCAATAGAAATCCCATTAATCTGCGTAATCTGTGGTTCCTCCCCCTTCTTTGCTCCACCCATACCATTGTTAATTATACATTGTACATTACTCACATCCTATGCTATACTTACACCTATGAAAACACAAGTAAAACAATTTTCACTTTCCACCCCAAAAGAAGGCTTCATTGACATTACACATTATATTGAAGATTTTATTTTAGAAATCGGTATTATATCGGGAACAGCATTAGTATTTTGCCCGCATACAACCGCTGCAATTACCATAAATGAAAATGCAGACCCAGATGTGCAGCACGACATGCTCTTAGGCTTGAATACCGTGTACCCCCAAGACTCGCGCTTTCGCCACATGGAAGGAAACTCTCCTGCCCATTTAAAAAGCTCAACTTTTGGAGCAAGTGAACATCTTATTATCCATAACGGAAGCTTAGTTTTGGGAACATGGCAAAGCGTATACTTTTGTGAATTTGATGGCCCACGCAACAGAAAATTTTTTGTACAAGTATGCTTCTAAAAGAAAGACCCCTGTACAACGTACAGGGGTCTAAAAAAAGGAGGAGTGTAGTGTGGATAACAATTGCTTTGTTATTTAATTAATAATACACTCCTTACCTTAAAATAGTCTTAAAAAATTGAACAAATGTTCGATTTTACTGATTTTTACTTCATAATAAAAAAAATCCCCGTACAACGTACAGGGATTAAAAAAGGAGGAGTGTAGTGTGAATAACAATTATGTTTGTTATTGAATTGATAATACACTCCCTTCCTTAAATCAATCTTAAGAAACAAAAAAATAGTGTAACTTTCTCACTGTTTTTTTTTATAGAAGGTGTTATTATTAGAGTAGAAAATATTTTAACTATTAGGAGATTTTAATGGCAGCATTGGTATTAACAAAAGACAATTTCGAACAAGAAGTTATTAAAGCTGATACACCTGTATTGGTAGATTTTTGGGCACCATGGTGTGGGCCTTGTAAAATGGTTGGTCCCATTATTGAAGAAATTGCAAATGAAGTAACTGATAAAAAAATCGGCAAAGTAAATGTTGATGAGCAAGGGGATCTTGCAGCAGAATACGGTATTATGAGCATCCCAACACTCGCCCTATTTGTAGATGGCAAAATTGCAAAACAAGCAGTAGGGGCAAAAGATAAAGCAGGCATTTTAGCACTCTTAAGCTAAATACAAAAAGAGCCCTTGTACCATTTTAGGTCAAGGGCTTTGTAATAATTATAACTACTTAAGCAAGTCGCTTTATTCTCTTTTCCAACTTTGATTCATCTAAAACAGTAACACCACCACGGCTTAAACTAACAGAACCTTCATCTTGAAAATATTTTAGAAGCCTAGTTACAACCTCTCTTGCACTCCCCAAATGTTGTGCAATTTTTTCATGAGTAATATGGATAGTATCACCGCCTTCAAGGTTTTTTTCAGACAAAAGAAAATCTGCAAGGCGCTCATCCATACTTTTAAAAATTATTTGCTCCATCAGCCACATAACGTCGGTAAATCTCGAAGCCATAAGATCATTAGTATAATTTGCTAATACTGCAGATTCACTCATAACTTTTTTATACACAAACGCAGGTATAAGCCAAAAAGAGGTATTTTTATCTGCCTCAACAAACGTTTCGAATTGAATACTATCCATCATGCAAGAAGCAGAAAACAAACACATATCTCTTTGGAAAATTCGGTACAAAGATACTTCTTTTCCTTCTTCCGACATCATATATACACGAAGCTGCCCTTCAAAAACAAGAATAATACCAATACAATCGGCATCCCCATTGTGCAAAAGAGTTCCTTTTGGGGCGCTCATAAAATTTGCTGCCTCTAGCAATGTTTTCTGATGTTTAGCTTCCAATTTTTTCCATACTGGAAAGAAATCTTCCATATTCGGTTTCATACGTATAGTATACACTGAAAAAAAATTTAAAGCAATTACTTTTTTATTCCAAAATCTTTTTTATTTGTATACTTGCACTATATTAGAAATAAGTGTAAAATTAATAATCAAAATGAGAGTCTTACATGCAAAAACTTAAAAAAGAATCATTATTAAAACCCCTCGATTATGTTGCAGTATGCATAGCTCTTTTGCTAGTTGCTATTTCACTTTATTATATGCTTTCAAATCGAAACACTGGAGCAAGAGCTATACTTGCCACTACACAAGGAGAGTGGGTTTATGATCTAAGCTCCAATGTAACCTTTGGAGCGGAAGGTCCTCTGGGAGTTTCAATTATTACATTGCAAGATGGACATGCTTTTTTTGTAAGTTCTCCATGCGACAACCAAATCTGCGTACAATCTCATCCAATACAACACAACGGTAGTTTTATTGCTTGCCTTCCAAATCAAATTTTTGTAAGAATAGAAAGCCAAGATTCCCCTGCTTTTTTGGATAGCACCGAAGAGGCTCTAGATATAATTGGGTATTAAGAAAAAAATGGCTTTATTTTTTCCCTATAATATTGTATAATACTATTGTGTACACAAGAAACATTCTAGAACCGCCTTTGAAAATTGTTCAAAATGGAAAAGCGGTATTTGGCGATTTTAACTTTCCTCCTCAAAAGCTTTCAATTCAAAGGCTTAAACAACCTTTTAGCCTAATGCCTTTGCCAAATTTTATAACAAAAATGAGAATACACTCTAACTTATGTTTCTCTTTTACAATTGATAACTACATAGGAACAATAGAAGTTATGGATGCTAGGTATTTTGCCTTTGCAGAAATTAATGTTCTAAACCTAGAAAAAAAGCAAAAACTCTCATATAGAACTATTATACTCAGACGGCGTACTATCCCAGTCTCTGCACAAAAAGGAGTATGTAAGTCTTTAAAAAAGAATCGCTTTATATTTCTAAAGTGGGATTATGAAAAGCAGTCCTTTACAATTGCTTGTCGTCTTAAACATGATAAAACTCGCCCCGATTTGCATTTTGCTTTTTCGGCAAGTTTAAATCCCGACGAGTCAGGTTCTCATGTTTCAGTTATTCCAGCACCTACAATGCGTCGTTGTGCAGCAATCCATCACATTGCACTTTCTCTAGAAGGAAATATATCATCAGAATCTTCTGTTCTAACTGCTAGTCCATTTGTTTCTACAGGCTTGGGGTTTTTTACTGTACGACGAGCTTTTTATCGTTTAAGAACATTTTGTCATTCGATTACGGCACAAGGAATTGTAAATGAAAAAAAGGTACAATTTAATCTCTACGTTTCAAATCAAGACCCTGTAGACCCCGACATGTACAACGAAAATATTCTCTTTGTAGACGGCGTTGCAACACCGCTTCCGCCAGTAACAATCACACACCCACAGGGGATTTTAAAACAATGGATAATACAAGACACAGAAAGCATGATTGATTTATCTTTTTTTCCTACAGCTAGTACCGTAAGAAAAAATAGTATCGTAATATTACGAACACAATATCATACATTATTTGGTTCCTTAGAAGGAAATATTTTTGACAAAAGTGGCACAGGAATTCAATTAAAAGATTTTTCTGCTGTTGCAAAAAAACAGTATTTGCGAATATAGATTATGAGTAAAAAAAATGTGGCCCGCTATGAACCGGGTGAATTAGACAAAGTGCGGAAAAATCTCGGCGAGCTAGACCCTGCAGAATCTCAAAGAATGGCAAATCTTTTGGGTGGAGAAGTCGGTGTAGAAAAATCAATACAACCCTCACCTGAGGCAATAAGAGCGGCTTCGGCAAAAAAACGTCAATATATCCCTACAAAGCCGATGTCTGAAGAAGAAATTCAAAAACAACAAAAGCAACAAGAAAATTTAGAGCAAATGTCAGCTTTACAAAAGCGCTCTATACCCTATTTATCGCCAGCAGAGCGAAAAGCATTTTATAAGCTTTTAACATCATCAAATTATAAAATATCACAAAAACCCGGCTTTTTTAAACTCCTTATGAGTTTTGGAAAACCTAGCCCAGATGATTTATCTTTGTCATTTGTAAAAACAAAAATTCCTCAACATGTAAAGCATATTGACAGTTTTATAGATGCAATGAAAAATCTTATGGACTCGACAACGGGAGAATATAAGCAAAAAATTACCACAGACGATGATCCCTATTTTAAAACCCTTCGCTATATTTATGACTGGAATACCATTATGCTTACAGAGACGTCCAGAACTCTTGCTAGTACGCAGGACCCAATAATGGAAGATGCCATCCCTGTGACAAAGGAACTGTTTAAGCACCTTATGCGATTTTATTTTTTAGGTGAGTCAAAAATGGCTGAAACTATAAAAAAACTATATGTAGCAGCTACAAAACCTAATGCAACAAACAAAGCAAAAAATTTAGCCTATGCTAAACAAGCAACTGCAGAATGGATTTATGTTTTTAGTAAAATAATTCATGGAACATACCCGCTTCTTATGCGTCTGACAAGCACACAGTGCTACCCCTTTCCTGACTTTTACAGTCAAAATATTTCTAAAATTTTACCATTTTTAGGCATAACAAAATTTGACCTTATTTTACCAAAAAAAGAAACGGCAAAAGAAGCCACACCGCCTCCACAACCTGCTAATGCTCCTGTAAAACCAGAAGAAGAGTCAGAAAAATTTACTATTCCCAAAGAAGTAGAACAATCTTTAAATGTTCTCAACAATCTTTTCCCCAATGCAGGTTGGAAAGATTTAGAAAAAAAACCCGATATGTACACCTATTTTCAACCCTTGTACCAATTTCGCGATGGGTTTAACGTTTTGTCTCCTTCCAATCCTTTGCAAATAACAATAGTGCTTTTAAGAATTATTGAAGATTTTTTTCAAGGGTGTAGAAATATTATTTTTAATATAGACAGCGAAAACCCAGAACATGCAGACTATGTTATTGTTGATGATAGTTTACAAAAAATTATTGCGGAATGGTCTCAATATCGAGAAGTAATCTTCAATAAAACTCTTTGTCCTGAACTCAGAGATTATGTTAATCGAGTATATGCGCAAAACGATTTTAAAAAGTCGAAATATGCAAAAAAACAGCTTTCGGCATGGCTATGGCAGATGAAGTATTTATTTCACCCACATTTATCATTTGAAATTGTTTTTTTAGAACGTCCTGCCCATGATTTAACCTATAAATCGCTCCCGGTTCGCGTTCATCAAATTACAAGTATTTTTTCTTCACTCATTAAAGGCCTTGGAGAAGGGCAAGAAGCAACTGCAAATTTTAAATCTCCTTATCGCTTTGATGTTGAAAACCCTATAGCCTTTCGATTAAATGTACTCTTGGGAGAAGACAAATCAGAATTAAAAACTAATCTTAATTTAATGAAGTACACGTTACATGCTTTGAAAGTTCTGGACTGGTGGATTAATGATAAAGGCTCATTAGCATACAAAGAAGAAATCGTTGTTCCCTATAGAACTGAAGAAGAAAATGGAGAGCCGTCTTTTTCTGCGCCCCTTCGAAAAAATCAAAAAGAGCTTTTTTTACATTATGCAAAAAAAAGACATGCCGAAGAACACAAAGAAGCCAGCCCACCAACGCCACCCGACACCGAAGAGGCAAACAAATAATTATTAGAGGGAGGGAAAAAGCTTAGCAATAAGCTTTTCACTTCTCGGTAAAAAGAATTGTACCACCGGGCCAATAAGAAGAACTGCAGCCAGTGTGCCTGCTCCTATTACACCTCCGAGCAAAAAACCAATGCCTGTAAAAAACACATCACTAGCCATTCTAACCCAACGGAATTCTATGTTTTTCCACTTTTTTACAACATCTGCAAGCACAATTGCAATTAAGTCATTGGGGCCTGTACCCGAATTGCTTTTAATGACAATTGACATGCCAAGGCTTAAAATAACACAGCCAGCAACAAGAGCCGCATATCGAATCCAAAGGTTTGAATCTACATTAATAAGATCACCAAGAGCCCACATAAAAAAGTCAATAATCCAACCACCAAGAAAGGCACAAACAATTGTCCCTGGCTTTACATAGTTTTTTGTAGTAAAGAAAAGGAGCACTGTTATAATACATAGTAAGATTACATGACATGTTCCAATTGACAGACCAATATTAAGAGAAATACCTTGCACAAAAACAGTAAATGGGTCTGAACCCAAGACAGAAAGCAAAAAGAGTGTAACTCCTAAATGTGCAATAGTTAATCCAATAACAAGCACAAAAAGTCCTTGCGCCCATTCTTTTATAGTGCGTTTTGATGTATCTTTTGCAAATGATTCTGCCATATTAAACTCTCCTTTTAATATTCTAACATAATAAAAAAAATGTGCCTATCCATTAAGACTTGAAAAATCAACTCATTTTTGCTATTCTCTTTTAAGGCTCGTTTAAGAAATCGATGCTATACTGTAATTCGAAAATATAAAAAAGAGAGGAACCTATGATTGAACTAAATCATGTTTCGCGTTCTTTCGGTAACTTCAAGGCCGTAAACGATATTTCGTTTTCAATTCAAACAGGCGAAATTGTCGGCTTTCTTGGGCCTAACGGTGCCGGAAAAACAACAACAATGCGAATGATTACAGGCTTTTTAGATGCCAATGAAGGAGAAATCCTTATAGATGGCGAAAATATTAGCCTAGATGAAAAAAAAGCAAAGAAAAAAATTGGGTATATGTCAGAATCTGCTCCACTGTATGGAGACATGATTGTACAAGATTACCTTGAATATGTTGCAAAGATGCAAGGAGTAAATCCGCTTGAAAAAATTCCTGTGCTTTGTACATCTTGTGGACTAAAAGATGTAATGCACAAGAATATTTCAGAACTTTCAAGAGGATACAGACAACGTGTAGGTCTTGCCCATGCGCTTATGAACGACCCTGAAATTCTTATTTTAGATGAGCCGACAAGCGGACTCGACCCCAACCAAATTACAGAAGTTAGAAACCTTATAAAAGAAATAGGAAAAACAAGAACTGTCATTATTTCAACACATATTTTAGGTGAGGTTGAAATGATTTGCGATAGGGTTGTTATTATTTCTAACGGAAAACTTGTCGCAGATAGCCCAACAAGCGAGCTTAGAAGTCGTTATGCAAATTCAACAAGTGTGTCCATTCAAGTAGCAGGCACAACAGAAAAAGAATTGTGCGATGTTTTAAAAACAATTGATGGAATAGGAGCTATAACACATATTGATGAGCAGTCAGAAGAGATGACCATTGCAGAAAATGTATCAAAACGCGTAGGAATTGTTGCCTCTATTAATGATGCAAAAGAGGTTCGTCCTCAAATTGCAGAAGCCATTTCAAAAAATGGATGGTCTTTATACGAAATGACATTGCGACGAAACAGTTTAGAAGACGTATTTAGAACACTCACCACAGGAGGGGATAACTAATGAACAAATCAATTCTTAAAAATCCTTCAATAATTATTATGAACAGAGAGCTTTTTGCGTATTTTACAAGCCCTGTAGCATATATTGTTATGGGACTCTTTTTAGCATTTTCAGGTTTTTTATTCTTTTCAATTTTCTTTTTAATGAACAGGGCAGATTTACGACCATTTTTTCAAAACCTTCCGCTTCTTTTTGCTTTTTTTATTCCAGCCATCACCATGCGACTTTTTGCAGAAGAACAAAAAACAGGAACCATGGAAACATTAATGACACTTCCTGTAAGCACGGTTGAAGTAGTTACAGGGAAATTTTTGGCAAGTCTAAAGTTTAGTGTTATCATGCTTGTTCCCACAATAAGCTATGCAATAACAGCCTCCTTTTTTGGAAACCTTGATGTTGGTGCAACAATTTGTAGCTATATAGGTGCAGTTCTTTTAGCCGCATCATTTTGCTCGGTTGGAATTTTTGCTTCAAGTATTACAAAAAACCAAATAGTAGCTTTCTTTGTAGCGTTTACTATTTGTATTTTATTGGCAATGATCGATCAATTTTTGCTCTTTTTACCAACCGGTGCAGTTAACTTTTTCCAATTTTTATCGGCTGGAAGTCACTTTACGTCAATTTCGCGTGGAATTATTGATTCCAGAGACGTAATCTATTTTGTATCAGTATGTACAATTTTCTTTACCCTTACGGTAAAAACGCTAAAAGCACAAAAGGGGATAGCATGAAACTAATTAATTGGATAAAGAGTCCTAAAAGTGACTTTATACTATTTATAATTCTTATTGTGCTCGTAAACCTCGTGGGAACACGAGCCTTTTTTAGAATCGACACAACAGAGACTAAGAGTTTTTCTCTTTCGCAGGGTAGTGAAGAATTGGTGCGTAACCTAGAAGAGCCTCTTTCTGTAAAAGTATTCTTTTCTGAAAACCTACCTTCGCCGTATAATACAGCGTACCAGTATGTAACAGACTTGCTTGTTGAGTATCAAGGAAGTGCAAACTCCAATTTTTCTTGGGAATCATACAACATGAACAACCCTGAAAATGAAGAAATTGCGCGAAATTATAGACTTAGCCAAGTGCAAATTCAAGAAATTACTAATAACGAAGTTGGCTTTAAGAATGTTTGGATGTCTCTTATTATTACCTATGCAGACAGAATTGAAGCCGTAGATGTTTCTTCAACCGATGGATTAGAGTATAGACTCACAACAACCATGAGTTCAATGATAAATGCTGTTAGTTCTCTCGCAGGACTTCAAGGGGAAGTAGACCTCACATTATATCTCACACCCGAGCTTGCCGATTTTAACATTCAAGGCTTTTCTGACATCGAAGGCGTAGTATTAAATGCTTATTCTAATCTTAATGCAAAACATGCAGGAAAAATTCGCTACGAAGAAGTAAACCCTGATGCGAATGAAATACCTTCAATTGTTGCTAGCTATGGTATTCAGCAATTGGATTGGGAAGGCGAAAGCGGAGAAATAGGCTCAGGAGTTCTTGGCTTAGTCTTATCCTATGGCGATACATCGAGGGTTGTACCATTAGAAATGCAAAGTCAATTGTTTTTTGGAAATATCATTGCAGGTCTCGACACCCTAGAAGATAACCTTTCTTTAGCCTTAGATTCACTTTTATCAAAATCAACTACAATTGGCTATGTTACAGGCCATGGAGAAATGAGCATCACTGATAGCCAGGCTGGTTCAGGTATTTTAGCAAATCTTGTTTCAGACCGCTACACATTTGAAGAAGTAAACTTAGCGCAAAGTGATATTCCTGCAAACATAAATACACTCGTGATAAATGGAGCAAAAACACCGTTTACAGAAGAAGAGCTTTATAAAATTGACCAATTTGTACTTCGTGGCGGCAATCTTTCACTTTTTGTTGACCCTTTCAATATAATTCAAGATGAAATGGCAGCAATGTACGGTCAACAAATGCCACCTCAATTTGTACCTAACGATACTGGTCTGCAAAGGCTTTTAACACAGTACGGTGTAGAAGTTCCAAACGAATATGTTATGGATACTAATAGTTTTTCAGAGCAAAATCAGCAGTTTGGTGAAATAAACTATTACTATATCCCACTCGTTAACCAAAATGAAATGGATACAAAGCACGCCATTTCACAAAATTTATCGTTTGTGTTTTTTCCACAAACAGCACCTGTCAATATAGAAATTGAAGAAGGCGACAGTGAAAAAGAGGCAACTATTCTTGCAAGTACAAGTGAAAATGCATGGACGCAAAGTGAAAACATCGACTTAAATCCATTGTATATGTCTCCTCCAACCGATAGTGAAATGCAATCAAAAAGAAATCTTGCAGTATTGGTAGAAGGCAGTTTTGAAAGCGCCTTTGCACAAAGGCCTCAAGGAGAAACTGAAGAAACAAGTATTTCTGCAAGTAATCACATAACCAAAAGCGTGCAAGGTGCAAAAATCTTTATTGCAGGTACGTCACAACTTACAAGCGCAATGGTTATTGACCAACAGGGAACAAGCCCAACATCAATGTTTGTTCAAAACGTCCTCGATTACTTAAACGGAAACGAAGACTTGGCTAAAATGAGAACAAGAGGCATTTCGCTAAATGTTCTTACCATAGAGAACCCTGCCTTTGCACAAATTATGCAAATTGCAAATCAGTATATTCTACCTCTCTTAGTTGTTGTTGCAGGGCTCATTGTCTGGCGGGCAAGAAGCAATAGGCGTAAAAAAATCTTTGAGCTTTACAACGGAAAGGCAGATGAAAAAATTGAGGCAGGAGAATAATAATGACAAAACGAAAAATAATACTATTAAGCTTAATTGTAATTTTTGCGACAATATATGTGATCCAACTAACTCAAACGGGAAGAAGTACCGTGTATGACATCGTTCTTGAAAAAGATGTTACCGGCATTCGGTTATCCCATGCAGATGGGACAAGGCTTGTATTTACAAAACAAGTACTTCCATCAACAGAAGGCGAAGAAGAAACGATATGGGTAATGGATGACGGAACACAGGCCGAATCATTTCCGATTACCCGAATGATGGGCCAATTAAAGGATATTCGAGTCCTAGGAAACGTTTCTTCAATTAACAATGCAGAACGCTATGACTTACAAGATGGCATGGCAATGGTCATCGAAGGTTTGAATGGTCAAGAAGTTGTACGAACAATTAAAGTTGGAAAAGCTTCTACCACAACAAGCCAAACATATGCAATCATTGATAATGCAAACGA
This sequence comes from uncultured Treponemataceae bacterium, assembly GCA_964371375.1. GTDB lineage: Bacteria > Spirochaetota > Spirochaetia > Treponematales > Treponemataceae > CAYJFX01. The sequence goes on from CAYJMR010000061.1 coordinate 10,882, forward strand.
TGTTGTACTTGTTTCAGGCGACC
>CAYJMR010000062.1:0-10877 GCA_964371375.1 uncultured Treponemataceae bacterium
TTGGTGTCATTACCTAAACCTAAAACCTCTGCGGTAGAGCGATACCCAATGCCCATCCTGTCAATGCCCATATCAATAAGCTGTAAAAAATGCTCTCTAGTTCTAATGCATCCTGAGCCTTTTACTTTACATTTACCATCTGTGATTTTCATAATTTCTTCTATTATTTCAGGGCTAGCACCAACACTTTCACCACCTGTATAAAAACCTGTAGAAGTCTTAATAAAATCGCTGCCGGCTTCCATAAATATTTCGGTTGCTTTTTTTACCTCATCAAGTGTAAGTGCATCACTTTCCATAATTGTTTTTACCGCAACGTTGTACTTGTGACAAACATCACATACAGCTTTAATATCTGCTTTTGCTTCGTCCCACTTATGGCTTTTTAATAAACCATAATTTGCAACAATATCTAGTTCAAAAACATCACCTCTTTTACAATACTCTTCTGCTTGCATAACCTTCGAGTTAGTTGTTGAAAGACCAAAAGGAAAGTCACAAACCACACATATTTTTGTTTCTGTCCCTTTTGTCATTTTTGAAGCGATATCTAAAGCAGAAGGATTAATGCATACAGTAGCACAGCCATAATCAATCCCTTCTTGAATGTACTTTTTTATTTCTTCTTCAGTAAACTCAGGCTTAAGTACCGATTGGTCAATATACTTTGCAAGTTCTTTTACAGTCATTTCTAACGCTTTTTTTGTTGGTTTCATTTTTCCTCTCCTTTGATAAAATCATATCAAATATAATAATTAGTATCAATAAGCTTTTCTTACTTTTACCCTTTTATGTCTTCCCACCTAAAACAATACGGTGCATGATTATTCATAACCCCTATTGCTTCTAAATAGGAAAAGCATGTTACGGTTCCCATAAACTTAAATCCACGCTTTTTCAAGTCTAGTGAAACTTTATTTGAAAGATCATTTCGATCGGTTTTACCATCAAAGGGCTGCCTAAAAACCTTATTATCGGTAAAAGACCAAATATAAGAACAAAAACTTCCAAATTCTGCTTGCACACGTAAAAAAGCTTTAGCATTTTCAATTGTCGCTAAAATCTTTGCTCGGTTTCGGACTATTCCTTCGTTTTGTAAAAGTTCTTCGATTTTATCCTCATTATAATTTGAAATAATCTGAGCATCAAAATTATCGAAAGCCTTTCTGAAATTATCTCTTTTTTTTAGAATCAACAGCCATGAAAGTCCGCAGTGGAAAGACTCAAGTACAAACATTTCAAAAAGGTATCCATCATCATAAGAGGCAACACCCCATTCATTATCATGATACTCTTGGTATATTTCTGATTTATCCAGCGTTGGCCACTTACATCTTTCCATATTTTCTCCCTCTCATATTCAAACTAAGTATATAGTAAAAGTATAAAACATTTTTTTTAACCTGTAAAGCCAAATTAAATTTGTACTGGACTTTCAATCTTACCACTTGAAAAATAATTTAAATGGGTGTACAATAGGTAAGTTTCTAATAATATAATTTTAAACGTAAGGACGGATTTATGGCAGACAAAAACATCGTAATGATTGATGGAAATACCGCTGCGGGTCATGTAGCACACGCATTAAGTGAAGTTATTTCTATCTATCCTATTACACCTTCAAGCCCTATGGGCGAGTTAGCTGATGAGTACACAGCGAAAGGTAAAGCAAACATTTGGGGGACAATCCCTGATGTAGTTGAAATGCAATCTGAAGCAGGGGCAGCAGGTGCTGTTCACGGTGCGTTAACAACAGGTGCATTGAGTTCAACATTTACAGCATCACAAGGTCTTTTGTTGATGATTCCAAACATGTACAAAATTGCAGGTGAGTTAACAAGTACTGTTTTCCACGTAGCAGCTCGTGCTGTGGCAACAAGTGCTCTTTCAATCTTTGGTGACCACCAAGATGTTATGGCATGTCGCCAAACAGGTTGGGCAATGGTTTCATCAAACAGCGTACAAGAAGCAATGGACTTAGCAGTTATTTCACATGCTGCAACACTTAAAGCAAGAGTTCCATTTTTACACTTTTTTGATGGGTTCAGAACTTCACACGAAATTCAAAAAGTTGATGAAGTTTCTTTTGATGTAATGCACAAAATGGTAAGTGACGAACTTGTTCGTGCCCACAGAAAAAGAGGTCTTACTCCTGAAAATCCTGTTATCCGCGGTACTGCACAAAACCCTGACGTATACTTCCAAAGCCGAGAAGCGGTAAATAAATACTACGAAGCTGTTCCTGCCATCGTTCAAGAAGAAATGGATAAATTTGCCAAACTTACGGGACGACAATATAATGTATTTGATTACTTTGGAGCAAATGATGCAGAAAAAGTTATCGTTATTATGGGTTCAGGTGCTGACACTGTTGAAGACACTGTTGAAGCTCTTAATACACAAGGTGGAAAAACAGGTACAATCAAAGTTCGATTATATCGCCCATTTGATGCTAACCTCTTTGTAAAAGCCCTTCCTCAATCTGTAAAATATATTTCTGTTCTTGATAGAACAAAAGAACCAGGTTCTCTCGGTGAGCCACTATACCAAGACGTGCAAACAGCCCTTGCTGAAACAGGACGAAAAATTGATGTTGTTGTTGGCGGACGCTATGGCTTAGGTTCAAAAGAATTTACACCTGCAATGGTTAAAGGTATTTTTGATGACCTAGGATCTAAAAACACAGCAAAATTTGTTGTTGGTATTGAAGATGATATTCTAGGTAAAAGCATTGCATATGATTCATCATGGACTTTAGATGACAAAGAAATGAATGAAGCTATGTTCTACGGTTTAGGTGCTGACGGTACAGTTGGTGCTAATAAAAACTCAATTAAAATTATTGGGGATGCTAAACCTGAACTTAATGCTCAAGCATACTTTTCATATGACTCAAAAAAATCAGGTGGTTTCACTGTATCTCACTTACGTTTTGGACCTAAAAAAATTAAACGACCATACCTTATTAACAGTGCAGACTTTGTTGCTTGTCACAAGTTTTCATATATGCAAGTATACTACATGCTTTCATCTGCAAAAAAAGGTGCAACATTCTTATTAAATAGTCCTTTTGATGCAAAAACTGTATGGGAAAACATTCCTGTTGAACAACAACAAGTTATTATCGATAAAGGTTTACAATTCTATGTAATTGATGCATTCAAAATTGCAGAAGCAGCTGGAATGGGAAGTCGTATTAATGTTGTTATGCAAGCAGCTTACTTTAAGATTTCAGGAGTTTTACCTGAAGATGTTGCTGTAAAATCAATGAAAAAATTCATTGAAAAAACATACGGTAAAAAAGGTACTGAAGTTGTAGAAAAAAATATCAAAACTATAGACATGGCTCTTGGAGCTGTAGAAAAAGTTGATTATCCTTCATCAACTCAAGGCGACATACACATGATTCCTGCAATGGCAACATCTGACGATGCATTCGTACGTGATGTTCTTGGTGTAATGACAGTACAACAAGGCGATAACCTTGCAGTTAGCAAGCTTCCTGAAGACGGAACATTCCCAAGTGGAACAACTCAGTTCGAAAAACGTGCTATTGCTGAACACGTACCAGAATGGGATACGGACCTTTGTATTCAATGTGGTCAATGTACTGTAGTATGCCCACACGCATGTATTCGTATGAAAACGCTTACAGATGCAGAAGTTTCTAAAGCTCCTAAAACATTCAAAACATGTGATATTAAACCAAAAGCAGAAGATGGTAAAAAGGTTGTTCTTCAAGTTTCTACAGAAGACTGCACAGGTTGTGGACTTTGTATCTCTGCATGTCCTGCGAAGAGCAAAACAGAAGAAGGCAAAAAGGCTATTAACATGGTTCACTATACACCTGAACTTCGACACGAAGAAGCTGCAAATTGGGACTTCTTTATGTCAATTCCAGATGCTGACCCATCAACACTAAACCTTGCAACTGCTAAAGGCTTGGCATTCAAACGACCTCTATTCGAGTTCTCTGGTGCTTGTGCAGGTTGTGGTGAAACTCCATATGTAAAAATGCTTAGCCAATTATTTGGAGACAGAACAATTATAGCAAATGCAACAGGTTGTTCTTCAATCTATGGTGGTAACTTGCCATCAACTCCATACACAAAAGATGCAAATGGTAGAGGACCAGCTTGGTCTAACTCATTATTTGAAGATGCAGCTGAGTTTGGTATGGGTATGAGACTTACAAGTGATAAATTAGCAGAGTATGCACGTGAAGTTGCAGTTAAAGCAAAAGATGCAGGTGTTGCAAAAGCAACAGTTGAAAAGATTCTTGCAAATGAACAAGCAGATGAAGCTTCAATTACACAACAACAAAAAGATGTAGCGGCTCTTAAAGCTGAATTAGCAAAATCTTCAGACCCAATTGCAAAAGAACTTGAATCTTTAGCAGACCACTTTATTAAACGTTCACACTGGATCCTTGGTGGTGATGGTTGGGCATACGATATTGGTTTCGGCGGTCTTGACCACGTAATTGCATCTGGCAAAAATATTAATATCCTTGTAATGGATACTGAAGTTTATTCTAACACTGGTGGACAAATGTCTAAAGCAACTCCTATCGGTGCTATTGCTAAGTTTGCTGCAAGTGGTAAGTCAATAAGCAAAAAAGATCTAGGTATGATTGCAATGAGTTACGGTTATGTATATGTTGCTCATATTTCAATGGGTGCTAACATGGCTCAAACAATCAAAGCATTCAAAGAAGCAGAAAGCTATGATGGACCATCAATTGTTATAGCATACAGCCACTGTATTAGCCACGGTATTAACATGGCTAATGGGTTAACAAATCAAAAAGAAGTTGTTACAAGCGGTTTATGGCCTCTATATCGATATGACCCACGCTTAGTAGAAGAAGGAAAAAATCCTTTTATGCTAGATTCAAAAGAACCAGACTTCAACCTTGCAGATTTTATGTATAAAGAAGTTCGATTCAAAGGATTAAAAATGGCAAATCCAGAAAGAGCTCAAATGCTCTTAGATTCTGCTGTTGTAAAAGCAAAACGACAATGGAAGGAATACGAATATCTTGCAAAACGAGATTTCTAATTTCTGTTGATTAATTTGATAAAAAACTCGGCACATTGTGTCGAGTTTTTTTTGCTCTAGTAATAAGTTATAGCTTGTGATATACTACTAGCATGGGAAAGTAATTATGTCGACATTTTATAATATTCTTTTTGCAGTAATAGTAGCATCTCACTCTCGGTTGTGCTTTGAGTTATCAGCTAGAGTTTTTGATAAATCTAAGTTCCACTTTTTTCAATATGTTTTTTGTGTAATAAACGGTTTTATCGTAGTATATATTTTAGAACACATCCCTGAATTTTCAAGTATACATTATTTTCTACTGGTTGTACTTTTATTGGCACAAATACGCATTCTATTCAGTTCAACTTTTTTAGCAATTCTCACTATTACACTAGGCCTAATACTACACCTTTTTGTGTTTCGCTCTCTTATTATTTCAATTTTTGCTCTTGCAAACAACATATCAATTATAGAAATTATTTCTAGTACCTACTTTTTTTGGTTAACAGGACTATTATCATTCATTGCTCATAATATAGCTATTATGTTATTTAACAAATTTGTTTCGCCAAAGTACTTAAAAATTATTGAAAAAAATGCTGAATTATTATTATACGTGGCTATTATTTGCATTATTTTAGTATCTTACATGATTTTTAATGCAAACTTTTATAGCTTAACAAGTAAAACAAATGGCATAGAAATTCAACAAATTATACTTCCCTTTATGATTTTGCTTTTATTTTACATTGCACTTTTAATGATGTTTAATATAATAAACTTACATGGTTACAAAAAGAAGTCTGCAGAATTAGAAAATGCAATAAGCAAAGAAAAAATGTTAAAAACTGCACTCTTTAATATGACTAAAGTATTTGTTGAATTTAACTGTACAAAAGATATAATTACTCGATTAGTTATCCATGAACAAGATGCTGATATATCGAAATTTTCATCATATACGGACTTTCACACTAAAACATCAAAAAAACATATGCATAAAGAAGACATCCATAAAGGATATGCTATTCTCCCCCAAAATATTATTAACTTGTTTTCAGAAGGTGTGTGTGAAGTTTCATACGAATATCGTTCTCCGTACGAATCAAAAGATGGTACAAATAGACGTGAATACAAATGGCACAAACTATTAATGCAAAGTAAAAGAGAAGAAGAAACAAACGACATTATTGCTTTTTTTGTTATATATGAAATTCATGATGAGAAAGAAGTCCACTTGGCCTTAAAAGAAAAATCAGAAAAGGACCCTTTAACAAAGGCTTTTAATAAAGAAGCAGCCCAAAACCTCATCCAAGACCATTTACTTCAAAATTCACAAGGAACGTTCTTAATGATTGATTTAGATAATTTTAAATCAATTAATGATACTTTTGGACACACATATGGTGATATGACCCTTTGCGACATGCATGATGAAATCAAAAAGCATTTTAGATCAGAAGATATAATTGCACGTATTGGAGGGGATGAGTTTATTGTATTTACACCAGACAATTTATCCCAGAAAGCATTAAAAGCTAAAGCAAAAAACCTTTGCGTATCTTTAGAGCGAATTTATAAGAATAACACTGGAGCTAAAGTAACCGTATCTTCAAGTATCGGTATTTCACAAGCCCCAATCAACGGCATAACATACCAATCGCTTTTTGAAGCAGCAGATAAAGCAATGTATCGCGCAAAAAACATGGGAAAGAATGCATACACAATTTACTCACAAGAAACATAAGAACAAAGGATAAGATACTATGCAATATACACCAAGTAAAGAACGCTATGATAAAATGATATATAAAAGATGCGGCAAGTCTGGCCTTAAGCTACCAATTGTTTCACTAGGACTATGGCATAATTTTGGTAGCAACGCAGATGTAAATAGCATGACTGAAATGTGCTTGACAGCTTTTGATTTAGGCATTACACATTTTGATTTAGCGAATAATTATGGTCCACCACCAGGAAGTGCCGAGGAAAATTTCGGAAAAATACTAGCAAATAATTTATTATCTTATCGAGATGAATTAATTATATCCACAAAGGCAGGATATGACATGTGGTCAGGCCCTTATGGAAACTGGGGCTCGAGAAAGTATATAGTTGCGAGTTTGGACCAAAGTTTAAAAAGAATGAACCTAGACTATGTAGATATTTTTTATCATCACAGAATGGATCCTGAAACGCCATTAGAAGAGACAATGAGTGCACTTGATTCAATTGTAAAATCTGGAAAAGCCTTATATGTTGGACTGTCTAACTATGATGGTACCACAATGAAAAAAGCAGCGGGGTTGCTAGATTCCTTGAACTGTCCTTTTATTATAAATCAAAATAAATATTCTCTTTTAGAAAAATCTATTGAGCAAAATGGTTTAAAAAATGAGTGCAAAAAGCTTGAAAAAGGCCTTATTGCATTTTGCCCCCTTTCTCAAGGACTTTTAACAAATAAGTATTTAAATGGTATTCCAGAAGATTCGAGGATTAAAACTGATGGCAGATTCCTAACTGAAAAAAGCATAGATAGTGCAATGCTTTCTAAAATAAAATCACTTAATGATATAGCAAAAGAGCGAGGGCAAACTTTAGCACAAATGTCATTAGCATATATAGCACAAGATAAAACTGTAACAAGTGTTTTAATTGGGGCTTCTAAAGTAGAGCAAATAAAAGAGAACGTCGAAATTGTAAAAAAAATAGATTTTACTCAGGAAGAAATAGATAGAATAAATAATATTGTGCGTTAGATATAAGAGGATTCCTCTATTACTTATTCTATTTTTTTTCTCCACTTGTTAAGTTATATAAATACCTTTTTATTTTTGAACTCGCTGTTTTTTCAAACTCAGCTACAGCTTTTACTACAGAAACTTTTGAAAATTTGTTAACTTGGCTATTTGTAAAAAACTTGATTTCTGATAATATTTCTTCTTGCTTAAATAACAATGTTTCTTTTATATCCTCAACTGTTCCTAAAATTCTATCTGTAATTTTCTGCTCATCCAATTGAACAAGTGCTACAAGACCGCTTTCATTCTCAACCACAAGAGACTCTAAAACATCAGGGTGCTGATTTAAAACAAATTCTATATCTTCAGGATAAACATTTTCGCCACCTGATCCTAAAATCATATTTTTAAGTCTACCCTTTAAAGATAATCTGCCTTTTGTTATTTCCCCTAAGTCTCCGGTTTTAAACCATCCAGCTCCAACCGAGTCCTCTTCAGTAGTAAAAACTTCATCAGTAAGTTTCTTTTCTTTGTAGTATCCCCTCATGATATTTTCACCCCTGGCAACAACCTCACCAATACCACTTTCTGGATCTGGGTTCAATATTTTTAACTCAACTCCTTCCATTGCCGGACCAATCGTACCCGTTTTTGTATTTTTGGGGTTCGAGCCTGCCAATAAAGGAGATGTTTCAGTAAGCCCATAACCAATTGCATATGGAAACTTTGCGTCCTTTAAGAACTGTTCAACAACTGGGTCTATTTTTGCTCCACCTATTCCAAAAAATCTTAAACGACCTCCAAAGGTTTTTTTGAGGGATTTACCTGCTAGCCTATGAAATAAAAGCTTAAATATCCTTATAGAATATAATTTTTTTATCAGAGGCTTTTTTGTAAATGTAGGAACAATTTTATTTTTATAAATTTTTTCCATTATTATCGGTACGCTTAAAACAATCGTGGGCCGTACAATCTTAAAAGCAGGCAATAAGGTTGTAACTGTGGGTGGCTTTCCTAAATAGTAAACACATGCACCATTCATGAATTGCAATACAAATCCTAGGCTAAATTCATAAACATGCGAAAGCGGCAAAAAGGATAAACACCTATCACGCTTATTAATTCGCTGCACACTTTGTACTTGAATTGCCATAAATACAAGGTTTTTATGAGTTAACTCTACACCTTTTGAGCGCCCAGTTGTTCCTGAGGTATAAATAATAGATGCTGTATCACTTGAGTTTACTGTAACTTTGGGTAGTGTACTATTATTATTTGAATGATAGTCTTGTGGCTCTTTTAGATTTTTCCCATCTTTTCTAAGAACTAAAAAATCTTCTACTCTAATTATAAAGGGAATAATTTTAGCTTTTAAGGGGATTGTTTGTACTTGCATTTTTTCAGAGATAAATATGCCTGAAACTTCTGCATGAGTTACTATTGACTCAACTTCAGCAATACTAAAATCAGGTAAGATAGGTACAGCAATTGCCCCATAATTGACTATAGCGAAATACGATACGCACCAATTTGGGTCACTTCCACTCCAAATAGCAACTTTATCGCCTTTTTTTATCCCTAAAAAGGCTAAAAGCATTGCAACAGTCTTAACCTTTTTTTCAACTTCAGAATAAGTAAGTGGGGTCGTATTAACAAATGAAAGAGCGTTACACTCCGAGAATTGTTTTACCGAATGATTAAACAAACTAGGAAAAGTATAATCTCCTATGTCTTGGAGTGTAACCATAATTTATGCTCCAAAAGGTTTTATACGAATAAATGTATCATCTCTTTCATAACCTACAGAAATAATTCCAACGGGTGTTTCACAGTATTTTTCAATAAAATCTACATAAACTCGAGCATTTTCAGACAATTCTTCATAAGTTCTACATTTGTTCAGAGGTGTCTTCCAGCCTTTAAACTTTTTTAGAACAGGTTTTGCCTTTTCTAAAGCTTCTATCGAAGTTGGGAAATCTTCAATTTCCTTTCCATCGATTTCATATGCAACACAAGCTTCAATTTCGTCTAAGGTATCATATATATCAAGGTGGGTGAGTACTAGGCTTGTAATTGAGTTTACTCTGCAAGCATAACGGAGTGCAACGAGATCGAGGTAACCACAACGTCTTGGGCGACCTGTTGTTACTCCATATTCACGACCTGTTTCTCTAACGTAGTGATATAACTCACTTTGTGTTTCTTCATCAAATTCTGTTGGCATTGGCCCATTTCCAACCCTAGTAGAATACGCCTTAAACACACCTAAAATCTCATCTAGATTTTTTGGTCCTAAGCCAGAACCAACTGCAGCACCAGACGCACAAGACATACCAGAAGATACATAGGGATATGTTCCAGAATCTAAATCTAAAAGGGCTCCTTGAGCGCCTTCCATTAAAACATTCGAATTTCTGTACTGCCAAAGTTCTGCAGTAATATCTACTTTCATTTTTACTAACTTGTCGATATATGGAGCGAGAAAAACTCTATCTTCTTCTTCTAGCTCATCCATTTTTTCTTTCCATGTTAAATCACTAAGGCGAATACCATCCCTTTCTGATTTCATCGAATATGTTGTACCAATACCACGACCTGTAGTTCCTATTGGATTTTTTCGTGCTACATCCCTATCTTTATCCATCTGGCGGTAACGTGGTAGCACTAAATGAGCTCGGTCTGAAATAAATACGCGCCCTTCCCAATCTATGCCTTTACTTTTAAGCATATCAAGCTCTTCGAAAAGTGCTTGAGGGTCTATTACCATAGCCATTCCAAGGTAAACTTTTTTACCTTTGTGTAAAATACCAGAGGGAACCAAATGCAAAGCATATTGATCTCCATTTACTACTATTGTGTGACCTGCATTTGCACCACCTGCGTAACGTACAACAATATCGCAAGAATCTGCTAAATAATCAACTATTTTTCCTTTTCCTTCATCGCCCCATTGGGCACCAATTACTACTACATTCATAGGCTGATTATATCATAGAAATATATTTATGGATAGACTAAAAAAGTCGTTTGAAGCACAATTCTATCTTTTAAAGAAAAAAAAAGGAAGTTCGCTATTGCGATACTTCCTTTCTC
>CAYJMR010000063.1:0-5126 GCA_964371375.1 uncultured Treponemataceae bacterium
AGCAACATTAGATACTCCAAAATAAAAATCTGAGTAAATTTATCGGATAAAAATAAAACGTTTTACCAATATTATTTGACTTTTTGCCGATATTTCACTACACTATACCCATGGCAAAAAAAGAATTTATCTACAAGTCTTCAAATGAAATGGCTAAAATATGGGAAATCTCGGATAGGACGGTGCGTTACTACTGTTCAAAAGGGCGTGTAAAGGGGGCTTTTTTAACGGGCAAAACATGGAATATTCCTGTAAATGCTACAAAGCCTGAACGAATAAATAAAAGTGATGATTCGCCTGTTACGCTTTTAGATTATCTAAAAGATGAAAAAGATGCACGGCGTAAGGGTGGCATTTACCATAAAATACAAATTGAACTCACCTATAACTCAAACAGAATTGAGGGAAGCGCACTTACAGAAGAGCAAACTCGCTATATTTATGAAACAAACACAATTGGCTTTGATAACACCCCTTTAAAAGTTGATGATATAGTAGAAACGGCAAACCACTTTCGGTGCATTGATATGATTATAGAAAATGTAAACTATGCCTTAACTGAATCCTTTATAAAAAAACTGCATCTTGTGTTAAAAAATGGCACAAGCGACTCTAGAAAAGATTGGTTTAAAGTGGGCGACTATAAAAAACTTGCAAACGAAGTTGCAGGTCAAGAAACAACGCTTCCAAAAAAAGTGCCTGCTGACATGAAAATACTCTTAGCAAAATACAACGCAAAAAAAACTAAAACACTTGAAGAAATAATAGCTTTTCATCATGACTTTGAGCGAATCCATCCTTTCCAAGACGGAAATGGGCGGGTAGGGCGTTTAATTATGTTTAAAGAATGCCTCAAAAACAATGTAACTCCATTTATAATTACAGAAGAATTAAAAATGTTTTATTACCGAGGGCTTTCAAAATGGAAAGATGAGCGTGGTTTTTTACTTGATACCTGTTTAACAGCGCAAGATGCTTTTAAAAAATATTTAGAATACTTTGAAATTAGTTACAATGATTAAAAAAGCATATTTAATTAATTTATGGCTTAAAATTATTAAACAAAAACCAATATTATTTGTTTTTTTGCTTGTAATATTCCCAATGTATGCTATAATATTTGTACAGGCTATATTACTTATAATTGCAGATAGTATGAGATGTAATGAAGTTTTTGAGTGTATAATTTTTTGGAGGGTATATTAATAAAGCAGCTGATCCGTCACATATTCGATATATAAATCAAAAATTAATTTTAAACACGATTTCTAAAAGCAAAAGTCTTTCTAGGGCTGATCTTGCTAGAGAGTTAAAAATTAGCAAATCCGCAATGACAGAGAACGTACAAGCTCTACTTGACACAGGGGTTATAGAGGAAAGAGGGGAAGGGGCTTCTCTTTCTAGAGGGGGAAGGAGACCAATATTACTCTCACTTAATAGTTCTTACGCATACATGGTAGCTATTGATCTTAGTTTTGAAAAACCTATTTTTATTTTAGCAAATATTGGTGGGATAATATTACATAAATTTGCACTGGATTTTTCGAATGATATAACATATGAGAGAAGATTTGATGTTATCAAGAATGCTATTACTAGACTGTTAAAATCACATAATCTCATGATTTCCGATATTGGAGTTATTTGTATATCATCGCCTGGTATCTATTCTCCAAGCACAAAGTTATATATTGCGAGTAAACATTTTAATAACTGGCACATAGATAAACTTCATGAAGATTTGGAAAATGATTTAAATATTAAAGTAATTATTTCTAATGATGTTAATTCTGCAGCATTAGGGGAAATTACACATGGTATAGCTCAGAATGAAAAAAATGTACTGTATATAGGCTGTGGAGTTACATTGGGAGCGGGTATTATTATTGAAGGGCACTTATGTAAAGGTTTTCTTTGTAGTGCAGGGGCAATTGCAAATTTTCGTTTAAATTGTACTGAATGTGACGATGGATTTGAAAATACTTTAGAAAATAGGATAAATATTATTTCTTTATTAAATAAATTTGATGATTCTTGTCCACAAAGTACAAAAGATTATTTTGAAAATTTAAATAGAAATGTGACTTCTTGTACTTTTGATGATGTAGTTAATCTATATAATGCTAATGATGATTTTACAATAAATTGCTTAAAGGAATTTAGCGATATTCTTGCAAATGCAATTATTAATATTATGTGTGTGTTAAATAGTAAAATGATAATTATTGGAGGAAATTACTGTGCATTTGCATCGTTAATGGTACCAATCATCTCAAAGAGGATAGAGCAAGTTTATTATTATCCTATCGACGTTGTTGGAGCAGAGCTAGGAGAGTATTCCGGTGTATATGGCTTGTTTTATGTTGCACGGGATTATATTTTTGAAAAAATCTGTACAGCCAAAAAAGAAAATTCTTTTTAATCCTGAAAATTGAAAGGTTTGTTTTCATTTATTGAACAAACCTTTCCTTGTCTTGACTCTGTAATCATTAAACCATTGTTTTCGTTGCAGCGTACATAATTTTTTCTTGAGTGGTATCTCCATTTTGATTATCTAATATATTCGTTACCTCCCCTTCTGCCATTACAAGAATTCTATCACATGTTCCAATAATTTCTGGTAATTCGCTTGAAATTATAATAATTGCTATTCCACTTGCCGATAATTTTTCGATTAATTTATGAATTTCAACTTTTGCTCCTACATCTATGCCTCTGGTTGGCTCATCAAAAATCATAACTTTTGGATTACAAGCAAACATTCTAGCCAAGCAACATTTTTGCTGGTTCCCTCCGGAGAGGGTTCCTATTAAGTGTTCTTCTGAAGGAACTTTAATGCCGAATTTTTTGATGTATTCTGAGGCAAGTGCTTTTTCTTTTTTATTATTGATTATACCCAACTTATTCATTGTTGAGAGAACTGCAGAAGAAATATTTTCTTTTACAGACATTAATGGGATAATCCCTTCGTGTCGTCTGTCTTCTGAGACATAGCAAATTCCCTTTTTCAAAGCATCTTCAGGTGAACGAGTACTAATCTTTATTGATTCTAAATAAATTTTGCCTGAATTATACTTATCTAAACCAAAAATACATCGAGCAACTTCACTTCGTCCAGCTCCGATGAGCCCTGCCATCCCAACAACTTCTCCTTCTCGAACAGAGAAAGAAACATTCTTAAAGACTCCATTACGCCGTAAGTTTTCAATTCTCAGTATTTCATTACCAATAGTATTTCTTTTTCGTGTAAATATTTCCTTTATTTCACGATTTACCATTTCTTTTATAAGGCTAGCTGTTTCTACTTGTTCAATAGGTTTTGTACTAATATGCTTACCATCTCGTAATATGGTAACGGAATCTGCTATTTCAAATATTTCAGGTAATCTATGTGAAATATATATTATAGCTACACCTTGTTTTTTCATTTTTCTTATCAAACTGAATAATATTTCTTTATCAGATTCAGATAAAGCAGAAGTTGGCTCATCCATTACAACAATTCGCGCTTTTGAATCAAAGGCTCTAGCGATTTCCACCATTTGCTGTTTCCCAACTGTTATGCTATTTGCTTTGCTATCAATATTTACCGATAGTCCAAAATTTTGTAAAATATTATTTGCTTGTTCTTGCATCTTTTTTATTGCTAAAACAAAGTTTAGTAAAATGCTTTTTTCTTTACCAAGAAAAATATTTTGAGTTACCGTTAACTCTGGAATTAAAGTTAACTCTTGATATATTATTGCAACACCTTTTTTCTTAGAGTCATGTGGCGATTTTATATGTATTGGTTTGCCATCAATAAGGATTTCTCCATTATCCATATGATATACACCTGATAGTATTTTCATAAGAGTTGATTTTCCTGCACCATTTTCACCCGCCAATGCATGCACTGTACCTGCTTGAATATCGAATGAAACATTATCAAGAGCTTGTACGCCAGGAAAATATTTACTTATATTCACAAAAGAAAGCTTTTTAAAGTTACCAATGAAATCAATAGAATCTTTTTTTTGTTTAACCGTTCCGTTTTTTATTGTTTTTGCGCCGGCTTTTATTTCCTTATTTGTAGCTACTTCTAACGATATCCTATCTGCAAGTACTGCAAAAAGTATAAAAGCACCTTTTATTATATAATTGTAGTAAACAGGAATATTAATCATATTTACGCCCATGAGCATTACCCCCATGAGTAAACAACCAAGAAGGGACCCTCCCAGTGTGCCTGCACCTCCTGTCAGTGTAATTCCCCCTAATACTACAGCTGTTATAACATCAAACTCTAAATCCATTGCTGCAAGTGGTTGAGCTGACGCAGACCGTCCAATTGTTAATACTGTTGCTATTCCCGCCATTAAACCCATAAAGGAATAAATATAAACGATTTGTTTTTCACAATGGATGCCGGAAGCCTTTGCTGCGTGTAGGTTTCCTCCCACTAGATATGTTTTTCGTCCAAAACAACTTTTATTTAATATAACGTATGTTAAAAAAATAACAAAAATTAAGGGATAGATAATAAAAGGAATCTTTAGCTCCCCGATTGAATGCACACTATTTCCCAAAGCATTAAAATATGGATTAGATACAATGATTCGTTTTCCATCGGTAATATATAATGTCAATCCTCTTGCAAGCGACATTGTTGCTAAGGTAGCAATAAATGGAGCAATTTTCATATATCCAATTAAAAGTCCATTTATCAGACCTATACATGTTCCCGATAGTAATGCGACAACTATACCAAGTATAGCACTAAGTAAACTATCCGAGCCTATTGCATTGAGTGCTAAAGCAGAAATCACACCTGATAATGCTATATTAGCACCAGGTGATAAATCAATTCCTCCCACCAGGATAACAAAAGTCATACCACAAGCCAGAATTGCTAGTACCGATGACTGCCTAAATAGGTTTGTTATTGTTATGAGACTCACATAATTCGGAATGGCTACTGCATATAATATGAGGAATGCCACAGTAATTGTAACCAAAATTGTATATCTCTTTATACGCTGATTTATCAGTAATCTTGTTGCTTTAGATGTTTCTTTCATTATTATCCTCAATCTAAAAAAAAATAGCTTTCCTTGTTATAAAAAAATTATATAACAAAGAAAGCT
>CAYJMR010000063.1:5136-10840 GCA_964371375.1 uncultured Treponemataceae bacterium
ATCGGTAGATACGTATCTTTACCATATTCAGTTGCATAATTTTTTCCAATTTGTCTTGCCTCATCCAACGTAACCATAGTCATTTCAACACCATCAACGATATTAATACCTGATTCAATAGCTAAAGATTTTAAATCATCATTTAGTATTTTATATGTTACATTATATTGAGTTTTATCCATTTCATAATCAGTTGCAATGAAGTAACATAAAGCAGTAAACCAATAACCAATCCTTTCATTACCATTAAGATTTTCTAGTACATAATAACCTTTTTCATAGTTTTCTAGACCTTCTGTATCTCCATCATTTGATGACATTGGAATATTTTTTCCTGAATTTTGTACGGCTCGAAGCACTCCATAGCTCATGCCATCTTGGATGACATGTATATGAAGAAGATCGTCATTCGCACGAATTATATCTTCCGCCACTGTCATTGCTTGAGCTGCATCCCATTGTCCTAACCCTGTAACTACTTTAAGGTTTGGATATTCAGATATGGCTTCTTCAAATCCGTTTTGGCGGTTATCTGATACCATATTACCGGGTGATGCCGCAATGAGGCCTATGGTTCCTTCTTGGCCTTTGTACATTTCTCCGACCATTCTTGCTGCAAATTTTGCGTCTATGTAATCAGGATATACTGCATTATAATTACTGTTTCCAGGAATTGGAGAGCCAATAGCTAGTACATCGACACCGGCTTCCGTTGCTTCATTAACCACAGAAACTAAACCATTTACATCGACTGAATCAATCATAATAACATCTACATCTTGTTGAATAAATCCCCGAATTACATCAATTTGTTTGTCAAGATTTCCTTCACAACCTTTCCAGATAAGTTCTAACCCATAGTCTTCACCTGCTAAATCAGCTCCTGTTTTGATTCCAATGAAACTGGTGTTAGTATAGTCAATCATTGCCATACCGACTGTTATGCCACCATCCTGCTTTGACTCTTCTTTAGCTGAGCAAGCTACCAACACTAGTACTACACTTAGTACTCCCAAAAAAGATAATTTCTTTTTCATAAAAACCCCTTTTAATAATATTTATTGAGAAACTCTCAAATATACAAAATTCAACTTTTTTTTAAAAGCCGAAATATCGCATCTATTACTAATGCTGTAAGAATAATTACTCCTTTTACAGCTGTTTGTGCGGTTGAGGTGATATTTAAGAAAGTTAAAGCATTTGAAACAATTCCCAAAATTATCACTCCCAAAATTGTGCCTGATACTGAACCTTTTCCACCTGCGGGACTTGTCCCTCCTATTACCGCTGCAGATATTCCGTCCATTAAAAAAGTACCTTCAAGATTAGGGGCTATCTGCCCAATTCTGCATACAGTAATTAAGGCTGCTATACCTGTACATAACCCAGCATAAACATATAATGAGCAGAATCTTCGTTTCCGCCAATAGCATAAACATAGGTTCCAATTTTCGTTTTGTTTAAAAGAAACCATGTAAGCATAGCCACCCCCAAAAAAATTAAGAACGACACGGATAAGATTCCAAAAATAGAACCTCCCCCAATAACAAATGTAGCAGGGTGATTTAAGAAAGCAAGTTTGCCTTCCGAGATTAGAAGAGTTAACCCTTGAGCAAAAGCCATAACTGCAAGTGTTGCAACAAAGGGTTTTAGCTTACACTTTGCAATAAAAAATCCATTTATAAACCCTAGAATGATACCACCACTCATTGATCCAAGTATAAGGACTAAGATATTTTCACTGGCATTAATATACAACACACCAGCAAGTACTCCTGTCATTGCCAAACCTGTTCCAGTTGTGAAGTCAATTCCTCCAGAAATTAAAACAACCATTGCTCCCAATGCAATAATACCCATAGCTGAAATTTGTTGAAAAATTCCATTAATATTGTTCCACGTCAAAAAAAGTGGATTAACTAAATTTATTCCAATTACGAGTACAACTAGAATTCCGACAGTAACCCATCGTTGGGCAGGAATAGTATGGAGAAAATGTAGAAAATTACGTTGTCTCAAATAAATCATAGTTCTTACCTCTTTTGTTTTATTCAAATAAATACATCTTTTTTTAATTGCTAATACGTACTTAACAGTCAGGTAAACAATAAGTACTATTTTTATATATTCTCAACGTTTCCAGTTTTTAACGAACGCATACAGGCATCTATTGTTTTTACAGCTGAAATTGCCAACTCTGTGTCTACTACATAGTCTTCGCCTGAGAGGGTTTTATCAACAAAATGTTGAATTTCTTCACGTACTTTTCCAGATGTGTGACCAAAGTACACTGGCCAATATGTTAAATCAGGATATGTAACACCAGTTTCTGAAAAGAGTTCTAATCCCTGATTTTTTATGCTGATATAACTAACACCCTTTGTTCCTACAACATCAGCACATGCAACAAAACCTAATGCATCATTGTTAGGAAGTGCCCAGCATAACTGAATGCAACCGACTAGACCATTGTCAAATGTAATTGTGCTAAAAACTGTATCCTCTGCGCCAAAGTGAGCATTTTTTTTAGAGATTGACTGAGCATATGCTTTAATTGGTTTTGCAGGTTGTGCAAACAGCATCATAGCTTCAAAGTCGTGCACTCCCATGTAGTGGAAAATGCTTACATTGCCTTTTAGTCGTTCCGCGGTTGATTGAGTAGAAGATCGTTTTAGGTATAATGAAATGATTTCACCGAGCTCACCTCTTTGTATAGCATCTGCTGTATATCTGTACCTTCCATCAAATTCGCAAACATGGGCTACCATTAATCTTACATTATTCTTTTTAACAGCTGCAAATATTTGTGCTGCTTCTTCAGCATTCTTAGCTATTGGTTTTTCTAATAAAATATCTTTTCCAAATTCTGCCGCATCAATACTTGGTCGTAGATGAAAGTCTTCAGAAACACATATTGAAACGGCATCAATAGTTTCATTTTTTAACATTTCAACATGATCTGTATACCAAGTAATTCCATATTCTTCACCTGTTTCTTTTGCAGTTGATTTATTGACATCACAAACTGCAACCAGGCTACAGTTTGCAATTTGATTTATTATGTCAGCGTGTTTTTTTCCAAAAAAGCCACATCCAATTATCGCCATTCTTAATACTTTTTGCATATTATCCTCCGTAGTAGGGTTTTATTTAATACTAATTATCAACCATTCTAAAATCAAAGTTACTAGGTGGTAACTTTGTTGCTCGCACTTCCTTATAAATGTCATCTGAATAAGGAATACCGTGGGATTTTGCCTCTTTTTTTGCTGTAAATTTAAACCACATATCCACAAGTAAATTGTCTCCTTCTCTGATATTGGAGAATTCTTTTTCTTCTAAATCTTCAACAAATTGAGTTTTGTCTAGTTCAACAGCAGCGTACCCTGCCTGCATAATAATTCTATCAACATTTTTTCGTTCAGAAGGAAGATTTAAATACATATCCCATAAGTCTTCATACTTTTTTGCTTCAATCAATAAATCAAAATATTCTTCTGTAAAAGATTTATCTATAGAAAAATTTTCTAAGGCAACCGCTTCTTGCATCAAAATTATTGCTTCGTCTAATTCATTTTGCCGCTTTCTTACCACAGCCAGATTTCTCAATGCCCATGGATTCTTTTGTAATTCTAGGGACTTGTTCCAATGGTAAATTCCTTTTTCAAAATTAAAATTTTCATACTCTAATACACCTAAATGTAAATGTGCCGTCATTCCTTCTTTTATTTGTATGCTCTTTTCTAACAACGGGCGCCAAGCCTCATCAATCATCCACGAGGCTGGAATACTTAATGGCGATTGTTCTGGCATTATTCCTGTACGTAGTAACTCTAGCCAAGGGAGCTGTTCTTGCCCAATTGTTGACTGGGGAAACGTAATCATAGTTGGGGTATTATGAGCTTGAAATATACTGCGCCTAATGCTTTCGAGTGCTCCATAACCCGAGCCAATCGATAATATTTCAGTAGCTGGATTTGTTGCAAGTGAGATAAAGTTACGGTGGTTTTCTAATAATATACCCTCACTCAATGCTGTATCGATTTTCTTTGCTATATATTCCTTTGATGTATTCCAATTCTCATCATAAGGGGCTGATAGTTCCGAAAACTGAGTAAGTCCGAATGCTTGAGTGAATTGCCATGATTCGCCTGCCTTTATTGTAATACCATTTAACTGTGTTGGTGCTAAGCCTGCTTGTAATTCAATGTAATGGCTGTTTTCTCCTGGTATGCTAAGGTAATCACACCACCGCCTTCCTCCTCGATGAGATCCCCAACAAAACATTTTTCTGTATCGCAAGGGTTGAGTGGAGCGGTCAAAATATATTGTTCCATCATTGTATGCTGCTGCACTCCATGGAGCATTTTCTACTTCTGAATTTTGAAAAAAGAATTCATTAGCGTAGTTTGAGTTTACAGGATACGATGAATCTTTTCCTTCTAGTGTTGGTAAATAGGGTAGTTTTGCATGGCCAAATATTCGAACAGGATTTATGTTGTTTCCTATACTTTCGGGTCTTAAAAACATTACTTCATCAGTCCCTGAAAAAACTCTTACATTGCGATTATCTGGAATAGCTGCATTTGTCCACCAATAAAAAGGTTTTGAATAATTGTCATCATTGATAATGTGTACATGAGCATATAGTATTGTACTCCCATCGGGTAGGTGAAAATCAATATGATAAAACACCTTTTTGCATCTTTCATAGTCATACATACGTACAAATTCATAGTCATTATCTACGACTTTTGCAAAAAAGACTGGAGAATTTGAAGTGAAAGTATGCCCATATTGAGCAATATTCCATTCAACTCCACCAGAAAACCATGCATCTAAAATACCTAAATTACAAGGTTGGTATACAGGGTTACGTAAAAAAACATCATGCCCAGTCTCTTTATTAATCATAGAATACAGCCTTCCACCTTGTTCAGGTAGAAAGGTAACTTTAACTAAATCATTTTCTAAGATTACTGTTTTAAGTTGGATAGGCTTTTTCTTTCTGTCATATCTATCAGCTAGTCGATAAGGTAAAACTCGATATCCTGTTTCTTTACCTAGGTTTTCTAGTTCGACAGCACTTAGGGTTCCATCACTTTTTGATTCTTTATCCTTGATTGGGTCGCGAAAAATAGGTAAGGGATTACTTCCTTTCGCAAATGTTCCGTCGATTGATAACGTTGATAAGTAAGTTTTCATGTTGCACTCTCCTTTATCTAATGTCATAGACTAATTTTTTTTATTTAGTTCGGGTTGTTTACTAACTAAATGATAACACGAGATTTTTCTCCTGTCAATATTATTTTTACATCTATTTTTTTTAAATTTACCCAAATTTACGCATTTTTTTCCTGTTTTTTATAATTCCGCAATTAAATTTTTTCCATGCCAGTAAAATTTTACTTCTTTTAAGTATTGCAATATTTAAATTCTATGTTATAATTATTAGAAGATTGAGGAGGTATTATGGAATTGAAACATATTGAGCGTATATTAAATTCTTTTTGCACGTATGGAGACCTTGAAAGTTACAAGGGATTCGGAAAAGGATTTATAAATTCAACATATCTTGCCACTCGAAACCAAGGTGGAACTCGAGTGCGCTATACTCACCAAAAAATCAATAAAAATGTATTTAAACACCCTGATGAAGTTATGGAAAACATTCATAATGCCACTTCACATATTGCAAAAAAAC
>CAYJMR010000064.1:0-8231 GCA_964371375.1 uncultured Treponemataceae bacterium
AAATTACATGTTTGTTGTATTCAATACAAAGAAGAAGATTTTCGTAATGAAAGTTGTGTGTTGTACAAATATACACACAATCAATATCTGCCTCTTTTAGCATAGCCTCATAACTATCATAATATGAAGATATACCTTTTTCTGCTGCAAAAGCCTGTGCTTTTCCAGGAGTTGCAGATGACACAGCTACAATTTCAGCTTCAGGGACAAGTTGACACGCGTCAACAAACTTTTTACCAATAAGCCCTGCTCCAATAAGTCCAAATTTCATGTTTTTCCTCTCTTTATATTTATATTTTGACTTGTGATAAGAATACTACTTCCCAAAACTCCTTGATACTTCAAAGGCTTTTTTTGCCCCTGCTATTACAGTCCCTCGAAAACCTTTTTCTTCGAGAGTATCAAGCGCTTTTATTGTTATTCCACCAGGCGAACAGACTCCATCTTTTAGTACCCCAGGATGAAGGCCAGTTTCTAAAACCATCGCCCCTGCTCCTTTTAACATTTGGGCAGCATACACATAGGCCTGCTTTCTTGTCATCCCAAATTGCACACCGGCATCGGCTAAAGCTTCTATAAACATAAAACCGTATGCAACCCCTGAACCGCTTAAAGCCGTTACAGCATCTAATAGCGGTTCTGCGACTTGCTCAACAATCCCTGCCTTTTTTAATAACTCACTTAATTTTTCAATATTTTTTTTATCGACTGTATCACTTGCACTCAAGCCAATCATACCTTCTCCAACATGACAAGGTGTGTTTGGCATAAGACGAATTATTGATACTGTTTTTTGAAATTTTTGTGGCACGCATTCATAAAGGTCTTCAAGTGTAACTCCCGCCGCAACAGATACAAGCGTTCCCTTGTAAGAATCTATACCTTTAAATAAATTTTCTATCGCACTTTTTATTACATATGGTTTTACGGCTAGTATAATATAGTCACATGCTTTTATTGCGAGCTCATTTTCTGTGCTAACGACAAAGGCATTTACATCAGCGGCAATTTTTTCAGCCTTTGCAGGAGTTCTGTTAAACAGAATAATATTCCCACTATCAATAGATTTTGCAACACCACGTATGAGAGCTCCTCCCATTTCGCCGCAGCCAAGTAATCCAACTTTTGTCGTATCCATATATTCCCCTATTCAGTATAAAAAAGTGTTCCAGCAGCCTCGCCCGAAACAAGTTTCTCTAATATTTGCTCCGTTGAACCATTTGCCAAAATCATTGAGATGCCATATTCTTGTACTTTTTCTGCAGCTTCTATTTTTGTAACCATCCCACCTGTTCCAAAGTCGCTTTTACTGTCCATACTAATTTCTTGTTTTAATTTTGGGATATCAGTAACAAGTTCAACAAGTTTGGCGTCTTTATGCTCTTTTGGATTTTTATTATAAACGCCATCAATATCACTAAAGAGTATTAGCGCATCAGCACCCCACAAAATTGCCGTTAATGCACTAAGATTATCGTTGTCGCCTATACTAATTTCTTCAAAAGACACAGAGTCGTTTTCATTAATTACAGGAATAACGCCCTCGTCAACTAGAGTAAATAGGGTGTTTCTCATATTTAAAGTGCGTTGTTTATCGCCAAAGTCGTCTTTTGTAATTAACAATTGACCTATATGCATACCATTTCTTATAAAAGAGTCAAGCCATTGTTTCATTAGTTCAACTTGTCCTATTGCGCACAGTGCTTGCCTATAGTGAATATCTTTTTTTCTGGTCCACCTTTTTAGGGTTGAAAGACCTGCAACCTGTGCCCCTGAAGAAACAATGACTAACTGTTTTCCTACAGAAATAAGTTTTTCGCACTGATTAGCAAAACTATTCATCCACTCAGTGTTTATTGTTCCGTCTTCTTTTGCAAGCGTATTAGAACCGATTTTAATTACTATTTTTCTAGCATCCGTAAGTGTTTTATGTATTGTCATCGAGTTAACCCTTCTGCATCAACAATATACTTTATGGTTGTGAGGGCGGTTAAGCTCATTGGGCCGCGAGCATGCATTTTTTGTGTACTAATACCAAGCTCCGCACCAAATCCAAATTCTCCGCCATCGGTAAAGCGAGTTGAGGCATTTACATATACGCAAGCAGCATCTACATTTTGCTGGAAGTATCGTGCATTATCTAGGGCCTTTGTTACAATTGCATCTGAGTGTTTTGTGTTGTGAGTGTTAATATGCTCAACAGCCTGTTCTAAAGAATTAACTATTTTTATTGCAACGATAAAGTCTAAAAACTCTGTTGCAAAATCTTCTTTTGTTGCATGTACAAGCTTTGATTTTGTTGCGTTCTTTTCTAAAATGGAAAAAGCCCTTTCATCTGCCCTCATTTCACATCTATCGCCCAATCTTTCTAGCAAAGCGGGTAAAAAGTCTTTTGCACAAGATTCGTGCACTAAGATACTTTCTAACGAATTACAGGCGCCAGGACGCTGCATTTTTCCATTTTCTGCTATATTTACAGCCATTTCAATACTTGCACTTTCGTCTACAAACAAATGGCAAATACCACTGCCAGTTTCAATGACAGGTATGCGAGCATTTTCTACGACCATCTTTATTAAGTCAGCCCCACCTCGAGGAAGTACTATATCGACTAGACCACGGGCATTAAGTATTTGCCCAACTTCTTCTCTTCCACCTTCTGTAAGAAAAAGTGCATCTGAATACTCTTTTTTTATAGATGTAAGGGCTTCTTTAATTGCGCTTACAATTGCCTTGTTTGATTCAAGAGCACTTGAACTTCCCCGTAATAAAATTGCATTACCACTTTTCCATGCAAGAGCAAAGGCATCTACAGTAACATTCGGACGTGACTCATAAATAATGGAAGCCACTCCTATTGGAACACGCATTTGTTTTATATCTAACCCAGCTTCTGTTTTCCATCCGCTAATGATTTCACCAACTGGGTCTGTTTGCGATATAATTATACGAATGCTATCATTAATACCAATCATACGTTCATCGTTTAGCATTAATCGGTCAACAAGACTTTCTTTTGTTCCACTTTCGCGAGCCTTATTAACATCTTTTTTATTTGCACTAAGAATGCTTTCTCGGTTTTTATCCAATGATCTAATAACAGCTTCAAGTGCATTATTTTTTTCTTTTGCGCTAAGATTAGCTAATAACTGAGATGCTTTTCGTAGGGATGTAAAAATTGATTCATTAATCATAAGTGCTACTCTCTTATAGGTCGCGTTTTATGAGGATTTCATTTGTACTACATTAATAATTTGCTAAAAAGAGCATTCCAAGAATAATATAAAGTCTTCCAACTTTTGCATCTTTTGGCATTTTTTGGCTTACGCTCTTTAAAAACCACCAAAATACGCCAAATCCTGGATCAATACGCAGCGCGTATTCTGAAAAGTCGTCTTTTGTTGACAATGCGCCGAACATTAAAAAGACAGCATCATTTAAGAGGTCTATAAAGTTCTCATAAACTTTTGCATATTCTTTTTTTTCTATTAAGGCGCAAACTTCATCCAATTTATATAAAACTTGGTCTTTTAATACCTCATCTGATTTCTCAACCCATGTTTTTTGAATTAACAGAGTAAGGTTATTATGAAAACTTGCAACTAGGGTTGTTTCGCTACTACCCTGGCTCACTTCTACCAAATTTTCAAAAATTTCCTTGGCTCCAAATACTTCTGCTATCACTTTTCCACCACGAATAACGTGTGTTTTTTTAGTTACACTCATAACGTCATCCATGGCATGTATAACATCAGATGTTATACATTGCTCTAAAAGACTTTTTGAAAATACTGATTCTTCCTTCATACAGTATAGGGTACACGTTTATGCGATTTTTATCAATACCTAAACGGCGAATCTTAGCGTAATTTTTGCTTTTAGTTTTCTAAATTCTCTAACCACTCTCGCATGTGAGCATCACTTGGCATTCGCCAATCTCCCCGTGGAGACAAACTAATTGAACCAATTTTTGGGCCATCTGGTAAGCAAGAACGTTTAAACTGCTGTGAAAAAAAGCGATTTATAAATAGCACAAGGCGTTTTTTTATTTCATCTTTTGAGAACATTTCCTTTTCTGAACCACACTTAAAGGCATGCTCGGCTAAGAACATAATCTTATCGGGAGAAAAGCCCCATCGCACAAAATAATACAAGAAAAAATCATGCAAATCATATGAACCTAAAATTTCTTCTGTTGATTGTGATATATTCCCATCATTAGCAGGTAAAAGCTCAGGGCTTACCGGTGTATCGATAATATCATCTAATACGATAGCAAGCTTTTCACTTCCTTTTTGCCTCGCCTCAAGGGCATAATGACGTACAAGATGGCGCACAAGTGTTTTAGGCACAGAAGCATTCACACCATACATAGACATGTGATCCCCATTATACGTTGCCCATCCAAGAGCTAGCTCAGATAAGTCACCTGTTCCAATTACAATACCATGTACAGAATTAGCAATGTCCATTAACACTTGAGTTCTTTCTCTCGCTTGAGAGTTTTCGTATGTTGCATTATGTATGTTTTTATCGTGACCAATGTCTTCAAAGTGCTTATTTACAGCTTCCGTAATTGGGATTTCTTTTAATGTCACCCCGCTTTCATTTGCAAGTAAACATGCGTTATTATACGTTCTGTCTGTAGTACCAAAACAAGGCATAGTTATAGCAAGTATACCCTTTGTGTTAAACCCTAATTCATTGAAAGCTTCTATGGTAACCAATAGTGCCAACGTTGAATCGAGTCCTCCTGAAAGCCCCACAACTACTGAGGAGCAATTCATATGCCTTAAACGTTGTACTAATCCTTGAGTTTGCATTTGCACAATTTCTTTGCATCGTTTTTCGACCGCAGTTGGATCATTTGGAATAAAGGGATGGGCGTCTATATACCGCGAAAGAGGCATTACAAGTTCGGGTAATTGCACCGAATTTATTACATACTCTGTTTTACATTGTTTTGCACAGGATGAAAATGAAGTGTTTTTTCGCCTTTCTTGTAAGAGTTTTTCTGTATCTATATCCGAAACACAAAAGCTATCTTTTGCAAACGGTATTGCTTCTGAAAGCACGGAGCCGTTTTCTGCTATGATGTTGTGAGCAGAAAAAACAAGGTCGGTGGTAGATTCACCCATCCCTGCATCTGCATACATATAGGCACACACAAGGCGTGCAGATTGGGAAGAAACCAAAAGTCGGCGATAATCGCTTTTTGCAACAGCTTCATTGCTTGCAGAAAGATTTGCAATAATAGTAGCTCCATTTTGTGCATGCATTACCGACGGTGGAGAGGGAACCCATAAATCTTCACAAATTTCAACAGCAAATCGCACGTCACTGTTTGAATGTGCACAAAACAGTTGGTTTATGCCAAATGGTATTTCGCATAATTTCCCCTGAGTGTCTTTAATTGAGGCAGTTTTTACCCCTTCAAAAGCAGGTGCAAAATGTCTTTTTTCATAAAATTCTGCATAGTTTGGAATATGTGATTTAGGCACAAGGGCAACAACTTTACCGTCTGAACAAACTGCTGCAACATTGTAAAGAGAATCTTCATACGCAAAGGGAAGACCAACGAGGACACTTAAACCTCTTTCTGTTGTTGCACTTGCAACTTTTGCGAGGGCTTTTAAGGCTGACTCTTGCAAAGAACGTTGAAAAAAAAGATCAGAACAGGTATAGCCTGTTATGCATAGTTCAGGAAACACCACAAGGGAAACACCCTCTTTTTGTGCCCGTTCAATAAGAGTAATAATTTCTTGTGCATTCTTTTCACAATCGCCCACCCTTACTAAAGGGCTGGCACACGCAACACGAATAAATCCATACATAAGGGTATTATACACCTGAGTAAAAATAAAATCAATTATTAATTGTTCATTATTAATTATTAATTGCTATGCCACATCCACGTTAACTCATGTTTGTTATATTGCATGTGCTGAATATAGCTATTGGGAATTTTTGCAAACTCATCTATGAGGGACCAGTCGGTTTCGCCTTGCATTTTTATAGAACAGATCATGTTTTTGGTAAGGCCTGAATCTATCCACTTTTGCACCCATTCAAAGAGACGCTCAGGATAGCAAATAACATCAGAAAAAACCCAGTCAAAGCTACCAAGGTCTTTTGGCGCCAAGGTAAAAGCATCGTGTGTTTTAAACTCTACTAGAGGGTGCTTCATAAGACGTGGGTCTAGCTCGCTTCTGTCTACTGCAAACACATTGCAGCCGAGCTCTGTTAATACCCAAGTCCAACCGCCAGGACACGCGCCTGCATCAAAACAACGCTCACCGGTTGTAGGGAGAGACCCATAACGATGATTAAATCGCACGAGCGCTTCTTCAAACTTTAAATATGCCCTACTTGGTGGGTTTTCGTGGTCTTCTATTAAAGTGATGTTTCCTGCTGGAAAAAGAGAGGTGCTTTTTGGAAACACCAGAGCTGTATTTTTATCGATAAGCGTAAAAAGTCCAATGTCTGAATGAGGAACATCAAAAGGAAACGGCTTAAGTTTTGTGTTTATATATGGTAACTTTTCTTGAATAAGTGAGGACCGCCTAAAATTCTCATAAGAATATGAAGCCCAGTTTCTCATAATATCTTTTAGCGCATTTGCCGCCTGGGATATGGACTCAAAGGTAAGCACGTACACTTCTTTTAGGCTTGTTTTAGCCCATGAAGGCTCTACAAAGTCCTCGCATTCATAATAGAGAAGGTTTTCATATTCTACAGGGTTTGTTGTGTATCTAAATCGCCTAGTAAGTTCGTCTTTTAATTGTTTTTTATGCTCATCAAAGGCAAGATAGGCACACCCTTGTAATTTATCCATATTTTCCTTTTGTCATATTTAAATCCACAGATTACACAGATTTTTATTTTTTAGTATCTAGTCTTTATTCCAAGAACCACAAAAAAATATAAATCAAAAATATTTATATTTTTGGCACGTATTTGTCTTTATGTTTTGTTACAATTCCGGTAGCATTTACCGATAGAAATCCCAAAAATCCTTTAATCTGTGGTTCCCCTTTCTTCACCGCTCTGCCCGCCACATTCCTAATTATCTACGCCCTAATAATTATTAATTATGCATTATTAATTATCAATTACTCTTTAACTGCCATGACTTTTCTCGTTTCATCTATGCCAGGGCCTACAATGCGCACAAAGTAGATACCACGGGCAACTGCGTTTCCTGCATTGTTGGTACCATCCCACGTAAAGTAGTGTTCGCCTTGTGGTTTTCTCCCCCTACTAAGCGATTTTACAACATTTCCATCTGCTGTGAGTACCGTTATGTTTAAATTTCCTTCCTTTGGCATAATAACTTCGAGTAATACTTCTTCTTTTTCGTTTACATTAATAACATTATTTAGAATGGTCGAACCACCACGCTGCGTTTCATCGAACACTTTAAAGGCAAACATGCTAAAGTTCTGTAAGTCATCTAGGTCGGGGATATTTATGTGATAAAGTGGTGCTGTTCCTGTTAAGGCTCCATCTTCAGAAATAGTAATTTCGCCCATTTCAAATAAAAATTGCATTGTATCGCCAGAGGAACGAAGTATATCATCAACACCAATTGTAAATGTATATCTATCACCTGAACCACTTGGATTGTCAATTTTAGTAGCTTCTGTATTATAAAATTCAGAGAATACAGAAGCAGGTTCATGATAAGACGGCATCCAAAACGTGATATTTTGCCCTGTTTCTTCTTTATAGCGCTCAGCGTATGTTAAAGGAGTTGCATTTGAATCAATCCAGAGAGAAGGTTGTATGCTTAAGGCATCATGTAGTCCTGTGATACTGTTTTCAACCGCTACTTCCATGGTAATATCTCTATGCGCATACAAGCCTTTAGACCCATCAAAATTCATAACGCTTATATCCCCTGCTGTAGGAGGTGTATTAAAATCAAAGTCTAGAGCTCCTATAGCATTGAGAGGATACACCGTATTTACCCCAAAATAGGTAACAGGGAAGCGACCTGCGGCACTTACACGCGCTCCATTATCTCCAAAAATGGCTATTTCATCTCCATCCTCATCTATGCCATCACCGTCAGCTTGAAGGTTTATCCTAAACAATTCATATGTAGCCAATGGCCGATTTAAAGTTAAAATAAGACCGGTTGATGTTTCTGTTGTAAAGGCAATTCTTGCATTTGTTGCAGATAAATCGTCAATCTTTGTTGTCCCATCTGGTTGATAAAATGTAAATTC
>CAYJMR010000064.1:8331-10667 GCA_964371375.1 uncultured Treponemataceae bacterium
TCATACGAAAAGTTGTATTGTGAAATTGGATCTAAGGTTTTAGTAGTTGGATATAAGGTTAGATACAATGTATCATCATCTTCGGCCAAACCTGTTGTACCTGTTGTAAAAAAGTCAGTATCAAAAATACTTCGAATATAATTAGCTTCAAATGTTCCATCTGTCACGGCACCACCTGCAGTATCACTCACAATATCAAAAGCTTCGGTTGCAGTTAGCAAAGATGAAGCACGCAAACCGCCCTTGGTTGCTGTTGCGGGAGGGCTCGCTGTGTAATCTGGGCGCGAACCACCCACTGTATCAAGTTTTATTCCATTCCAACCGGTTGAATTTGTCCATTCTACTGCAGGAGATGTTGTGTAATCATAGGTATTATCGTGAAAGTGGAATTCAAACCGTTCAATTCCTGTACCAGCTGCATCCGGGGGGCCTAGAATTTCATATTCTGATGTGTCGTCCCAGTCAACATGAGCAAGCGATGGAGGCGAAGTATCCCAAGGACCATAAAGACCTGAAACGCTAGAGTTCACCGTTTTGCTAACAGATAAATCCAAAGCTGTATTTGTGCCTGCTACTGCTGTAATACTCGGAGCAAAAGCACCGGTTTGAATACTCACTGTACCAGACGGCGTTGTTGCATTATCTATAAAGCCAGGGTAGTAATTTGCTAGTTCAGAGCTTCCTGGTACAGATACCGTATCTTCTTGGAAGCCTGCAATAGAAATACGCAAGCGATGGGTTTGAGGCCCGGATGAATAAAGGGTTCCATCTGCATTAATTATACTAAAATTTCTATAAAAAGCGTGAACGGTGTTATCGCCAGCAGTAATTGCACCTGTGGTTTTATCCTTTGAACCTGTTTCAAGCCTTCCGCCATTTATTTCAACAAGCCCTGCAATGTCTAAACCACCGCCTGCTTGCTCTGTAATAGCTCCAAAGGTATCTAATACCTTTTGATTCGTTACGCTATTTGCAATGGATACTCCACCAGAACTTGCAATACTTACCGCTTCTGAAAAGCGCAACTCTATAAAATTATGTGCATCGTATGGTAACTGCGCCCCAAGTGGGTTATGTACTTCTTGCCCTGTGTATACGGCTGCAAGGACGGGCTGAGCGCCATCGGTTGTACCTTCGTGATAGGTTGTTGCGATACGGTTTTTTGTTGCACTTCGTAAGGTTTCGTATACGTT
Source organism: uncultured Treponemataceae bacterium (assembly GCA_964371375.1). Lineage (GTDB taxonomy): Bacteria > Spirochaetota > Spirochaetia > Treponematales > Treponemataceae > CAYJFX01. The sequence goes on from CAYJMR010000064.1 coordinate 9,525, forward strand.
GGTAAGAGCAATTGGAATGTGAATACTTGGCTCTACAGTTCTGTGAGTTCCGCTTCTGTCGGTACTATCAGCGGCACCAATGGAAGTTCCCGTTGCATCTGTGTTCCATATACCTGCATCTGAAACCCGCAGATAAAATTCACTTATATCACCTGCTCCATCTGTAGAGGTTGTGCCTGCAGCATCTGTAAAGCTACCATTGAAAACATAACCCTCACTTGTATAATTATTATTTGTGCTTGCTTTTATCCTACCCACTGCAGCCCATATTTCATTATTTGTATTTTCTATAGCTTCAGAAAATTGCACATAAATCATGTTATCGCTTACTGTATACGCTGCTTCTATTATTGGCCGTGTAAAGTCTACATTTGTGTTGCCTGTTCCATTGATTACATTTTCTGCCGCAGAAAGCCATGCAAACCCACCTGGACCTTTAGGAGCGACTAAAACATTTTGTATGCGGAGATTATACGCTTCTGCAAAAGAACTTCTTGCGTTACTATTATCAGGAATGTTTATTGTTCCACCAGTTATGTTTATTCCATTCGCATAAAAGTTTTTGCCTACGGTAATTGTTTTTCCAGTAAGGCTAGTGAGCGTTCCAGCAAAAGTATCAGGATCATCGCTTTCTTGAGGAATATCATCACCCCACGGTGTTTCACTAGGAAGTGTAAGTACCGGCGCATTTGTATTTGACGGCCGCACAAAAGGTGCAGGAGGATTATAGCGGAATAAGCCATCAATGCTTGCAGGATCCCCTGTGTAATCACCATTATACCCAGAGCCAAAAAGGACTACATCACCGTTTGTGGTGGTTAAAGTATCTCCCAGTGTTACATCTCCCGAAAACAACACAAAAGTATTAGTAACAGTAATATTTGGCTCGTTAGTAAATATAACATCATTGCCATTACCTGCAACAATAAATAGGTTTTTTGGGAAAGTTGCAGATTTTGATGAATTATTTACTTCAAAAGCACTTGCCCCTGTTATGTACACATCACCTGCAGTAACAACAAAATTTGTTGGGACGGTAACATTGCCACTAAACTCTGTTGCTACAGCTGAAAGCGCGAGAGAAGCGGTACTTACAGCAGCACCAAAACTTATAGTGCCACTTGAAGTAACGGTTAGGTTTCT
>CAYJMR010000065.1:0-3361 GCA_964371375.1 uncultured Treponemataceae bacterium
ACACAAGGTATTGACGCTCTTTATACAATATGATATTATGATTATCCAAGTCTTACGGAATGGCCGAAAGGGGGTGAACACATATGGCACACATCATTATTGATGATTCTGAAAACCTAGAAAAAGCTATCAAACGCTTTAAACGCATGGTTGAAAAAGAAGGAATTATTCGCGAGTACAAAAAACGCGAATATTACGAAAAGCCCTCTACAATTCTTAACAGAAAGAATAAAACCCTTCAACGTAAGTTAATGAAGAAAAAGAGAAGTGCAAAAAACACAAAAAGCGCTTACTAATTATGAAAATTTTATCAAAGGCTTTGACTCTGTCGAGGCCTTTTTTTTACACAAAAAACACTTCTCACCTGCCAGTTTTAACCATATTACTACTTTTATTATCTGCCTGCTCCACTCCATCGAGCACTTCCATCATCAACACACCACCCTTACCCGATGAAGCAAACCCCATTCAATACACAAAATATGAAAACATAGAACAAAAGCTCACTTATCACCTTATAACAGTACAACTTAACAATCCATCTATAATAATAAATGCAAGCACTCCAGATTCTGGAGAAAACTACGAAGCAATCGGAAAAACAACAAAAGACTTTGCAACAAGACAAGGCGCATACTTTGCTATAAATGCCTCCCCCTTTTCATACCCTGCCACTCGTTTATCTGCAAAACGAAACATAGAAGGCCTATATATTTATGAAGGAAAAATCATTTCACAGCCAAACGAAAACTACGCAGCTCTTTGTTTTACAAAAGATAATAAAGCCTTTATTATAAACTCACAAAGCCTTGAAACCACACAAGAAGCATACTTTGCCTTTGGCGGTTTTTGGACTATTCTAGAAAACAATACAATACCCCATTTTAAAGATATAAAAGACTCGAGAACTGCAGTTGGAATAAGTGAAGATGGTTTTACTGCATACATTTTAATTGTTGAAAAAAGTGCTAAAAGCAACGGTTTAAATTACATGGAATGTGCAAAAATATTGCAGAATGCAGGAGCCTATAAAGCAATTCAGCTCGATGGTGGAGGTTCAACAAGCCTTGTGTTTCCAAATGCCCCTAATCGTTCTGTAGTTTCAAGCAGAAAGGTTGCAAACAGCATAGCTTTTTCTCTAAAAAAATAAAAAGGATTTTACTTTCATTTTAATTACTTTTCTATTGACCAATTGGCAAATATCAACTATCATGAATGTATGGCTGTAATAACGAGTCAACAAATAAATAACTACTACGATCATTATCGTGATACCAATATTATTTTCTCAAGAGAGATTCTCAAAGTTTTGCGTATTGACCCAAGACAAATTTATATAAAATGTGGTGGGGCTCAATGGGCATGCATCATTAACTCAGCCTCATTGATGTCAGCAAAAATTATTGTTGGTACAAAGGGCGGAGCCTATGCCGCTATACAAAAAATCAATACACCAGTAAGCTTACGATTTTTCTTCATTGATGCATATGGGAAACCAATGAGTTTATTTGTGAATGCAAAAGTTTCTGATGTTCAACCCTATGTTGATTCAGGAGACTTGGCAATTGCAACACTCGACTATAACGGAAAACCACCTGATGACCTTATTGTAGCACTTGGAGGGCTTTTAGAGGCTAAAAGCAATTATGTAAAACGCTCTGAAGAACGTATTCCAATTACTCCCGATTCAATGAGGCGCCTTACATTACAAAAAAAAGAAACACTTGTATTTATTGATAAAGTTCCAAGAAACTGTATTGTTCGAGACCTCTCTTTTAGTGGGGCAAAAGTACTTATGATGGGGATACCTCAGTTTTTACAGAATAAGAATACTGCCTTAAGACTTGCTTTTGACGAACCAGCCGAAATACTTGATATCCATGGCGTTGTAGTTCAAGTAGAAAATATAGAGGGAAGAAAAGACTTGGTATCTTTTTCTATGAAATTTGCAGAAGAGCAGATACCAATTTCATATAAGCTACATATCAATAGATACCTTACGTCTTTTCGCAAAAAAATGCTTAATGCAAGCGACGGAGTTGAATTTGCAGATGACAGCCCCGCTCCGATTACTATTGAAGATCCAAACCAACTTCCACAAGAAAAAGCTGAAACAGAGAATGCCCCTTCTACAGAAGAAACATCAACTGAAGCAGCACCTGTACAAAGCGAAGTAACACAAAAGAGTTAACTATGAATCCAGCAAATCCTCTAGACAGTTTAGTATTTATTTCTCTACCTGAAAACTTTGTAAGTGAAAATCAAAATTTTCCACTAGACCCAACAGTCTTGCTTCCTGTGCAAAGAGACTCAACTGAAGAAAACGCAAACTCATTTGATATAGAAACTCTTACGTGGGAACAAATTTTAGCAGGAATTTTAACAGTACTTGCCTATGATACAAAAGCAAAAAACAAAGAATATTATAGGTCACTTTTATTGGCAGCAAAGCCAAACATAAAGCAAGAATTAACTGATGCAGCAATTCTTAAAGCAAAAAATGAAGACTTTGATGTAGCAGAAGAAATATTTATGGCATTACAAGGAATTGACGACAAAGACATGTCTAATACCTTGAACATGGCCCTATTTTTTGATCAAAGAGCAGATTCCTACAGACGATCAAGCCTTTTTGAAGATGCCGATGCTTATGATGAAAGTGCCTATCGTTATTACAAACAAGTTATGGAAGCTGAAGACATTATTCCTGATGCCTATTTTAACGCAGGCTTCTTTTTTCTAAAACAAAAAAACTTTTTTCGAGCAAAAGAATGCTTTGAAACGTACATAACCCTAACTGCAAATCTAACTGAAGAGCAAATGGACAAAAACGGGGACTACAAAAAAGAAAGAGCCCTCGAGATTGTAAACGATATTGAAAAACGGAATCTTGATGATGAACTATTTAAAAGTGCTTATGATTTCATTTCAATGGGTGAAGAAGAAAAAGGCTTAGAAGCGATTCGATCTTTTATAGAAAAAAACCCAACCGTATGGAATGCTTGGTTTATGCTAGGGTGGGCATTGCGCCGACTTGAAAGATGGGAAGATGCAAAAGCTGCCCTCGAACAAGCGATACAATGTGAAGGTGCAAATACCGATACCTATAACGAACTTGCTATCTGTCTTACAGAATTAGGCGATTTTTCTGGTGCAAAAAGCTATCTGACAAAAGCAATGCAACTAGAAAGCGAAAATACAAAAATAATGTCAAACTTAGGATACTTAGCTCTAAAAGAAGGCAATATTGAAGAGGCAAGACTCTTTTTCTTGGCCGTGCTAGAATTTGACCCCAATGACAAAATAGCTCAAGAGATGTTAAAAAGTTTAGAAGATTTAGAATAATGTACAATGTATAATT
>CAYJMR010000065.1:3461-10453 GCA_964371375.1 uncultured Treponemataceae bacterium
AATTATCTTTGTTTAAATTACAGAAAATCATTATGCCCACCTCCTAAAATTTTTGATTTGCAAACAATACTTGTACTTTGAATAAAACTAAAGGTAGATGTAAGTGTATTTAAACACGCAATTTGAAATTATAAATTATACATTATAAATTGTACATTAACTACTTTTTTAGGCTTGATAAAATAGCTCATATCGTATATTCTATGTTGATGGACGAAATACTAAATTTATTACAAGAAAATGCCCGTTTAGCAGAAAAAGATATTGCAGCAATGACGGGAAAAACAGTCGAAGAAGTTAATTCAATTATTAAAAAGCTTGAAAAAGATGGAATAATTTTAAAATATACCGCAGTTATTAATCCCGAAAAAATTCCTTCAAAAAAAGACCTTGTACGTGCAGAAATAGAAATTCAAGTAACACCAGAGAGGGAACATGGATTCGATGCCATTGCAGATCGTATTTTCCGATTCCCTGAAGTTAAGTCATTATACCTAATGTCTGGTGGATATGATTTAAAAGTTACTATTGAAGGTACAAGCATTCAAGAAGTTTCATTCTTTGTTGCGAGAAAACTTTCAACGATTGATGGAGTTAAAAGTACAAAAACAACCTTTATGCTAAAAAAATATAAAGAAAATGATATTGTCTATGCCGATGATAAAACAGATCGCAGACAAGGAGTAAGTGCGTAACATGCAGCAAAATACAAGAGAAGACAAGCTATCTTCAACCATAACAACAATCCCTCCTTCAGGTATTAGAAAATTCTTTGACCTAGTTATAGGAAGGGACGATATTATTTCTTTAGGTGTAGGAGAGCCTGACTTCCCCACTCCGTGGATTATTCGAGAAGAGGCCTTTTATCACCTTGAACAAGGTCATACATCATACACTTCAAACTGGGGCCTTTCTGAACTTAGAGAGGAAGTTGCAACGTATTTAGAAAAATACAACTTGCATTATAGCCCAAAGAATGAAATACTCATAACCATCGGAGTATCGGAAGCGATAGATGCAGTATTGAGAGCAATTTTAAACCCTCAAGATGAAATAATCATTTGTGAGCCTTGCTATGTGTCGTACCAACCATTAGCAGAAATATGTAATGCAAAGCTCATTCATCTTGATACAAGCATAAATGGATTTTACCCAACAGCAGAACAAATAGAAAAGGCCATTACTCCAAAAACAAAAGCCTTAATGCTATGTTCACCAAGCAACCCTACAGGAAAAATGATTCCTAGAGAAGAACTTGAAAAAATAGCTGAAGTTGTAAAAAAATATCAACTCTGGGTACTTTCTGATGAGGTATACTGTGAGCTCGTGTATGACAATAACGAACATGTTTCAATAGCATCGTTTGAAGGCATGAAACCATACAGTGTTGTATTAAACGGCTTTTCAAAAGCATTTGCAATGACTGGTTGGAGAATTGGTTATGTGTGTTGTCCACCTGACCTAATGGAGCAAGTACACAAGCTACACCAGTATTCCTCTATTTGCGCCCCAATTATGAGCCAATATGGAGCTGTTGAAGGGTTGCGTTCAGGTGCAAGCGAAGTTGAAAAAATGCGCATTTCATATCAGCAAAGACGAAACCTGATGTCAACAAGATTGAAGGAAATTGGCCTTCCGGTAGTAGAACCTGATGGAGCCTTTTACCTATTTGTAGACATACGCTCTACAGGGTTAAGTGCAGAAGACTTTGCAGGAAAACTTATCGAAGACTATCAAGTGGCAGTTGTCCCGGGGACTGTATTTGGTGCAGGTGGTGAAGGCTTTGTTCGCTGTTGTTATGCAACGGACATCAATAAAATAAAAGAAGCCTTGGACAGAATAGGAAGATTTGTAGAAAGTTTGAAATAAAAAGAGATTTACTTCTAATACGTAAGCAAAAAGCAGTATTACTGTGAATAATTTCACAATGATACTGCTTTTTTAATGTTTTAACCCAATTTTTAAGTATTTTTGATTGACAGAGTGAGTGAGTAAAGGTAAAATATCTTTATTAATGTGATATATTTCACAATAAGAGGTTTGAATGATTCCTACACCAACAAAAAAGAGACTTATTCAGTTATCGCGTCTTTTAAAACAGCTCAAAGAAGATGTAGTGACCTCTGTTGATATTGAAAAGCTAAGTGGATGGAAGGATACAACGGTAAGAAAAGACATTTCCTATGTTCTAAAGAACAGTCCTGTAAAGAGTGCTTCAAACGGATATGTTCGACTTGAGTTACTTGAAGCAATTCTTCAAGTACTGCAAACCGATGAAGGGACAAAAAAGAAGTGTTGTATTGTTGGCCTTGGAAAAATTGCCCAAGCACTTATTCAATCAAAAGAATTTGATCTTTCAAACTTTTTACTTATTGCCGGTTTTGATGAAAGCGTAAATAGAGTAGAAACTATGAATGCCCCTTTTAAGCTTTTTGTTTTGCGAAGACTAGAAGAAACAATACAATCCATGGGCATTGAATATGCAATTCTTGATGTACAGGATGAAGATGCCTGTGAAGTGAGTAAAAGACTTTGTGAGTGCGGGATAAAAGGTATAGTAAATTACACAAATGCTATACTCCCCGTAGGCGAAGATATAAAAGTAGAAAATGTTTCGGTTATTGCAGCATTGCAAAATCTAGCATATTAAATAAAAGTGAGGATAACATGAGAGTACACAATTTTTCAGCAGGGCCATCTTGCTTACCAGAAGACGTATTAAACGAGGTTCAAACAGAACTATTGGATTGCAATGGAACAGGGCAAAGTGTTATGGAAATGAGCCATCGCTCTAAACCCTTTGAATCGATTATTGCCGATGTAGAAGCAAAACTCAGAAAGCTTATGGCGATACCAGAAAACTACAAGGTGCTTTTTTTGCAAGGAGGAGCAAGCACACAATTTGCAATGATCCCCCTAAACTTAAAAAAACTTGGAACAGCGGCCTATATAAATACAGGAGTGTGGTCTAAGAAAGCAATTGGTGAGGCAAAAAAATACTTACATGTTGACGTTGTTGCAAGCGGTGAAGATCTAGGATTTTTAGCCATTCCTTCTATGCCTACAATCGAAGGTGAATACGATTATGCACACATAACATTAAACAATACCATTATGGGCACCTTGTTTGAAACCTTGCCAAAAATGGGTAAACGAAGCGACGGCAGTGATATTCCTCTTATAGCAGACATTTCAAGTTGTATTCTATCAGAGCCTTTAGATGTTTCAAAATTTGGTCTTCTCTATGCCGGAGCCCAAAAGAACCTAGCACCTGCAGGAGTAACCCTTGTAATAATTCGGGACGACCTTATTGTTGATTCACCTTTTGATTTTTGCCCAACAATGCTAAGTTATAAAACACATGTTGAAGGAGAGTCAATGTACAACACTCCTCCTTGTTGGAGCATTTATGTGATGGGAAAAGTGCTTTCATGGATTGAAAAAAACGGTGGTGCGGATGGCATGAAAAAGAGAAATGATGAAAAAGCTCAGAAATTTTATGGGTATCTTGATTCAAGCCCATACTATACTGCCCCTGTAGAAAAGGGTAGCCGCTCGTTAATGAACATACCATTTTTAACATGCGAAAAAGATGATGAAAAGGCTAAGGCATTAAACAAGCTTTTTGTTGCAGAGGCCGAAAAAAAAGGTCTAATGAACTTAGCCGGCCACCGCCTAGTAGGTGGCATGAGAGCTTCTGTATACAACGCAATGGGAATTGATGGCATAGACGCCTTAATTGATTTTATGGAAGAGTTTGCAAAAGAAAATCTAATCAATTAATAATTGTTATACATATTGAAAATTACTTGTTAATTATCAATTACATAAAAGGAGAATACAAATGTATAAAATACAAACATTGAATAAAATATCAGCAAAGGGTTTAGATGAGTTTGACCGAGAACACTATGAAATAGCCTCAGAAATATTAAACCCAGATGCAATATTAGTGCGCTCAGGCGACATGCATACAATGGATGTACCTGAAACATTAAAAGCCATTGCAAGGGCTGGAGCAGGAACTAACAATATTCCTATTTCACAAATGAGCGATAAAGGTGTTGTTGTTTTTAATACACCTGGCGCGAACGCAAACGCCGTAAAAGAGCTCGTCATTGCAGCACTCTTTATAGCAAGTAGACCAATAATCCAGGCTCATGAATGGGCAAAGACATTAACTGGAAACGGTGCCAATATTCCTGACATGGCAGAAAAAGGAAAGTCTCAATTTGTGGGTCCCGAAATAAAGGGAAAAACACTAGGTGTTATTGGTCTTGGAGCTATTGGTGCAAAGGTTGCAAATACTGCATCTGAACTTGGAATGAAGGTAATAGGATTTGATCCCTTTATTTCAGTTGACAGTGCTTGGGCCCTAAGTCGTTCAATTAAAAAGGCAGAAAGTTTAGATGCCCTACTTTCAAAATCAGATTACATAACACTTCATCTCCCACAAACTGCCGACACAAAGGCATTGATAAATGCAGACAGAATTGCTTCAATGAAAAAGGGAGTTCGTGTATTAAACTTTTCTCGTGGTGGACTTGTAGTTAATGAGGACATGATTGCAGCACTGAAAGACGGAAAAATTTCGTGCTTTGTAAGTGATTTTACAGACGAAGAATTATTACAATGCCCAAATGTTATTTGCCTTCCTCACCTTGGAGCATCAACTCCTGAAGCTGAAGAAAACTGTGCAGTTATGGCTGTAAACCAAATACGAGACTTTTTAGAAACAGGAGCCATAGTTAATTCAGTGAATTTTCCAAAGTGTAAGATTGATGAGCCCATACCAGCCAATGGAACAAGACTTGCTATCTCAAACAAGAATATTCCCAACATGGTTGGTCAGATTACGACAGTATTGGCAGATGCAAAACAAAATATTTCTGCAATGATTAACCACAATCGAGATGAAATTGCCTATAACCTTATAGACATAGAAGGAAGTGTGGATGAAGACACTCTCAATAAATTACGCAACATTGAAGGAATAATTAATGTTCGAGCAATTGTTGAAAATATAGAATAATTTTTATTCTACAAAAATATAGTGGCTGTGTTTTTTTTGAAATGCAGCCATGAATTTTTCTTTATGTTCGTTTTCATAATGCTTTAACACATTCCAATCATTTTCGAAATCGGGGTATGCAAATCCTATAACATTTTTGCAATCTTTTACACGCCTAGCAACATGCAGCATACATGCTGTAAATATTTCAAAAAACTCGACCTCTTTTTCTTCACTCATTATTTCTGAGTCGGCATATCCCCAAAAGGACCCTTGCCCCGAAAAGCGCTTTGGGATAAGCAAAACTTTTTCCAAGCTTTTCTCAGAGTTTTTTAAATCAGAGCGCAACATGGCTAAAAAGGCTTCATCATATTCTTCCAAACCATTTTTTTCAATATCGTCCCAGTATACAATTCTTTTAGTATTTTCTTCGCGTCCGATACCTTGCCCCTCTTCCATAAAAAACTCCTACAGAGAAAAATATAATACAATTTAAACACACCAAAAACCACTACCCTTTGGGAGCGGTTTTTTGAGTTAAACAGAAAACTGCATTAGTCAGTTAAGATTTTAATTATTTCAGCTTTATCTGTGGTACTTAAAATCTTTTGACGTTTTTCGGCGCTTTTAAATAAAAGGCTGATTTCTGCTAAAAATTGAAGGTGTGGTCCTGTTTTATTTACAGGTGACAATGTCATAATAAAAATACGACATGGTTCTTGATCTAATGAATCAAAATCAACTGGTTCATCTGAAATTCCGATACAAGCAACAAGTTCGCTTACGGTATCTGTTTTACCATGCGGAATTGCAATACCATGTTTCATTCCCGTTGACATTTTTCTTTCACGGTCAAGCACACATTCTCTAGCGGCATTCTTATCAGTTATCTTGCCTGCCTTAACGAGAATTTCTAGCATTTCGTCAATAATGCTTTCTTTTGTTGTTCCCTTTAAGTTGAGTTCAACTGTTTCGGGTGTTAATACGTTTCGTAAATTCATACTTCTATATTAAAGGGTGTAGTAGCAAAAGTCAAGATTTAAAATGAAAAAAAATAAAAAAAAAGCAAAAAAATAATACCTTTTATGGCTTTTACTTAGTACAATATCAAAAAAATTTTTTGATAAAGAAACTCCTATTGACATCCTTCTACATAATGATATTCTAAACCTCCTTTACTTACTAATAAGCCATGAAAATATAGACACTTGTACGACTTTTTGGTATAATACCTATATTCAAAAATGAATGTCTCGGCAAAACACTGCCTCTCCATTCATTTTTTAGTTTGCGTTGCAAACTCATTATTATTTGCCGTTTGTGCTCTTCACAAACGGCTTGAAAAAAGTCATGTTCTAAAATTGATATTTTATCCATGACTTTTTATAGGAGAATTAATGAATGTCTCGGCAAAACACTGCCTCTCCATTCATTTTTTAGTTTGCGTTGCAAACTCATTATTATTTGCCGTTTGTGCTCTTCACAAACGGCTTGAAAAAAGTCATGTTCTAAAATTGATATTTTATCCATGACTTTTTATAGGAGAACACATGAAAAAAATCATGTCACTAGCCCTAGCAGCTCTACTAATTACAGTACTTACAAGTTGCGCAGGCGGAGAAAAACTAACAGGAACTGCAAATGGCTACGGTGGAGAACTAACTGTAGAAGTTACAATGGCTGAAGACACAATCACAAAAGTTGCAGTTGTTTCACATTCAGAAACACAAGGTATTGGAACTCCAGCGATTGACCAGCTTCCAGCAATTATCGTTGAAGCAAATTCTACCGATGTCGATATTATTGCAGGTGCAACTGTTACTAGCAAGGCAATTGTATATGCGGTGAACAATGCAATAGATCCTGCAAGATACCCATCAGTGAAAGCCGGCGAAGTAGAAAAAGAAGTATTAGTACAAACTGGGTCAGACTTTTACCAAGGAACCGGTATGTCTTCTACAGCAGAAAAACTTGGAAACTT
>CAYJMR010000066.1:0-10413 GCA_964371375.1 uncultured Treponemataceae bacterium
AATTCACAAAAATATGTATGACCGAAGTTGTAAATGCAGACATGATGATTGCAACACACGGTGAAGAAAAATATTTTAGAACTTCAAGAGAAATTTTACACATGGGTAACGAAGCTTATAAGCAAATGGGGCTTGATAACACTATCCATGTATATATTCACAGTTACAAGAGCTTTATGGCTGTTGCAAACGATGATATGAGCGATGAAGACTTTTTGGGCCTTATGAAAGCAAATTATGAACAATACGAAATTATTACAGCCCAAAGCACAGAAATTGGTGGCATTTCGCGCTTTGTATTAGCCTTTGGCGACAACTTAATTGATAAAGCAAAAAGCGCTTTTTACGTGCATCAACACGAACAAACAAACTTTATTGTAGCCACCGATGAAAAAGAAAAACTTGAAGCAGAAAAAGAAAAAAACCTTGAGATATTTGAACTACTTCACTATGCAATAAAGCATGATAAAGTTATTCCCTATTACCAAGGCATACACAACAATGAAACAAACGAAATAATAAAATATGAAGCATTAATGCGTGTTCAAGATAAGGATGGCAAAATTTACCCGCCTGGAATGTTTTTAGAGGCATCAAAGAACTTAAAACTTTACTTGCAACTTAGTAAAACTATGCTCGACAAAGCTATGAAGGATTTTGAAAGCAAAGAAAGCGAACTAAGTCTCAATGTATCACTTTTTGATATTCAATCTAAGGATTTTAAGCAATGGTTCTTAGAAAGAGTAAGGCAACACCCAGATCCATCAAAAATTATTATAGAATTTGTAGAAACCGAAAACTATAACGATGAAAAAGAGCTTGAAACCTTCTTAGCAGCAGCACGCGATATCGGCTGTAAAATAGCAATTGATGACTTTGGAGTAGGGTTTGCAACGTATACTTCAATTATGTCTCTTCGCCCTGATATAATAAAAATAGATGGCGATATTATAAAAAATCTTGCAACCTCAAAAGACAGTAAGCTCATTGTTGATGCGATTTGTTACATGGCCCGTCTCATAGGCGCTTACATTACGGCAGAATTTGTTGAAAATGCAGAAATACAAAAAATACTAAAAGATAATGATGTGCATTATTCTCAAGGATATCATTTTGCGAAACCAGAACCCCTAGACAACCTTTCTATATCTTAGTTATTTTGTGCAAAAAATAACCATAGTTCGTGCTTTATGGTCATATGGCGATTTATCAAAGTCGCCATACACATCAACACTCTTATATCCACACGATAAGAGAATATCTCGTAATTCAACCGCTGAATAGAGCCGTTGCACAAACTCGTGAGTTAAGCGCTTTCCTGTGGTATTATCAATGAGAGTCCAGTTTGACCGGAGTCCTTCCCAAGCACCGACAACTTCAAAAGAAGTGAGCACCGTTTTACCCGCTCGCTCAAACCATTCACCCTCAGTAAAATCACGCACAGCTATTTCTCTCGATATACACTCCATGATAAAAGTACCACCGCCTTTTACCGAATCTGCAATACGCTGCAAGATGATCTCATCATCTTTTTTATCATCACAATACCCAAAGGATGTGTATAAGTTTACTGCGCAATCAAATTTTTTTTCGCTTTGAAACTCTCGCAAATCTGCTTGAATGAGTGAAAGTGAAACACCTTCGTCAATTGCACTTTCTTGCGCGGTTTCTAAAAAAGGCTTTATTAAATCAACTCCGGTAACATCTAAACTAAGTAGTGCAAAGTCAATACTAATGCGCCCAGGTCCACACCCCGCATCTAAAATGGAGCTTCCATCTTTAAGTTTTGCTAAGTCTTTTACTTGTAACGCTACAGTACTTGCCTCTGCCCACCGCTGCTCATCAAACATTATGGGGCCAAAATTAAGCCAAAAATCGTCCTTTTCAAACCACTCTTTGCTACCCATGTTCTATTCAAGCCCTTTTGGTTTTATATTTCTTTCAAATAGCACTATTATAACTAGTAGCGCCAATACAGCAGGCACTATAAAAAAACTTCTTCCTAAGCCAACTGCGTCCCCAACAAAGCCCATAATAAGTGAGACAAGGCCAAAACCCGGTATACCTGCGCACGACATTAAAATAAAGGCAGCCGTAGCATCTATATGTGGTATTCTATCTACCGCATAGGATTGAATTGAAGGCCAAAAGCAGGCTATACTTGTTCCTGCAAAAAAGAGTGTCACAAAAAAAAGTGGAACACTTTGTACAAAAGGTATAAAAAGAGATACTAGGCAGCCAAAAGCTGCAGAAGTTAATATAAAACGCCGCAAATATTTTTGTCCTACTAACATTCCACCAAGCAGTCGTACTGTCATCATACCAGCTGCAAAAAAGGCTGTTCCTAGCCCACCCATACGTGGATTCGCGGCAAAGTTTACTTGTATATAACTTGCGCTCCAAAATGTAAAGGCACCTTCAGCCCCGCCAGCGCAAATCATCATTGCACAAAACACCCAAAAGCGTTTTACTTTTATGCAACCTAAATATTGGTTTAATACATCCTTAACACTAAGACCTGCTTTACTTTCGTCTTGACGTCTTAAGACCCACATAGCTATACCAACAACAAAAGAGGCAACAGCCAAAAATCCAATAATATAGCGCCACGAAACGCCTCTCGTTAATAAATCGCCTGCTAAAATTACTGTTGAAAGAACACCAACAGACCAAAAAGCATTTGTTATGTTTAAGTACCGACCTGAGTCTCCAGGGTGAATATCCGCAACCAATGGATTAATTAAACCTTCAATAATTCCTGAAGAGAGACCGAGAATTACGGTTGCACCAAGAATAGCTGTGTAGGAAGGAGCAAAAGCATACACAATATAGCCAATGCTTAAACCAAATAAGCCACCTGTAAGGGAGCGAACTTTTCCTATTTTTGCAGCCATAAAGCCGCCAAAAAAAAGTGCAATAAAAATAAGTAAAGAACGCACGCCCTCTATTCCGCCACCTGCTGAAAGTGAAAAATTGAGTTCATCAGCCATTGCTAATAAACAAATTGGCGTTACCGTTGCACTTGCAGAGTATAAAAGCATACACGCAATTGCGCCAAAATCGAGAGGTTTTAGTTTGATATTCATATCATAAGAATACTGTATATTGCAAAAATATTCAATGAGCGTTATAATAGAAATGAAAATAAAAGGAAAAACCATGAAAAAAACAGTATATGTCATAGGACATAGAAATCCCGATACCGATTCAGTTGTATCGGCAGCAGCATATGCTCACTTAAAACAAGAACTTGGACTAGAAGGATGTAAAGCAGCTCGTGCTGGTAAGATGTCACCTCAAACCGAGTATATTTTTAATAGATTTAAAGTACCAAATCCCGAATATATTCCAGACCTTTTACCCAAGGTGCAATACTATATGCAAAGTGGCTGTGATACTGTTGATGAGGGCACCTCTCTTTGGGCAGCAGTTGCAAAAATGGAAACAAGCCAGTCTAAAGTATTACCTATAGTTGATAAAGAGGGTAAGTACCAATCGTTATTGCATTACAACGCCTTTGCACAAAATGTATTAAAGCTTTTAAATCCCGAAAAAGAAGCAGCCGTTACTACGAGCATAAAGCTTATTCATGAAACTTTAAACGCGCAACCGCTCATATTAAAAAATGAAGATGATCTTTTTAAATGTACGATATTGGTAGGAGCTGCAGAGTTTTCTACATTCAAAACCTTGCTTGATGAGCGGAAAAGTGAAAATGTAGTTGTTATAACAGGCGATAGAGTTGATGTGCAAGAATATTGCATTGACTCAGGCATTAAGGCTCTTGTCATTACATCAGGCTTTGTATTGAACAAAGATCTTCGCGAAAAGGCCGAAAAAAAAGGCGTTTCTGTTTTGGTAAGTCCCTATGACACATCTGCAACGGCAATGCTTAGCGTGTATTCAACGGCTGTTTCTGTTATGGCAGATAAAGACCTAAAACCAGTAAAGGTTATGGATACGGTTAGAAAGGTGCAACCGCTTCTTAGAGAATCTCCCAGTAGGTGCCTCCCAGTAATAAATGAAGAAGGATGTGTTATTGGCACCATTTCTGAAAGTGACCTTTTACAAGAGGCAAACATAGAAGTTATTTTAGTAGATCATAACGAAGTGTCTCAAGCAGTTGAAGGTATAGAAAATTATATTATTCAAGAAATAATTGACCATCACAGACTTGGAAATTTATCTACAAAGTATCCAATAACGTTTATAAACAAAGTTGTAGGTGCAACGGCAACCTTAGTTGCGAGTCTTTACAGGGAAAACAAGGTTTCTATTCCAAAAGAAATTGCCTGCATTCTATTAAGTGCAATTTTATCAGATACCCTTATTTTACAGTCTTCAACAACAACAGATATAGACAGAGAGATGGCAGAATATCTTTCTAACATAACAAACCTCGACATACAAGAACTTGGGCAAGACATTGTAATGGCTGCAAGCCGCATTGGCGGAAGAACTGCAAATGAAGTTATTCACCAAGATATGAAAGAATACGCCGAGCGCTCCTTTAAGTTTACGGTTAGCCAAATTGAAGTAGACAGCATGGATGAAATTCTTAAACGTAAAGAAGAGTTTTTATCTGAACTTGAAATTGAAAGGCGCAGCCAAAAGTTACTGTTCTGCGCAATGATGGTAACCGATATTACACAGCTTACAAGTATTTTACTTGTTGCAGGCGAAAAACCATTTATGCAACACATAAACTTCCCTCTCCAAGAAGACTCTGTGTATATTGTAAACGACATAGTTTCGCGTAAAAAGCAATTAGTACCATTGTTGAGTGAACAAATAGAAAACTTTGATGCGTAGTAAATTAATGCACATTGTACAATGACTTCTCCGATGTGAATATTGTTACAAACACCACAGAATTTTTTTGTAGTGTTTGTAGTAGCGTTAGTTAAACTGAATGTAGGCAGGTGTAGCAATATTATTAAGTTCAGCTGTTAAGCTATTGTCATCAGAAAAAATATACTCTAATATATCTTCATCAAATTTTGCACTTTGCCCTGCCCAACCCTGTTGAGCTGTGATATATTTTGCACTTAGAAAAGAAAGACCTACCTTTGCATTACGAGCATCATAGGCTTCTACACCAAAGTCTTTCTCGCCCACCACATTATACAATGTGCCATCGCTATTATAATTATCCTTTACCTGCGGGTTTCCTTCTATAACTAGACGCATATTAGTCCTTGAAATTTCGTCAAACAAGACAGCACCAGCCCTTCCATTTTGTATTATAGTGTTATCAGAAAGCACCAAGCGAGTAGTAGGATAGATCTCACTTGAAGGAAACATATGGATCAAAGGCATATCTTCTGTAGTGTCGTTGATAAACGTATCTCTGTTTCCTTCGATTGTGATGTTTTTTAATACAACTTGGTAGCCATACCCTTCGCTATTGTCATTAGCAGAGAAAAACATAAGCGCATACGGGTTTGAAGAATATTTTTTGATCGTTACTCCCATGCCATCAAAGACAAACTCCTTTCGGTCTAAATCATCACCTGGTATATCAGAAAATGTATCCAATACAATTGTATCTTTTACATATATAGTGGAGTTGGGAAGCAGTTTTCCATTATGAGTTAAAATTTCCATTGCTTTTTCATAACTTTCAACAGGCTCAAATGGGGTAAAACCCGAATTACTATCGCTTCCTTGCACACCGTCAAAATGAGGGATTTCAAGATTCTTTGGTTGTAAAAATACAGCAAGAGGATGCGCGGCAAGCTCATTCACACCACGCTTTACACTATGTACTTCTGTACCAGCTCTAAATAGCGTAGGGTCAACTATTGTTAAACTACTATCTCCTCTGCTTGTTTCTCCAAGCACTTCTATTTTTGCATATATCTTTTCCCCTATTCGAATGCGTTTAAATACAACATTGGTACTTTGCGCTTCTTCATAAGTAAGTGTTCTGCTTTCTATGACGGTATTGTCACCAGCATTGTGCAAGCTCACAACTACATTTGTATCATCTAAATTTAACCCATCTGAAGGAACAACTCCAATCGCCTTTGGCAAATCATTATAGTGAGCCTGCAGATTACTTTTTCTGCCCAAATATTTTTCCAGGTTTAGGGTAAAACTTATATCACTTGTTTCCCCCACCTGCCAAAGTAAATTACATGATGTTAATGCAATTACACAACTCACAACTATTGAAAAAATAACAGCTATTCGTTTTTTCATATTAATCTCCTCCATCCAAAAAACATATTTCGTTTAGTGCATAATTTGAAACCTACAATAACCTCGATACCATAAAGTGTTTATATAAGGAAAATCTACTCCTAGCTCAAAAAAGGTCTTGCACGACGTGCAAGACCAAAAAAGAGGAGTAAAAACTAGAAGCGGTATGTTAGCTGAATAGTTGTGAAGTTATCTAAGTCGAATACATCACTGTCTGAACTAAAGTCCATGTTTAAATCAAATGTTACATTTTCTCCAAACATAAACCCACAGCCAAGCATTGCTCCAAAAGTGGAATCTGAATCATAATCATAGCCTGGTAATTCTGCACCGTTTGTTGTTACAACCGTGTGAGGGTTTGTTTTCCAATCAAAAGTATAGGCTAAGCCTGCTCTAAGTTCAAAAAATTCTTTCGGTCTAATAGCAAGACCAACATTTGCACCCACTTGAGGGTTAATATAGTTATTTTTTACTGTGCTTTTATCTACAACAGAGGTTGAACTCACCTTACCATCTACCGTTGTAATAGTTGTTGATGTTGTTGTAACACCGGCAACTTTTCGTTGATATCCAAGTTGGACTCTTGGCTCAACTATAAAATCAATTTTATTTTCCCATGTAGCCCACTCAAAACGTGGTTTAAGAAAGATACCCAAAGAAAAATCTGCTCTTTCTGAAAAAAGAGTTTCGTCTACTGTTTCTGCTTCATCACTTGCGCTAATATCACTACCTTCTTTTCTAACAACAGTGATTTTTTCATCTTCTGGATTATACACATCTACTGCAAACATGAGCCCTGCATCAAATTTTTCTAATGGAGTCATTATTTCTGAAAGAAAAGCCAATGGTCCAAACCCTGTATAAATTTCTACAGACGGGTTTGTATACAAAGTAACTGCATCTTCACCGCGTGCCGTATAATCTTTTATGTGAGTGTTTACAGTAACATTTGGTGCCAAAAGGGCATCCATTGTGCTTGTTTCTGTTTTTGAGTTTTTAAACACAAGTCCTAGAGGAACATTGAGTTGCAAAAAGTTTGTTAAATTATGCCCATACCCCAATTCATGTTGCCAGTAAGAGCCTGTTGCATCTACTTCGTGACTTATAATGTCTTCATTTACGTCAGTTACGACCCCTCTTTCAAAGGTATTTGTATTTGTTCCAAGCCTTTTAATTGCATATGAAAAAGAAAGTTCTGTCCATCTTACAACTGCTTTTACCGCAAAATTTGATTCTTCAATTGTTTCTTTTTTTGTAAACACAGTACCAAGTGGAAGATCTTGTGTATTAACGGTACCACCTTCTGTACTTGTATCTACGCGTGTTCCGTCCATGGTGTATTCACCTGCTACACCAAAGGTCATATCGAGTGAGTCAACAGGCATTGCCCATACACCATTTACTACACCCTTTTTTATACCTGCGGAAAAGAATGTTTGATCGATGTCAAAAATATCGGCTGTGGTAATTAAATCGGCATCGCTTTTCATAGTTCCTGCAGTAGATTCTACCATTGGTGTTGAGTATACTCCAAGGCCATAAAACTCTACATTTTGCGCATTGGGAGTACTTTGTGCTACAACCCCTACTGCGATAAAGGCACATAAAAGTGCTAGTATTATTTTTTTATTCATCGTATTCCTCCACGTGTTCTGATTCAGGGCGTGCAGTAGCGATGTCATCGGCAACCGATATAACCCATATTTTGTATTTTACACCTTGTAGATGTGCTGAAACAGCTGCGCTTGTACTTAATATATCAATTGTTACATTATTTGTTCCCGAAACAGTCTTTACATCAACTACAGCTGTGCTTGAGTTTGTAGAACCGCTTGTTGCAGCTGTTCCAAGTACTACAGGATCACCAAAATTATTTGAGCCTGGATCTGCTATTGCAATATAGACAAACTTTTCTACAAAGTATTTTGAAGGAAATACTAAGCGTAAATCGCTAGGCAGATTGTAGCCTTGAATTCCGTGCTTGTTAACTTGCTCATGGGTTGTCATGGTGCCTGAAAATGTTGCAGGCACCGTTGCCAAAAGAACAGCAAGGTCTTCGTCTGTAGGTGGATTTTGCTCATAATACACATACTCGAGGGTAAGCTCAACGTTTGATACAACATCTGCTGCGTATCTAAATCCAGGAAAGGTTACACGATATCTTGCAGGTGTACTTCCGCTTTGCGCACTTGAAAGTGTATACATAAAACTTGAGCTTTGAGTTTCTTTCGTTGATACTGCATTTTCACCCGTTCCAACTGTTTTTATATATGTTACCGTTGCAGTTGAGGGAACTCTCACTAAGTACTCATTCCCAAATGCGGCATGCATTTGTGTTGCAGTATACTCTACAGAAATAGCAGAAGATGGGTTTCCATCAAGTATGTTTGTCACCTGTGCTTCAAATCCTGCTCCTGCATCTCCTACTTCTTGTGTAAAAACAACCTTGGGCATTTCTGCCTTTGTCATTGTTGTTGTGTCCAATGTAACCACACCGCAAGAAACCATTAATATTCCTGCAAGTACTATTACAATACTTTTTTTCATATATTCCTCCATGTTGTGTGTAAAATACCGTGCATAGGCCTTCAACGAAGGGATTATGTATACACGGCTTTTACCCACCTGTGTTTATTACAATATTAAGTTTAATACGCCCAAATGTTACTTTCAGTTGAAGAACCATTACTAAATACTCTTCTATTATCAACTACTGAACAATTTACATTTTTAGTATATGCAGTGCCAGATTCATCATACGCAACACCACCCCCACCGAAACCATACGTTTTGTTATAATCAATACGCCCACGAAGGAGACTCAGTGTAGCCTTACTATTATACAGCCGGCTATAAATACCCCCTCCATCACCTCTGGCTTCATTTTGAGTAATATCTGCAGTGCTACCATTAATAATTATTGTGCCACCACCATTATATATTCCACCGCCATCATCACCCGATTCGTTAAGACTAATTGCTCCTCCAGTCATAGTAAATGTTCCGTTACTATCATTGGAAACGCCTCCACCGTCATTATTGACTGCTTGATTTTGGGTAATAGAGCCTGCCTTCATAGAAAAGGTTCCTCTATTGTATACCCCCCCTCCACTGTTTGTAGCTATGCCATTGGCAATCACTGAATTTGCATTCATTGTAAAAATACCACTAGTACTGTTATACACAGCTCCACCGTTGGCGGATGCTTTATTTTTGTAGCGGTCAGTATCACTTGAATATCCTATCCGTGCATAGTCTCCCATAGTGAAGGTTCCGTTATTGTATACCCCTGCACCATTTTCTGCTTCATTTCCATATATTTGATTTCTGTATCCAGATGGTGAATCATCATTAGCATCTCTTTTACCACTTAGTGTAAAGGAAGCATTTCTGTCATTGTATATACCTCCACCATCATACCTCGCATAGTTATCATACACAGTGGCATTTTCCCACATAATAAATGTACCGTCATTATGAACGCCCCCTCCATTGAAAGCTCCATTAAATTTATCAACACCTCCTGAGGCAGTTACATAGCCATTGTTATAAATTGCACCCCAAGTCATATAAAACTCGGAATCTGAAGAAACATACACACCACTACCTAAATGAGAATAAATTTTACCCTGAGAGCGAAGAACACTTCCATTTGTTAAATATACTCCGTTACCTTTGGTTTTATGCCCATTATGCGTTACGTCTACATATGCACTATTGATTGTTATTTCACTATTACTTGCATAAATACCATGATGTGCGCCTGTACCACTTAAACCAGAAGCACTTGAGTTAGATGTAGCATTGCGTTGTACAGTGGCATGAAAGCCTAGTGTAACATATGAATTATACGCTGTTATCCCGCTTTTAGTATTATCCTCTATGTTAGTACTACTAAATGTAACATAAGAATTGCCGATTGAAACCCCAACTCCGCTACTTCCAGAAATTCGACTTTCTGATATTCCAATATTTGGAACATCCCAAATTTCACTACCATTAAATACATTCCCGTCTCCTTGAGCTCTTAAACCTGCTGTCTTTCCATTGCTAAGCGACACCTTGCTTATGCCAAGATACACTTTTCCATATACATTTATAACATACCCTTTATGTTTTGCATCAAGAATTGCCCTAGTATTTGTGGCAGATGATATTTGTATGTCTAGTGCATCATTTGTAGTATTTCGTATGTATACCATATCTGAA
>CAYJMR010000067.1:0-10226 GCA_964371375.1 uncultured Treponemataceae bacterium
AAAACAGTTTTTTTTATATGCTTGCAACACTTGCAATTTTAATTCCTATACCTTTAGTTTTAGCTGTGTTTTTGAATAGCAAAGTCATTGTACTTAAAGGTTTTTTTCAATCTACACTTTTTTTGCCTGCATTATCTTCAGTTGTTGTTGCAGGTATGATTTTTAGAATGCTTTTTGGAGGACTTCCAAATTCACAAATGAATTTGGTTTTACAGTTTTTTGGCAAAGAACCCATTGAATGGTTAAACTTTGCAGAAACAAGTTATATTGCATTGTTATTATTAGCTACTTGGAGATGGCTGGGGCTAAATATTCTATATTTTTTATCTGGGCTACAAAGTATTCCTGATGAGCTATATGAGGCATCAAGTTTAGAGGGTGCAGGGGTTTTCCAAAATTTCGTTTATATTACATTACCGTTGTTACGACCGATAACCACGTACGTTTTAACAATTAGTGTTTTTGGTGGATTATCAATGTTCACAGAAAGCTATATGCTTTGGGGACCTAATTCACCAAACAATATAGGACTAACTATAGTTGGATATTTGTATAAAATGGGAATTCAGCAAAACAGACTGGGGCTTGCCTGCGCAATTGGAATGTTTTTATTAATTTTTACTCTTACAATAAATTTAATTCAATTGTCATTAAGTGGCCAATTTAAAAAATGGAAATAAGGTGAAAAATATGAATAGTAAAATTCAGCAAAAGTTAATTATTTTTTTGATATTTTCAATATTTGGATTATTTATTTTGATTCCATTTATTGCAATTGTTATATCATCCTTTAAGGATACGCAAGATTTATTTAGAAGCGGACTTAACATAGCATTTGTTAGTGAAAACTTAACATTTGATAATTATATAAACCTCTTTGTAGGTGACAATCAATATTTTACATGGTATGGGAATAGTATTGCAATAACTGTTATTCAAGTTTTTGTTATGTTGTTATTAAGTGCGGGAGTTGCATATGGTTTTTCAATGTACAATTTTAAGTTAAAAAAGGTTTTATTTATTTTTGTACTGGTACAAATGATGGTGCCATTTGAAATTATGATGTTGCCCTTGTATCAAACTATAATAAATATGAAACTTCTAGATACTTTTGCTGGGATAATTTTGCCCGCTATAGTGTCACCATTTTTAATTTTATTTTTTAGGCAGTATTTAGAAAGTATACCAAAAGACTATCTTGATGCAGCTAGAATTGATGGGTGTAATGAGTATCGCATTTTTTTTGCAATTTTTATCCCTATAATGAAGCCGGCAGTTGTTACCATGGGTATTTTTAGTTCAATTGGTGCATGGAATAATTTTTTATGGCCTTTAATTGTGTTGTCTTCACCTGATAAATTTACGTTACCAATAGGTTTATTGTCTTTGCTAACTCCATATGGTAACAATTTTGAAATATTAATTAGTGGTGCAGCGTTAGCGATATTGCCAATCTTAGTACTATTTTTAATTTTTAGAAGAGCTTTTACAGAGGCAATGACAGCTGGTGGCATAAAAGGGTAATTGCATTTATATTTGAAGGATGAAAATTGTGTGTGTAAGTTTTGTTGTAAATGAAAAAAGGTCTCTTGGAATAAGAGATAGTATGATATATGGACACTTTATTGAACACTTTCATAGACAAATCTATGGAGGTGTGTATGATCCAGATAATCCTCTTTCTGATGAAGATGGTTTTAGAAAAGATGTTTTAGATGCTATGAAAAAAATCAAAGTTCCAATTTTGAGGTGGCCAGGTGGGTGCTTTGTCTCCTCATACCATTGGAAGGATGCAGTAGGCAATGAAAGAAAACCTTTTTTTGATAAAGCTTGGCGTGTAGAAGAACCAAATACTTTTGGCACAGATGAGTATATAAAACTGTGTAATAAAATAGGTTGCGAACCATATATTTGCACTAATGCAGGCACCGGGACAGCAGAAGAAATGAGTGATTGGGTGGAGTATTGTAACTTAGAGGATGAGGGACAGTATGCAAAATGGCGAATTAATAATGGCCACAAAGCTCCATTTAAGGTAAAGTATTGGAGTGTTGGCAATGAAAATTATGGTAGCTGGGAAATAGGTGCAAAATCTTGTGATGAGTGGGGACGACTAGTAAATGAAGCTTCAAAGATGATAAAGCATGTTGATCCATCTACAGAATTAAGTGCTGCAGCACTTATAGATTTAGATTGGAATATTAATCTATTAAAAAATTGCTCAGAACAATTGGACTGGATATCTATTCATGAGTATTGGGACACTATACATAATACAAATAATTATGCTAATTATGAAGAAACAATAGCTTTTACAAGTCGTATTGAAGATTCCATAAAAAAAGTTCGTGGATTATTGCTTTCAATGGGCTTGGAAAATAAAATTAAAATTGCTTATGATGAATGGAATTTGAGAGGATGGTATCACCCAAACATACACACAGTGAAGCAAGGTTTAACAAAAGAAGAGTATTTATATCCCAGGGATAAAAATGATGATAATAGTAAATATACTATGGCAGATGCAGTTTTTACAGCGTGCTTCTTGAATACTTGTAATCGTAATTGCGATATTGTTGGGATGGCGAATTTTGCACCAATTGTCAATACTCGAGGATGTATCTATACTCATGAAGAAGGTATAGTTCTAAGAAGTACTTATCATGTTTTTGATTTATTTGTTAATATCTTAGGTAGTAAAATTATTGATATATGGTGTGAAAATAAACCTATCATGACAGTTTTGAATAAAGAAAAAGTCACTGTGAATATCGATGTACTTGATTTCTTAGCTACATTGCGTGAAGATGGAGTAATTGTTGTTTCTGTAATCAACAAGCATCCTAGTGAAATGCAAAGTATTAAGTTATCATTTAATAAAAATCCAACAAAATATAGAATTCATAGTATTGTTGGCGATACAACAGAAGCGTATAATGATATAGGACATAATTGTGTAAATATTGAGATGTCTGAATGGCTAAATTTTTCTGAAAAAGAAATCCCATTGCATCCACATTCAGTAAATGCTATAGAATTCTTTTAGTGTACAATACGCAGTGAGTTCATGAGGAGAAAAAAATGAGTATACCTACTACAATGAAAGCTGTTGTTAACTATGGCCCAAAGGACTTTCGACTTGAAGAAATTCCATGCCCAAAACCAGGAAAAGAAGAACTTGTTGTAAAAGTTGAAGCAACAGGTATATGTGGTTCTGATGCTCATTGTCACGGTGGTGCTGCTATGTTTTGGGCAGGAGAAAACCCCTGGGTAAAAACTCCTGTTATTCCAGGGCATGAATTTGTTGCAAGAGTTGTTGCAGCGGGAGAAGGAGCAGAAGAGCATTTTGGAATACAAGTAGGTGATAGAGTCATTGGAGAGCAAATTATACCATGTAACAAGTGTCGTTTCTGCAAAACCGGAAAATATTGGATGTGTGAAAAACATGATATTTTTGGCTTTCAAAAAGGCGACAGTAATGGTAGCTGGGCTGAATATATGTTATTCAAAAAAAATGTTGTAGTACATAAAGTGCCTGAAAGCCTTAGTATGGAAGATGCAGCATTTATTGAACCTATGGCATGTGCTCTACATGTTGTCCAAAGAGCTCAAATAGATTTTGCAGATACTGTTGTAGTTGCAGGTGCAGGCCCACTTGGTCTTTCAATAATTCAATGTTTAAAATTAAAAACTCCAAAGGAACTCATTGTTATTGACATAGAGGACAAACCACTTGAATTAGCAAAAAAAATTGGTGCCACTATGGTATTAAATGCAAACAAAGAAAATGTAATAAAGAAAGTAAAAGAGCTCACAGATGGGTATGGGTGTGATGTTTATATTGAAGCAACTGGGCATCCAAAAGGTGTAACGCAAGGTTTAGACATGATTCGCCGCTTAGGAAGATTTATTCAGTTTAGTGTTCTAGGTAAAAATGTAACAACTGATTTCTCGGTAATTGGTGACAGAAAGGAAATAGACTTACTTGGATCTCACTTAGGCCCATATTGTTATGAAGTAGCTATAGATTTATTTTCAAGAAAACTAATAACTTCAGAAGGTCTTGTAACTCATACATTTCCACTCAATGACTTTTTAGAAGCGCTTGATGTTGCTAAATCAAAAGAAAGTATAAAAGTTCTTTTGATCCCATAAATTTGATTACGATAAAGGATATATAACAGGAGAGATAAAATGAACATGAAAAAAACAGAATTTTGGTTTGTAGTAGGAAGTCAATTTCTATACGGGGATGAAGTTTTAACTACCGTTGCAAAACGTGCAGAAGAAATGGCAAAACTATTAAACGATAGTGGTAACCTTCCTTGTAAGCTCGTATACAAAATAACAGCTAAAACAAATGCAGAAATTACAGAAGTAATTAAACAGGCAAATTATGATGATAATTGTGCTGGTATAATTACATGGTGTCATACGTTTAGCCCAAGTAAAATGTGGATAAATGGTTTGGTAAATTTACAAAAGCCATGGTGTCATTTTGCTACACAATATCATCAGGAAATCCCAAATGAAGAAATTAATATGGATTTTATGAACTTAAATCAAGCAGCGCATGGTGATAGAGAGCACGGCTTTATTGGTGCTCGCTTACGCTCTAGGCGAAAAGTTATTGCAGGTTTTTGGAAGAATAGCGATGTTCAAAAGCGCTTAGGCGATTGGATGAGAGTAGCTTATGGCGTTAAGTTTTCCAAAGAATTAAAAGTAATGCGCTTTGGCGACAATATGAGAGAGGTTGCAGTAACTGAAGGGGATAAGGTCGAAGTCCAAGCTAAGTTGGGTTGGCAAGTAAACACTTGGCCTGTTGGATTGTTAGTAAAAACAATGGACAGTGTTACAAAAAAAGAGCTTGATGCTAAAATGGCAGAATATAAAGAAAAGTATGTTATTGAAACAGATGATATAGAAAGTATTGAATACCAAGCTCGAGCAGAAGTTGCCATGAAAAAATTGTTTGATGAAGAAGGATGTATGGCATTCAGTAATACCTTTCAAGATCTTTACGGCATGAAACAGCTGCCGGGGCTTGCTACACAGAACTTGATGTCCCAAGGCTATGGCTATGCAGGTGAAGGTGATTGGAAAACAAGTGCAATGACTTCAATCTTAAAAGCAATGAGTGAAGGTAAAAATGGTGGAACATCATTTATGGAAGACTATACCTATCACTTGGAAAAAGGTAATGAGTTAAGTCTTGGTGCGCATATGCTCGAAGTATGCCCAACACTTTCAAAAGACAAGGCAAAAATACAGGTACATGCTTTAGGTATAGGAGATAGGGAAGCACCAGCTCGTCTCGTATTTGAAGGACATGAAGGAAGTGCTATAGCAATAAGTTTAATTGATATGGGCGGTCGTTTAAGGCTTATATGTCAAGATATCGAATGTGTTAAACCAATAATGGAAATGCCAAATCTTCCGGTTGCACGTGTTATGTGGAAAACATTGCCAAATCTTTCAACCGGAATTGAGTGCTGGATTATGGCAGGTGGAGCACATCATACCGTTCTTAGTTACGATGTAACAAGTGAGCAAATGAGAGACTTTGCACGAATTATGGATATTGAGTTTGTGCATATTGGTAAAGATACTACTGTAGGAAGTTTTGAAAATGACTTATTAATTTCAGACCTTGTTTGGAAAATGAAATAAGGCTTCTACCTATAGATTTAAAGGCAAGTTGTACATACTTGTCTTTTTTATTTTAAATATTTGTATTTTGTTGTATTTACAAAGAATAAAAAAAAATATAGTATGGTAGCGAGAGGAGAATAAAAGATGGTAAAATGTAAAATGCTCGGCATAGAACTTGGTTCTAGTCGAATAAAAGCAGTATTGATAAATGAAAAAGGTGATGTGCTTGCAAGCGGTGCACATGATTGGGAAAATAGTTTAGTCGACAATTATTGGACGTATTCACTAGAAAATGTTTGGAAAGGTATACAAGATGCCTTTGCAAAGGTTTCTACAGAATATAAAGAAAAAACGGGTGAATTATTAACAACTGTTGACGCCATGGGTGTGAGTGCGATGATGCATGGTTATTTACCCTTTGATAAGGATGGCAAGCAACTTGCTGCTTTCCGTACATGGAGAAACACAAATACTGTTAAAGCTGCAGAAATACTTACTGATAAATTACAATTTAATATTCCTGAACGTTGGAGTATTTCTCACTTGTATCAATGTGTACTTGATAATGAAGACCATGTAAAAAATATTGAGTATTTAACAACCCTTTCTGGTTACGTTCATTGGCAATTGACTGGTGAAAAAGTATTAGGAGTAGGTGATGCTTCTGGTATGTTTCCTGTTGATAGCACAATACGTAATTTTGATGAATCTCTACTAGCAATTACTAATAAACTTTTAAATGAAAAAAACTTTTCAAAAACAATTAAATCTATTTTTCCCAAGGTTTTAGTTGCGGGAGAAAAAGCAGGTATATTAACAGATGATGGTGCAAAACTTTTAGATCCAACTGGAAAGTTTATGTCTGGTATTCCGCTTTGCCCACCAGAAGGTGATGCTGGAACTGGAATGGTAGCGACAAACAGTGTTGCACAACGAACTGGAAATGTTTCAGCAGGAACAAGTATTTTTGCAATGATAGTATTAGAAAAAGCATTAAAAAAACTGTATAGAGAAATTGATATGGTTACAACTCCTTGTGCTAGCCCTGTTGCAATGGTACACTGCAATACATGTACTTCAGAGCTTGATGCGTGGGTTAAAATGTTTTATGAAATCGCTCAATGTGCAAATAGTACTATAACCAAAGGGGAGCTATATGATGTTTTTTATCAAAAAGCACTTGAAGGTGATAGTGATTGCGATAGTATAATTAGCTATAATTATTTTGCAGGTGAGCCAATAACAAAAGTCGAAAAGGGTGTTCCATTATTGGTGAGACGCCCTGATACAAAAATGACGTTTTCTAACTTTGCTAGAAGCCAAATTTATGGAACTATGGCTACATTAAAAATTGGAATGGATATTTTATCTCAAGAAGAAGGTGTATCTTTAGAGTCATTACTTGGTCATGGAGGCTTGTTTAAGACACCGAAAGTTGGGCAGAAAATTATGGCGGATGCATTAAATATTCCTATCTCTGTCATGAAAACTGCTAGCGAAGGGGGCCCCTGGGGTATTGCGCTCTTAGCAAGCTTTATGCTTAATAAAGCAGAAAATGAATCGCTTCAGGAGTTTCTAAATGCAAAAATATTTGCAGGCTCCAAAGGAAGCACTATAAGCCCAACAGCAGAAGATGTAAAAGGTTTTGAAAGGTATCTTGAAGATTATAAAAAATGGATACCAGCAGAGGATATAGCAGGTAAAGTGTTATAATAAGAAAAAGGAAGTTTGATTTTCAAACTTCCTTTTTTTAAACATAAAGAAAAGTATAAAACTTCTTCTATCATGTTCTAAATATATAAACTGAGCAATGTTTTAAAAAGTAATCTTAGATGACATCGTAAAAGTTCTTCCTCCATATTCTTTATCTAACATCAACAGAGCATCGCCTGAATTTCCTGCAATTTTGAGTCTACCAATAATATCAGAAACAGTTTTTTCTTCTTCAATTTGTTCAGTAATAAACCATTGGAAAAAACTTTCTGATTTTATATCTGATACTTCGCGAGCTTTTATAAAAATATTAGTTATTGATTTTGTAACCGCTCTTTCATGTGCATAAGATGCTTCAAAGATATCAAGAATTGAATCCCATTTTCCTTCTGGTTTTTTTATTGTTTCAAGTTCAAGAGCGTAGCCCCTGTCTTGTATAAAAGTCATCATATATGCGGCATGTGACATTTCTTCTTTTACTTGGCTTTTCATCCAATTTTCAAAGCCTGTATAACTGTTTTCTGAGCACCAGCTTGCCATTGCTAAATAAAGATATGCTGAATATAGCTCTTTGTTAACTTGTTCTTGTACCATTTTTAATACGTCTTGATTCATTGTTTGTTCTCCTATAAAAATATTTAAATACTTATAATATAATTATGAGGCACAATGATGTATTTGTCAATGTAATTTTTTTTTAAGTGTGACAAAATAACATAAAAAAACCACAGCATTTACTGTGGTTTTCTATTTAATGAATTGTATAATTTATAACCAGTATCTAAAACCAACACTAAAACCTAGGTCTAAAGTATTAAATACGTTAAATGGTATTTCTTGGCCAAGAGGCAAACCTAATAGAGTCATCGTAGTATATGCATCGCTTGTCCAGAATCCTATAACATTAAGACCAACAGCAAATTCTGTAAAAATCTCCCATGGCTCCCAACCTGGACTATCTACTAACCACGAGGCACCAACTGGCATTCTTATTCCAGCATCTAGTGCAAAAGCACTACCAAGTAAAACTTCTAAGTCAACACCTGGTCCCAAGTAAAAATGAACATCTGCTTGCCCAACTCTTCCAAGATAATTATGCAGCATCCAGTGGTCTGCTGTAATACCAATACCAAGGTTCCCACCTGAATAACCTAAGCCAGCACCCCAAATTATGTCTATACTTTCAAGTTTACCAGTAAATGAAATTCCACTCAAAGTTCCACCACCAAGGCTTGCTCCAACTGCATCTCCTGACGCATATTGTGAAAAGGCTTGCATTGGGATTATTGCACTAAGTGCTATACAAAAGATTGCTATTGCTATTTTCTTTTTCATACTTTTTCTCCAATAATATAGTATTATTTCATTATAATACTATATTATTCCTTGTCAAGGTATCTTTTACATTTACCTTGATTTATTTATTTTTATTCTATATAATCCGTTTATTAGTATATCTTGGAGAAAATATGGACAAAATACCTTTGTTTGGGCATAAACAATTTTATAAAAAGGCATTAGCAATTGCTCTTCCCGTTATGTTACAGCAATTTATTACAGCTCTTGTTTCACTTGTAGACAACTTCATGGTATCTGCTTTAGGGGATGAAATGATGGCATCAGTAAATGTTGCAAATCAGTTTAACTTTTTGTTTATTGTGCTTTTAAATACAGTTATGATTGCAGGTGGTGTATACCTTGCTCAATATAAAGGTGCTCAAGATGAATGGGGAATGAAACAGGCGTATCGATTTAAAATTCTTTTATCAATTTTTATTGGTCTTTTGTATTGGGCTGTTTTGTTTTTTAATCCTGCACCTCTTATTAATTTAATGACTCACGGTAATGATGCACAGTTTGAGCTGGTGCAACATGGTTCTGATTATATGAGAATCATTGCTTTTACAGCACTTTTTATGCCTTTTTCGTTTTCCATTGGAACATCATACAGAGAAGTAGGTAAGCCAACCATACCGCTTGTTATCTCGGTTATAGCTACCTTAATTAATACATTTTTAAACTGGGTTTTAATTTATGGAAATCTAGGTGCACCTCGATTAGAAGTAGAAGGAGCTGCACTTGCTACTGTTATTGCTAGGGCCATTGAAGCTCTTTTGTTTATTCTTTATGCAAAGTTTTATAAGGCTCATTTTTATGTTGGCTTTAGAAAAATGCTAAAAGTAAATATTCCTATGTTTATAGAAATTATAAGAAAATCCACTCTTGTATTTTTTTCAGAAATCATGTGGGTTTCTTCGGAAATGTTTTTAACGGCTTTGTATAATAGCAGAGGCGGGGCCGAAAATGTTGCAGGAATGGCTGCTGGTTTTGCAATTGCAAATATTTTTTACCTTGTATTTGCAGGTATTCATACAGCAACTGCTGTCTTGGTAGGAAATCGACTTGGTGCGGGCCATTTAAAAGAAGCTCAAATGAGGGCTAAGTGGTTAATGAGCGGCTCGTTTATTGCTGGCATTGGCATTGGTCTATGCATGTTTGCATCTACCTTAGCAATACCAATAATTTATTCTAATTTAACAAGTGATGCTCATATTATTACAAAACACCTATTATATATTGTAGGTTTTTATATGCCAATATGGGCACTTCTTAATGCGCAATTTTCTGTTTCGAGGGCTGGAGGAGATACAGTGTTCGGAGTAGTTGTTGATGTCCCAGTTACCTTTATTCTTTTTGCACCCATTGCGTTTGTGTTTACATTTTACTCTAGTGTATCTGCTCCGCTAATTTTTGGCCTAGCAAAGCTTTCAGATTTTGCTAAACTTGCATTAGCCTTTTATTTTTTACGTAAGAAAAGATGGGTTAAAAAACTAACTAAAGATGAGCATGATGTAGAGTAG
>CAYJMR010000068.1:0-10146 GCA_964371375.1 uncultured Treponemataceae bacterium
TGTTTGAATACGTTATCCTGAGCTAAGAAGATTTTAACGTATATGAATGGATTTAATAACATCTAATTTTACATTATACATTGTAAATTGTAAATTATTCATTAATTATTAATTGCTTTAAGGAATACATCTACTTCTCCCCTAACCCTGTTCAAGAAATCTTGTCTGAGGTTTGCACCTAGGTGGCCATCTGGAAAGTGCATATAAAGGTAGCTACATTCTTCAAGTAAATGTAATAGTGTGTTTTCATCTAAGGTAATTTTACCAGTAAGCATATCTTTTATGGTTATAAGTCTTTCTTTTTCGGCTTTATAGAATGAATCAACTTTGTCTTCACAATTAATCATTGTAGGGATTTGCTTTTCGATAATGGTTGTATTAGCTTCTATAAGATTAATGGCTTTGTTTTCTGTACATGTTTGAATATCATTTATCATACCATAGTGAGAAAGATCATAAAGTTTTTTTGTATTTTTATACCGTTCATTATATAGGTCTGCATATACTTTAAGTCCTGCATCACTCACCTTTGTAGAATCTTCTAGCATAAATGTACCATGCCTAAAACTCATTGCAGTATTTCCAAAAGGCCTTAATTTATTAGAAACGTTCAGTGCTTCTTTAATATGTGGTGTTTCATTTGCATGTGTTTTACCTATAGGAAATGCAAAATCTAAACCACAAACAAAGATTGGAATATCGTCACTCTTTCGTAAAAAAATAGCGAGCTCTGTTGCTGTTATACCTACAGAACCGAGGGGAGGAAAAACAGGTACTTGTGGAAAAGTTTGTGTTATTCGTTCAATAAGAGGATTTTTTGTATATTCTGATAAAAAAAGAGAAATGTAATTAAACTTTTTTAGAATATTTGTTCGCGATGCTATATCGGTAAACAAGGGGATATCTGTATTGTTAAAACCTATAAAAGCCTTGTCTGTTGCATACTGTCCTTCTAAACTTATTATACCATCAATTCTTATTTCGCTTGCTTGTAATGGCTGAATTGCTGCCGCTATTGCAAGAACATACACATTATTATTAACCTTTTTTATAAATGGAATAAGGCCATCTAGTGATGAACCAGCAGCAACAACAAGTATCGGTTTAGTTATACTCTCTTTTTGCACTTTTACGGAATGACTTACGTGAGAAATATTTTTCAAGGTATTAGTTGAAAATAATTTACCAAGCCGCACTAGGGTCATGCGATTTTTCCAAAATTGTGAAATGGAGTTTTGTGTAAAACGAAAAACATTGGCATAATATTCTTTATTCTGGTTTACTTCACTTGATGCCTCAAAAACAATAACACGGCGAAAGTTCGATACTTTGGGCAAATCCTTTCCCTGTAAGATTGATTTCGTTTTAATACCTTCTAGCAAAAGGGATATTTCATTTTCATTTTGTATATAAAGGCTTGCAAAATTTTCATTTTTTAAGGAATCTTTTATCTGTGAGTGAAAGAAATCGTAGAGTAATGTATCCTTTTCTATTGCAAGCACAAAGCATTTTTTTAAATTTTCATTTTGTAACTTGTTAAGAATACTATTAACAGGGAAATCTAATACTGGAGAAATGCAAAGAATAAGGCTTTCATCAAGAATTGTTGTGTTGTTAAGAATTGATAAAAAAGCCTTTTGTGGATCAAAGCGTGAAAATAAGTGTCGATTATTGTATAAAACAGAAACACCCCGAGCGGTATCTACCAAGCAGGGTGTTTCATGTGTATTGGTCACAAAAACCTCATATTATATCTTATAGAAAGTATTCAAGTAAAACTGAAAATAGATTATTTTCTACTTTTTCATTTCCCATAAAGTATGAAGAAATATCGCTTGTATCAAATTGATTTGTTACGTAATAAGGATACATAAAGTTTAGTGTTTGATTGTCTTCATCATCTAGTACAACCTCTTCTACAAGTGAAAGAACAACGATATCCTTTCCAAGAACAATTGGATCTGATATTTCACCTTCTTGTAAAGAAAATGCTGTTTGAAAAAATTGCTCATTTGATACTGCTTGTGAAAGCGATGCAGAAGATTCAACAGGAAGTGTATCTAACAATGGGCTTCCTGCATAGTTTACAGGGAATGCATCTAGTGAAACATTTGTAAGTCCAAATGAAGAAACTGCAGAATTATAACCATTCGTAATTGACTCACTTGCAAAATCTTTGGCAAGGTTAATGAAGTAATCTTCAATGATTCCTGCTTCATAGATAGTTAAATATGTATACACTTCATTTGTGAGTTCCTCATTAGGAAATGTTGCTAAAGTAGAAGGAGCAGTTATAGAAAATATTGAATAGCCTGTTGTAGTTTGAATAACATCACTTAATTCTCCGCTTGCAAGTGAAGTAAGGGTATTAAATGCTTCTTCACCGTTTACAATGTCTTTTAATTGATAGTGTAGATTATCACTTAATTCACCAAGATCATTTGAGTATTGATTGGTAGAATATTCGCTAAGTGCATCTGCAAAGGTGAGCTCATTGTTAGCTATTCTGCTTAATACTGTTTTTGCTGTACTTTCATCATTAACAGTAAGCACACTCATAGCATAACGAGTAAATGTTTCTGCATTATTTACACCAAATGCTACTACCTCTTCTTGAGGATAATCATCAGTGTTAAAGCTAACCATATTAAAAGAACGTTGTGTATTATTCATTTCTTTTATAAAGTCAATTTCATTTGAAGATATTTTTAGTCCTGACACATCAGTAAAATATAAATTTCGTTTTAAACCTTGTTCTGATGCATCTCTTATTTGCATTTTTATACCATCTGAAGTTTCTTGAAAAACTCTTTCAGAATACACGCCATTTTCGTCTGAAAAGTACTGAAGCATTTCTCTATTAACAACAGAAGTTGGTAGCACATAGCCTGATTTTTCCACTTCGTCAATAAAGGCAAGTGTTAATACAGAATAATTAAATGCTTGAGTCATTGCAGAAAAGGTAGTATCCCCTTGAGTGCCTTGTGCTTGTAATTGTTGTGAAAAATATTCAGTTAAATTTACAAACTCTTCGTCATACTTTATTGCTTTTCCATCATAGGATCCTAAATCAGGAAGTGTACTATTTGAAGAAATCAATCCTGGAGAAAACACAAATGCAACTGCTATAACTGCAAGAAGCAAAACTGAAAGTGCAAAAATGATTGGATTTCGTTTTGTCTTTGGTGTTTCTTGTTTAACTTTATCGTTACTTTTTTTACTCATTTTCATCAACCTTATAAAATATTATTTCTTTGTGCTAAAATCCTCTATATAAGCACTAAAGTATCGCAGTTATTTTATCATGACAGCGTAAGAGTGTCAAGGTAAGGGATAGTTAATAGTTAATAATTATTAATAGCGCAAGTGAGATTTTGAAATTTGATAATACTACTTGGTATATTTTTCAAAGGGCTATAGTCTCATTAATTAGGATAAATCTGAGCATACTGTGGTGGAACAGATCCTTTACTTGGATAGTGAATATGACTACATTATTGTATACGCCACCACCTTGCCCAGAACATTCCCTACATTATTTAGAATTGCCAACCTACACTTATAGAAGGCGCTACAAAGTGAAAGAATGTTCCCTCATAAAATGTTGCAATGTAATCTGTACCAAGTTCAATATAAAGCCGATTTAAAATATAGTACTGTATAGCAAGTCCTCCGCTCGCAGCCAATCCTAAAGTATATTCTGATGGAGACTCTACTCCACTATTAAAGGTGAATTTTGTGTTTAGTAAAAAAGTTGCCCCCACACCAACGTGCGTATCTAAAATAAGACGCTTCTTTATTATTGGTAATTGATATACAAAGTTTAAAGTAGTAGGAAGTACATGAGAAGAAACATCGTAAACATCAAAACTATTTGTCATAAAGAACCAATGGGCACTAAACTCTGCACCAATTTGACCCCAATTACGCTTTAGAGGAATATAGGTTACCTTTGCGTGTAATCCAAAAGGATAAAACTCTTCTCCAAAATATAACGGTATATCGCCTGAAAAGGTATAAAGCACATTGTATCCGAATGTAACATCTAGATCGTATGGTTTTAAAAATCTAACGCTAAAAGGTTCTATAACAGATTTTAAGCCTCCCGGGTTCTCTGCATTAAAACTATATTCCCCTACATCGATACGTCTCATGTCAAATTGTACACGGTAGTTATCATCATCTTGTTCTATAACTTCTCCAAAAACTGTTCTCGAAGGCTCATTTGGTAGTTCTAAATAAAACAATGTATTTTCAAATGCATCTGTACCATTAAAATTAAATATACCTGTTTGCACTTCATCGAGATAAATTAGTCCTGGGGTTAAATCAGCTATGTGTGGTTGAATTGCCTTAAAAACATCAAATTCAAACCAATCGGATTCCGCTTCGAGCAGATCTAAAAAATTGTAAACAAATACCTTATAACGATAGCTTCCAGCAAAAAGAGAAACTTCAACTTCCGAAATACCTTCAGGTGTTTCATAGGTGCTTTCCGAAACCCAAGTACCATCATCTTCTTGCTTTTCAATTACAACCTCATAACGAAGCGCGTTTTCAGATGCTGGCCACGATAGTGTTTGAATAAAAATAACACCTTCATCTGTTTCTTGAATTGCATAGTCCTTTTCTTCTAAAGGAAGCAAGGTATCCCGATATACAATTGTACCGTCTTCTAGCATTACAGTTCCGTTATCCAATTCAATTGCATTTTCGGGAAGCTCAGGTAACACATTATTTGTTGGTACAAAATCTTGCGCGGTAAGTGATGCTGTGGAGATAAACAAGCACATAGCAATCAATATAAAAATAGTACGTATTTTATAATCCATATAACTCTCCGGTTGTTTGTTCTCTTGGTGCATTTACAATCGGCAAGTCAATAACAAACTCTCTTTCTTCCTTTTTTCCACGTCTTACAATTGCGCCATTAGGAAGTCTTTGAATTGCTTCTAAAGTCCAAGTATAGGTACCCCTACCTAATGATGCAAAGTCTACAAATCTATATGTTGTTGCGTCATCTATAGTTTCTTCAAACACAATAGTATCTTCACTGTTAACAATAGCAAAAATGTAGCCATCTGCTTCTGTAACTTCATTCCACAAGATATCTACATAACGCTGTGAACGTAAATAACTCATGTTTATAGTTAAAGGAGACCTTGGTGCTAAACCACTTGGAACTTCAAAAGGCTCAATAGGTCTAACAACAAAGCGTGCAGGCTCAATAGGAGATATATCAAATCCTTCTTCTGTTTCTGCAATTACAGTCCAGTACCATATCCCAGAAGGAAGTGATGGAAGCTGATATACTTCTTCGGGTGTATCTAAACTTATATACATATCACTTTCTCGCATCTCCACACCAGCTAAACGTGACTGCAAGCTTAGACCATAATTTGAGTTAGATAAAATAAGACGAGAATTAGTAGGAGCTTCGACGCTGCTCCACTCTAATTGAGGTGGATTTAAAAGTGCATCAACCCCATCCATTGTAAAATTCTCTCTAGGGCTAATTAAGTTAATAGGAGCAAGTTTTTTCATATCAAATGTTTGCTCACTTAAAAGACCTGTTTGTCTTGATGATGTATCTGTTTCAATAGCCATTGCACGCAAGGCTAGTACATATTCACCTTCCTCAAAGTCGTCCATATCTATACTGATACTTGTGTCTTCAACAATAAGGTTTTCATACACAGGATTACTTCTGTCATCAGTCATAAAGAGTTGTACTTGATAATAATCTGCTTCTTCAGATTCTTCCCAAGAAAATTCCATAGCAATAGAAGGCCTTACCACAACATTTGTATCAACACTTAAATCACTCACAACAACTTTTTCTAGATACGGCTCAACAAGAAGCGTTTTTGCATCTGTTTCATATTCAATATTAGAATTTGATCCTGAAGTATCCGCAACTATACGCCAATACCATGTACCCGTAGGAAGATTAAGCCCTGAAAGCGATGTAGTATTTACAATTCTTTCAGTATAAAGAGTCTCAAAGCTTTCATCTTGTGTAATCTGAAACTTCATGTTAAATGGAAGGTTTGTTTTCCATGTAAAGCTTGTATCAACAACAAGGTTTTCTGCAACAATATAGTCATCAGGTGGGAACAATGTCCGTTGTTCAACTCGACCTTCAACGGAAAACACAGATCGTATTTCACTTTGAGGAGATGTAAAGCCATCAGAATCATTTTTTGTAACTGCCCAGTACCATGTGCCCTCACTAAGAGTTGCAACATCAGGGTATAAGACATAATAATTTTCATTAACTGTTTCTTGAACAACTGGGTTTGAAAGATTTTCGTTTTGACTTATCACAATACTGTAATCAGTAGCTTCATAATCATACTTCCATGTAAAGTGATACCCTGCAGTAGGGTTACTTGCATCAATAAAGCCACCATCTAGTGGTAAAACTAATTCAGCTTGAGATAGTTCTCCTTGTTCAGTAATATCAAAGTAACTCACTGGTGAAGAAGCAGTAGCAAAGCTATCTTGTCCTAAAAAACTCACAGGATACAAGGGGGTTACGCTCCAATAATATCTTCCATTTACTAAAGTATTTACAATAGAAGACGGTTGAGTCGTATTTTGAGAGATTAGCGGGTTCGCCATTTGTTCATTATCTGCAACTTCAAAAAGCCAAGCGCGTGCATATTCATCATCTGCCCACATAAAGCGTACCTGTGGCGCTTTTGTTCTATACGTATATTCAGTTCCATTAGCAGGAACATTATTAGCAGGAACTGTAGCTGAAGACACTTGAATTCTTCCGGTAGTTATAGACGAAAGTGACTGTGTATAGACTCTCCAGTACCATGTTCCCTCTGTGAGATCAAGAGATATTGAACTAACATTTGTAAAACTAATTTGATCCACTAAGGTTTCAAAGTTCTTATCTTGAGCAGTTTCTAAAATAATAAATTCAGTTGAATCAATGTTTTCTTTTTCCCATGAAAACGGAATTGTAACACTTTGTGTTTGTGTAAGATATTTTATATTTGTCGCAGCAGGAGAAACAACTTTAATACTTGGCGGTATAAAACTATTAGTAGCTTCATCAAAAATTAAACCAGATCCTTCAGATAGTGAAACTGCTTGTCCACCTTCACCAGAGAGGAGCTGTGCTTGTCCCGATGTCATTTGCAATGATAGTTGGTTTGAAACTGTATCGCCCTCACCTAAGGGAGAAGCGGCATTCATAACACCACCAGCAGCTACTTGAATGTTTGCACTTCCCGATGTTAATGTCATACCAGTTGTAGAAGCACTCGTATTAAGAGAAACTCCACCACCTGAAAAATCAATGGCAGCTCCCAATTCCAAGTCTAAAAACACTTGAGCAAGAGTTTGTTCATATAAATCAATAACATTTCCATCAATAAAAGTGACAGTTGCTTCTGAAAGTTCTGCAGTTCTTATAATGTCGCCATTATACACAGGTGAATTTTGCTTTACCCTATCCCATAAAACCCTATCTATTAACTTTCTTTGAGCAGACTTATATTTAAATGTAATTGTTCCTATAGGTGTTTCATTAATCTTATCGAGTGATTGATTTAACACCCCATTAAAAAGTTGTAAACTAAAATAAAACCCAATGAGACAAACAATAGTTACGAGAAGATCATAAAGGGTAAATCGTTTTTCTATATACACAGTACCCTTCCTCTTTATTGTTCACCAATTTTATATTTTTTCTCTTCTGCATCGGCATCAACCTTGCCGAAATCAGGAGCAGGAATGCCTAAAAGGTTTCTAAGCTCTGCCATTGTTTTAGGGCCTTCTCTTCCGGCGCCTTTTATGTCTGTTACATTTGGCATATTAACAACTGCATAAATACAAACGGGCTTTTCCTTACCCTTAACCTTAACCGATGGCATTCTTTCTACAATGACATGCTCTTTAACAAGAGCGTAAGTATCTTCAGTAATAAGAATATCTGCACCAAATGGTTTTGTTAGTGTTTCGGTACGAGATGCGAAGTTTACTGCATCTCCGATAACGGTATATTCCATCCGTTCTAAAGACCCCATTTGCCCTGCAACAACAGGACCTGTATTTAGACCACAACCTATTTTAATAATGGGTTTTTTATCTCCGCCACGCCCAATGTTATATTCTCTCAGAGATTCTCTCATCATTAATGAAGCCCTGATTCCATTTAGAGCATCTAGCTCTGCACTTCCTTCACTTGTAGAGGCACCCCAAACGGCCATAACCGCATCACCTATAAACTTATCAACCGTTCCGTTAGTTTCTTTAACACATGCAACCATTCGAGTCATGTATTCATTTAAGAATTCAATAACTTCATGCGGTTCGAGTTTTTCAGAAATTGCTGTAAAAGAGCGAATATCAGAAAAGAAGATCGTTGCATTTTTTGTTTCTCCACCAAGCTCAAGTTCCCCTGCCATGGCTTTGAGAGCAATTTCCTTATTTACAAAGCGTCCAAAGGTTTCAAGAGCCGCCCCCATTCTTGTAAACAAAGAGGTAAGCAAACCGACCTCGTCATGGGTTCTAGGCTTAAGATTTAATATAAAATCTCCTTTCATAATCTGTTCTGATGCACTTGCCAATATTTTGAGCGGCTTACTAATTGAACGAGAAAAAAACCAAATGAATAAAATTGCCAATGATAAAACAGCTAACGCTAAAAAAATGTTTTGATACACAGTACTGTTTACCGCTTCAAATACTAAGCTGGATGGAATTGTTGTAATTACAGCAACATCACCTACGCTTATTTTTGTGTAGGCACCAAAAAATTCGACCCCTTCTTCATCGTTATACACAAGCTGTCTACTTTCATCGTTGTTTTGTCTCATTTGTTCAACCAAGGTTAAATTTGACATATTCCCGCCTGTTTTCATTAATTCAAAATCGGGATGTATTAGAAGGTCATTAGTGTCATTAACCATAAAGGTAGTATTTGTAGTTCCACTTCCAAAGTTTTCACTTAAAGATTCACTTGAAAACAAAATTATTAGTGATTCTGCTTGAGCGGATTCTTGCCAAGGGTACATAAGCGCAATTGTGGGAACACCAAAACTAGCACTCGCATTAACCGCAATAATTTCACCATAGGCAGAACGCGTTATTGACTCTGAAACAGAATTCAAAAATGTATACAATAGAGTTCTATCAAGTTCATTGGAAACAAAAAACCTATTATTAATAAACTCAATAGAAATATCATTAGAAATCTGTGCCGAAGAAGGTGGTGCTACAAGCATAACAGAAGCTATAGCTTGGTTTCTCTCAAAAAATAAATCGGCATATTGATCTGCTAAAATACTTTGTGAGCCCATTATGGAAAGGGTATTCATAAGCAAAAAGGCATTTGCCCTCATCGACAATAGCTCTGTTTCTGCCGCATTTGAAACGTGCTCATTTATTGTATAATTTCCCTGTTCTGCAGTTAGTTGAACATCTTCACGTACAATATAGGCAACAAGTGCAGTAATTGTCCCTAGCGAAAGCACAACTAATACTGAAATAATCACAATAAGTTTTAATGTTATTGAATACTTTACTTTTTTTACTTCATTCTCTGACATTTCATGTCCTCTAATAATAGATATCAGAGTATTTGCATTAATGCACATCACTCCTTGTATAATTATACACTAAATATGTGATTACCGCAAGGTCTCTACCCTAATAGTTAAGGCATTAAGTTTAGATTTATATAGAAATTTTTATTCAAACCTCTATACTTTTTTGAATAAATATGCTATATTCTAGCGCGATAAGGAAAAAATATGTATAAAATAATCGAAAAAAGACAATTATCAAGTGATGTTTTTTATTACAAAGTTGAAGCAGCCGATATTGCAAAAAACAGAAAAGCTGGTCAATTTGTATTGGTTCAATTAGATACCGATTTTGCAGAACGGGTACCTCTAACAATTGCAGATGCAAATGCTGAAGAGGGGTGGATAGCCCTTGTTTTTCAAGCTGTTGGAGCAACAACACTTAAACTTTCATATTTAAAAGTAGGTGATAAAATTGGAGCTATTTTAGGCCCTCTAGGCAAACCTACTCACATTGAAAATAAAGGAACCGTGGTTTGTGTTGGTGGCGGTATTGGAGTGGCACCTCTCTACCCTATTGTACAAGCACACAAAGCAATTG
>CAYJMR010000069.1:0-10119 GCA_964371375.1 uncultured Treponemataceae bacterium
AGAATAATCAAGTAATTTTAAATGAAATAAAAAAAAATGTCGATGAAATTTAGACAAAAACAACCAGTTATAACTGGTTATAACTGGTTATTTTGGAAATATGAGTAAATCATTTTTTTGAAGCTCTAACAATTCTTTTTTACTTTCAATAGCGAGCTTTTTATATATACTTACCATATATTGTTTTATTGCACTTTCACTTTTATGTATATCTCGTCCAATTGCAGAAAAAGTTTTATTCTCTAGCACAGCAAACACTATAGTAAGTTCTTCGGCGGTAAGCACTGATAGATCTCTTTTTTCTTGGTTTGATTTTTTTGCAAATGAATTACTGCTTTGCATCACTGTTTCTTTAAGTATGGCATAGCTCAATAGCATAAAAGCACCCACAAACAACACATCTAATAAAGAAGCCACAAGAGCAACTACCCCAAAACGGTATTGCATTACTAAACCAACAATCGGAATAACACACAGTATTACTGTGACGAACTTGTTCTTAAAAAGAAGCCCCATCCTAAACACAAAGCCACACCCAAGACAATACATCATTAACGCACCAATTGAACCGCCAAGAAAAATACCAATAAGCCCTAAGTAGCAACAAACTATAGCATACAACCCATACTTTGTAGGAAAAAAAATGAGTAAACCAAAAAATATATACGGAATGGCAAATAAGATATTATCGCTAAGTCTCTCTTGCAGAGACTTAGCCTCAAGTACATCTATATAGTTATTAGCAACAAAAACAACCGTCCAAACTAAAAATATAATAATTGCAAGCATTTGCCAAAATATTTTTTTCACACCATAGCCCTTTAATTATATTATAACTACAAAAATATGAAAAGTCCAGTAGCAAGAAATATTTTATTCTCCCTTTTCATACCTAAACTTTCTCTTTACGTACACTCATTCTCATGGTATCATATATATAAGAGGTAGTACTATGAATAATGTGGCATTAATTACTGGCGCTTCAAGCGGTATTGGAAAGTCGTTAGCAATGTATCATGCAAGTAAGGGTGGAGATTCCATCATTGTTTCAAGAAAATTAGATGACTTGCATATAGTAAAAAAAGAAATAGAAAAAAAATATGGAACAATAGTTATGTGTATTGCAAAGGATCTTAGCCTAGCGGCTTCACCTAAAGAATTGTATGATGAAATACAACGACAAAACATAGAAATCACCTATCTTATGAATAATGCAGGTTTTGGCGGGCAAGGATACTTCTACGAAAGGGCTATTGAAAAAGAACTTGCAATGATTCAGGTAAACATAACAACACTTACAGAACTCACTAGATTATTCCTTCCTGATTTTATAAAACGAGGATATGGCAAAATATTGCAAACATCTTCAACAGCCTCATTTATGCCAGGGCCCTTACAAGCGGTATATTATGCAACAAAGGCATATGTAACATCATTTTCAAATGCAATCGCGTGTGAAGTTGAACATACACCAATAACAGTAACGGCTCTGTTGCCTGGTGCAACCGAAAGTAAATTTGGGGCAACATCGGGAATGTCAAATACAAAAC
The DNA here is from genome assembly GCA_964371375.1 of uncultured Treponemataceae bacterium. GTDB lineage: Bacteria > Spirochaetota > Spirochaetia > Treponematales > Treponemataceae > CAYJFX01. The sequence goes on from CAYJMR010000069.1 coordinate 1,551, forward strand.
TATTTAAGAAAACTGTTTCTCCGGACATAGTTGCAAAAGATGGGTATGAGGCAATGCTAAAAGGAAAACTAAATGTTATTTCAGGAGTGCCCCTCATGCTCAGGATTTCGATAGCACTTACAAAAATTTTACCAAAGATGTTTGTATTGAGAACAATAAAAAAACAACAGTCCGTCCACTAGACAAAGAGCGTTGTTTTTGCTATACTATAAAAACATTTGGCGCCATACCCAAGCGGTAAGGGAGCGGTCTGCAAAACCGTTATGCATCAGTTCGATTCTGATTGGCGCCTAAAAATAAAAAAACCTTTTTAGAGAACACTACTAGCTGTAATAATTTCAGTGGTAGTGTTTTTTCGTTTCAGGAGAAAAACATATGAAAATTCATATTTTTGAAATGCCGTTAGATTTTGGTGCAAGTCGACATGGTTCAGACATGGGGCCTTCTGCAATTCGCCTTGCAGGACTAAAGCAAACTCTTCTAAGCCTAAACCATTCTATCGAAAACTATATTTCTCCCATAAACTTTGACCCTCAAGAATATCAAGATGTGGGCGACACAAGCGTAAAATTTTTAAAACCTATCATAAAAGCTTGCGAACAACTAGCCGTAGAAGTAGAAAAGGCAGCTGACAAAGGCGAGTTTCCACTCATCTTAGGTGGGGACCATTCAATAACACTTGGCTCAATTGCTGGAATCGCAGCAAGTGCAAAAAAAACGAATAAAAACATTGGTCTTTTGTATGTAGATGCACATGGCGATTTTAACACACCAGAAACATCAACCTCGGGCAATATACACGGAATGCCCGTAGCAGCTTCATGCGGGTATGGACACAAAAAACTAGCAAATCTTCACTACAGAGGTAAAAAAATAAATCCAAAAAATGTTTGTTATATTGGCTGTAGAGACATAGACCCAAAAGAAGGGCCCCTTATGAAAGAAGCAGGTGTAACAATGTTTACCATACGTGACATAGACAGAATGGGCTTCCATCATGTTATAGAAAAAGCAAAGCAATTTTTTATTGACCAAAAGGTAGATGCAATTCACTTTAGTTTTGATATGGATGTAATGGACCCAAGCTTTGCACCAGGGGTTGGAATAGAAGTTCCAGGTGGTTTAAGCTATAGAGAAGTGCTTTTACTGACAGAGGAATTCAGCGGCACAGGCTTAGTAAAATCGGCAGACTTTGTAGAGGTGAACCCTGTTTTGGATATTAGAAACCAAACTGCAAAGATGGCAGTACAGTTAATTGCGAGTTTATTGGGAAGCAAGATATATTAGGGGATTGCACTACACAACTTCCTGCCCGTAATGTTTCCTATACTCACTCGGTGAAAACCCTGTACACTTTTTAAACACGCGCGAAAAATGAAATTGGTTTTCAAAAGAAAGCTCATCCGATATTTTACCTATGTGCTTATCGGTACTGATTAGCCTAGTTGCTGCATCTTGAACTCGGAGACGAACATTATATTGATGAGGCGTTATATCCATTTCATTTTTAAAGATACGTATAAAATGCTCAGCAGAAAGCCCCAACTTCCACGCGATGTCTTCAACTAACATCGGATCTTCTATATTGCCTTTCATGAGTTTAATTGCCTTAGTCACATAGGCCTTTGCAGATTTATTCCCATCAAATGTTTTTTCCGTTAAGGCAGCTTGGTTCTCATTATCATCACCCGCAAAACCTGCATACCAACGATACAAATAACTTGCAAATAAAAAACTTGCAGCTATCGATTCGTAAGAACCCGGTGTAACACAAAGATTCAGTACCTCATCAAAAGAAAATCTATTTACAGCCTTTGAATGGAGGCAAGTCTTCGATGATGCTAAAGCGCTTGTCAATAATTGATATACATCGCTGTCGGCTTCTTCATCAACAGTAAACAACACCGCATAATATGTTAATGGCTTTGTAACACGTTGCGGCACAATTGAATGGAATTCGTGTGGAGCAGATAAAAAAAGACTCCCTTTATCTATTGTGTAGCGTGTTTTATTTGACAAAAAGCTACCTTCTCCCTCTACAAAGTAATGAATTTCATATTCATTTTCTCCGTGAGAATGATATCGTCCATGCCATGTGAGTTTTTCACCAGCAACTAGTCTTTGTACAAAAACAGTATCCAATATTTTCATTTTGAAAGCATATCATAAAATATCAATTTTGGATATAGAAAATCAATAATAAACATGGAATTTGTATAAAAAATATTAGATACTCTAGCCTATGAAGATAGTAGCAGGAATTGATTTAGGCACCCAAAGCCTAAAAGTAGTATTATACGATTATGAAAGAAAGCTCATTATTCACCAAGCATCACAAAGTTTGGAGCTTTTATCGGAAAATGACGGAACACGTGAACAAAAAACAGAATGGTACGATGAGGCTATGTCTAAATGCTTTTTAGAATTACCTAAAGATATACTTCAAAAAGTGGAAGCCGTCGGTGTTTCAGGTCAGCAGCATGGTTTTGTTCCTCTCGATAAAGAGGGTAAAAGCCTCTACAATATAAAACTATGGAATGACACTTCAACAGCTAAAGAATGTACAGACTTAACTGCAGCGTTCGGCTCAGATGACGCAGTAATTAACGAAGTTGGAAACCTAATGCTCCCTGGCTTTACTGCACCAAAAATTATGTGGCTAAAAAACAACAAAAAAGAAGCATGGGATAAACTCCACTACATTTTACTTCCACACGATTATATCAACTTTGTACTAACTGACAGTTATTGTATGGAATATGGCGATGCCTCTGGAACAGCTTTATTAAATCCAACAACAAGAACATGGTCAAAAAAAGCCTGTGATTTAATAGATTCAAATCTATATAACAAACTTCCAAAGCTTATTGAAGCTCATAAACCTTGCGGAACAGTATCAAAAAAGGCAAGCAATCTCTATGGCCTTCCAGAAGGAATTCCTGTTTCGTCTGGTGGTGGAGATAACATGATGGGAGCAATTGGAACAGGAACAGTAACAGATGGATTTTTAACAATGAGCCTCGGTACATCGGGAACACTATATGGTTATTCTGATAAACCAATTGCAGATCCAAAAAATGGGTTATCTGGCTTTTGCTCATCGACAGGGGGTTGGCTTCCTCTACTTTGTACAATGAACTGTACTGTTGCTCAAGAACAAATAAGAGACCTATTTCAAGTAAGTGTTAAAGAATTTGATTCATTAGCAGAAAAGTCACCTTGTGGATCAGAAGGAGTAACCGTTCTTCCATTCTTTAACGGAGAAAGAACACCTAATCTTCCCAATGGTAGGGCAAGCATTACTGGCTTAACAGCCGCAAATGCATCAAGAGAAAATATTTGTAGAGCAGCGATGGAAAGTGCAATATTTGCTATGCGTGGAGGTTTAGATTCCTTCCAAAATCTCGGATTTTCGCCAAAAGAGATTCGACTTATTGGTGGAGGCGCAAAGAGTGCTCTTTGGAGACAAATTGTAGCCGACGTATTAAATGTTCCGGTAAAAATTCCTGTTTTGGATGAAGCGGCCGCGCTTGGCTCTGCAATTCAAGCTCTATGGTGCTTGCAAAACAAGGACAATGAAAAGCCAAGTGACATGGGAAAACTTTGCCAAGAACACATTACGCTTCAAGAGGAATCTGGCGTACTACCAATTGCAGAAAATGTAGCAAAATATAATGAAGCATATAAGGCATATATAACACAGTTAGAAGCAGTTATGCCTTTATATAAATAATTACTAGTTAATTATTCATTACAAGGAGACTTAATAAAGGCTTCGATGCAAATAGCATCTCGTCCTTTATTTTACAATTTGCGTTGCAAATTGAGTATATTTTGCCGCTTTGCAAGCGGCTTGAAGAAAGTTAATTTCTAAAACTGATGTTTTAAAAATTAACTTTTTATAGGAGAAATTATGTCATTTTTTAAAGGTTCAAAAGAATATTTCCCTGGAATTGGGAAAATAGGCTATGAAGGTCCGGATTCAAAAAATCCATTAGCATTTAAGTATTATGATGAAAACAAGGTTATTGCCGGAAAAACAATGAAAGACCACTTACGATTCGGTATTGCCTATTGGCACTCATTTTGTGCAGACGGTGCAGATCCATTTGGTTCAGGAACAATTGAATTTCCATGGAACTCAACAAATGATGGCATGACAAATGCAGCAAATAAAGCAGACGCAGCATTTGAGTTTATTACAAAAATTGGTGCACCTTACTACTGTTGGCACGACAGAGACATTTGCCCCGAAGGTGAAACCCTCGCCGAAAGTGAGCAAAATCTTATAAAAATCACAGACTTGTTAAAAGAACGACAAGATGCTACTGGCGTAAAACTTCTTTGGGCAACCGCAAATGCATTCTCAAACCCTCGCTACATGAATGGAGCTGCTACAAATCCACAGTTTGATGTTGTAGCACATGCAGGTTTTCAAGTAAAAACATGTATCGATGCAGCAATTAAATTAGGCGCAGAAGGATACACATTCTGGGGTGGACGTGAAGGCTACATGAGTCTATTAAATACCCAAATGAAAAAAGAGCAAGAACACATGGCAACATTCTTAACAATGGCACGTGACTATGCTCGAAAAAATGGATTCAAAGGCTGTTTCTACATTGAACCAAAACCAATGGAACCATCAAAGCACCAATATGACTTTGATGCAGAAACTGTAATGGGATTCTTGCGCTACTACGGCTTAGACAAAGACTTCAAACTTAACATTGAAGCTAATCATGCAGAACTTGCAGGACATGACTTCTATCATGAATTAAACATCTGTGTAGAACATGGAATGCTTGGCTCAGTTGACGCTAACCGTGGTGACTTTATTAACGGTTGGGACACAGACCAATTCCCTAACGATGTTGCACAAACAACACTTGCAATGGATGCAATTCTAGAAATGGGCGGATTTAAAACAGGTGGATTAAACTTCGACTCAAAAATCAGAAGAAACTCAACCGACAAAGATGATTTATTCATTGCTCACATCGGTGGTATGGATGCATTTGCACTTGGATTAGAAAAAGCTGTAGCAATGAGAGAAGACGGACGATTAGCAAAAATGCGCAAAGACCGATACGCTTCATTTGAAAGCGGAAACGGTGCAAAATTTGCTAAAAAAGAAATGTCTTTAGAAGACCTTGCAAAGGCAGCCCCTGAATACAAAGACTTAAAAGTAGAATCAGGCAAACAAGAATTATATGAAAATATCTATTCTAATATTCTTTACAAATAAGTATACATAGCATATTTTATTGACCTACTTTTTCAAAAGTAGGTCTTTTTATTTTAAAAATCGCTTGCGGGCATCATCGTTATAGTATATACTTAATAGTAGATGAAAAAAACATATTTTCACTTTTTAGCAATTTACGAACTCGGAAGATTGATGTTTTTAGTTTCTCTAAATACTAAGCAAGTAAACGACTTTGGATGGTATATTGCAGCCCCCCTACTAGGCATACCTTTTATGCTCATATATATTTTGAGCAGACTTGCTGAATACAGTGAAGATAGTGAAAGCATTTCCTTAGCACAGAAAATATGTATGTTTATGTTTATACTGCAAAAAGTTGGATCCATGACAGGATTAGCAGCCTATGCTGTTAACTATGTAGAAAATTTAAGCAATAATATTTTACTGGATGAGGGTTATTTTATAGAAATGACACCTTTGATGGTGATTTTTTTTATAATAGATGTTATACTTTGTATAACAGTTTATTTAAAACAAAGAAATAATGAGAAAGGATTTATAGAATAATATGCAAATAATTCCTATCGCAAGCGGAAAGGGTGGAGTTGGTAAAAGTCTCGTCGCAGCTAACATAGCAGTAGCACTAGGTAAAGCTGGGAAAAATGTTGTAGTAGCAGATCTCGATATAGGAGCATCAAACTTACACTTAGCTTTTGGGATTCAAATACCAAAAGTAGCCTTGGGAACATTTTTATCAGGCGCATCTCAGTTTAATGATATTATAATTCCCTCAGGTTATAAAAATGTCCGTTTTATTGCAGGCGACTCTGAAATACCGGGACTTACCGCCATTCCATATTCAAAAAAAAGGTCATTAATTAAACATTTACAAAGCATAGATGCAGACTATTTAATTCTTGATTTAGGAGCAGGTACACACCTTTCAATACTGGATTTATTTTTATTATCGCCTCAAGGGATTCTAGTAACAGCCCCTACAGTTACGGCAACTCTCAATGCCTACTTATTTTTAAAGAATGCCGTGTTTAGATTAATGTATAATTCTTTTCCAAAGAAATCTCCTGCATACAAATACCTCGAACAAATGAAATCACGCCCAAAAGAGTTACAACAATTATATATTTCAAAGCTAATAGAAGAACTATCAAAGGTAGATCCTGAAAACACTCAAGTATTTATGCGCCATCTTAAACAATTTAAACCAAGGCTCATTATGAATATGATTGAAGATCCAAAGACAGCCGATAGAGCCTTAAAAATAAGAAAGTCCTGTTTAGATTACCTAGGGCTTGATATTGAATATCTTGGTATTATTTTTAGAGACCCTATGCAAGATGTGGCACTTTCTTCTAAAATACCAATTACAATGTATAAACCTCAATCAATTCTATCTCAATCAGTTTTTAGAATCGCAGACAAGGTTATTCAATCAAAATCTTCAGCATTTTCAAACAACGAAAGGCTACTCGACGGTTTTGCAACAATGGAAAGCGAAGCAGAAGAAGATTATGAATCAAAAATGTCATATATTGAAGACCTTATTGGCTCTGGGGCACTTACAACAGCAGACCTTGCTGACACCATAAAGTCCCAACAATATGAAATTACACAACTTAGAAATGCAAATAATCTCTTAAAATCAAAGATTCTCAAGGCGCATTCACAAGGATTTACATTATGATTTTATCACTTAATTATCCCTCATGGATTACTCCTGAAATTTTTCCAGGAGTTCCATTTCTTGGTCTCATACGATGGTATGGTCTTATGTATATTTTTGCATTTGGTACAGCTATTTTAGTATTCCGAAAACTAACAAAAGAAGGCAGACTCAATAGCTCAAATATGACAACAACTGATGATGATGTTTTTAGCTTTTTTTCATACGGAATAGTAGGCCTTCTCCTTGGAGCACGTATTTTTGGAACACTAGTATATGATCCCACAGGAATATACTGGCAAAAACCTTGGCTAATTTTTTGGCCATTTAATGAGGCAGGAGTTTTTACAGGCTTTTCAGGAATGTCATATCATGGTGGTTTTGTAGGTGGTTTTATTGGGATGGTTGTATGGTGCCTAGTAAAAAAACGCCCCATGCTCAAATGGATAGACGCTATGGGAGTTGCAATTCCATTAGGCTATACTTTTGGGCGTTTAGGAAATTTTTTAAATGCAGAACTCTATGGAAGAATTACTACGGTTCCATGGGGAATGGTATTTCCAACCGCCCCTAAATTTTCTGCATCCATACCATGGGTACGTCAGGTAGCTGAAGAAGCAGGTATCCCAATAACAGCTGAGACTCTTTTGGTAAATCTTCCTCGCCACCCTAGTCAATTGTATGAAGCTCTTTTTGAAGGCATCATACTTTTTTTAATCCTATGGTTTTTAAGAAAAAAAAGCCCCTTTGATGGTTTTTTAACTTCGATATACACAATGGGATATGGCTTATTCCGCTTTATAATTGAATACTTTAGAGAACCTGATGCAGATATTGGCTACAGAATCACTGCTGTGCCTGGCTCGCCTATTTATTTTAATCAGTCACTTTTTAATATATCAACAGGGCAGATATTTTGCCTTATAATGATTTTTGGAGGACTCGCCCTTTTGATTATTCGAGCTATCCAAGAAAAACAAAAAAAGAGTAGCAAATAACAAAAACAAGGCTCCAAAGATTAAAATAGTATACCCTATTGTGTATTAATAAAAAATGCGATATCATTAGTCATAGATTTGGAGGTAGTAATATGAGTGTATCGAAAAGAAGTGTAAGTACAATTGTTCTGCAACTTGCAGTAGCCCTTTTTTTAATTGTATCAGGATTATTGACCGTTCAGCTTGAACAAGGTCTTTTAGGACAACTTCAAGCAGGATTTACCGGAAATGAAATTGCATCTGCAGTTCATAGTTTATTTGATGGTGAATCCGCTAATATTCTTATTATTGTTCTTGGAGTATGTGAACTCATAGCAGGAGTTTTTTTATTACTTAACTTTTTTATCAATACCGGTAAAATAACAAACTTTTTCATACTCATTATTCTTGTAGTGTGGATTGTAGTTATTGTCCTTGTTGATATCCTAGGTAATGGCGGACTTCTTGACGGAGCTTTTGAAAGCTTAAACACTTTCTTGCGCTTCTTAAAAAGCTTTTCATCACACCTTTTGGTACTTGGTGCCTTATTGGTTGTTTGGAAAAAATAAGCAGGAAATTCCTGTTTTGGTCCATTAGCTCAGTTGGATAGAGCGATTGCCTCCTAAGCAATAGGTCGGACGTTCGAATCGTCTATGGGCCAGAAATTATATTAAGCTTTTATAACTATTCAATACTTATAAA
>CAYJMR010000070.1:0-9979 GCA_964371375.1 uncultured Treponemataceae bacterium
TCAAGAATTGAGTGAATTTCGCCGATAATCGCAGTGTAGTCTTCTTTGCTGATTTTATCGCAGCAGGGAGCGGCACATCGACCTATATGATAATACATGCAAGGTGTTTTCCGTTTTGGCATTTTTTTGCATTGACGCAGCGGATAAATACTGTATAATGTATCTATAAATATGCTCAATGCGCCGCCATTTGGAAAAGGGCCAAAATAGGCAGAACCATCTTGTATGATTTTACGCGTCTTAATAATGCGCGGAAAATCTTCATTTGTAATGCGTACAACGGGATAAGATTTATCATCCTTAAGATTTATGTTATACCGTGGGCTGTGTTCTTTAATGAGATTATTTTCAAGAATAAGTGCTTCGTATTCATTTGCGGTAGTAATGTATTCTATTGAGAAAGCTCTTGCAACTAATGTACGAGTCTTTATATCTTTTTTTCCAGAAAAATAGGAGGATAGCCGATTTTTCAGATTTTTTGCTTTACCGACATAGAGAATAACTCCCTCTTTGTCGCTCCAAAGGTATACACCACTGGATTTTGGTGCTTGTAATGCAATTTCGTGTAACTTTTCGTATGTAGAATAATCTGTTTTCATGGCTTATATAAATACCTTATGATAAAACATTGTCTTTTTATTATACTTTTTCTCCTCTCTATTGTAAACCTACATGCCGATGAAAAAGAGTTAATTCTCGGTGGAGATGCAGGCTGGAATATGCTTTCTGTAGCAAAAAATATTAGTCTTACCGACTCAGGTAGATATGGAAAGCAAGCAATCCAAATCACTACAGATTCAGAATCCCTTACTGGCCAAACAGATTTACTGCTAAACTTTGAGCAAAATGAGAACTACGTTGATATTTCCGGAAATTATTCAATATTGATGTCAAATATAAGCACAACAACTCAAACTATCATGGGTAATTATGCAGGCCTCGGAAAGGGAGCTACAGAGGGGATACAACTATCGGGAAATAGTAATAGCATCTTTGGAAAAGAAGGACTCACAGGCTCTTTTACTATTTCATTTTGGCTAAATCCATCATTGGTCGAAAATGGCGAAACGGTATTTTTATGGGATTCTTCTCGCAACGTAAATAATACACCCGTATATCAACTTATTTCTGCGATGTTTTTTCAAAATAGACTCGAATGGAATTTTACCAATATTTTTTCAAATTATACACACTTTAAGGACATAACCTTAAAAAGTACTAGTTTAGTAATTCCAGACACGTGGGCGCAGCATTCAGTAAGTTATAATGATCAAACTGGCATTGTTGAATATAGAATTAATGGAAAAATTGAAGCACTGAGCTATGCAACTGCGAGTGGATGGTCTGAAATAGATGTGTATAGCGCAATTTTGGGTATACCAAATGAAATTACAATTGGTTCAAATTATACTGGGCGAATTGATGACTTTACAATAACAAAAGATGTTGTTCAAGATGATTTTGCAAACTATAGATATAGTCCTGATGGTGCATATTTTGAATCAAATCCACTTGGCCCCTTTCCCACTGGATCAACCATAATTGGTATTCAAAGTACTAGTGAAATACCAAGCCAAACCGATATTCAGTACTTTGTACGCGCAGGGAATAATTTTTATGAATGGACAGATACATACCCCGCTTGGATTCCTGTTGTACCAAACAGGGATATCAGCAACGTACAAGGACGATATTTTCAGGTTGCAGCAAACTTATACACTGATGGTGCAGGAATAAAAACTCCAACTCTAACTGAAGTACGATTGCAATATAATGAAGCAGAACCCCCAAGGGCACCTCTAAGAGTTTTCGCAGAATCAGGGAATGGTTACGTTGACCTATCATGGCTTCCTTCTGCAGGACAATCACCCGATGGTTATATAATATACTACGGAGAGTCACCTGGCGAATATATGGGAGAAGGAGCTTTTCAAGGAGACTCACCTATAGATGTGGGACACACAGATTCATTTAGAATAACAGGACTTAGAAATGGTCAAGCATATTATTTTGCCATAGCGGCATATTCGTACACACCTATTAAAACAGAAGGTGTTTTATCTCAAGAAGTATATGCAAGACCTTTACAAACGGGAGGCCAGAGATAATATGAAACCACAAAACAAAGCTACTCCACATAAAGAAGATAGACGCTCTCTTGCACTTCAAAGAGCTCAAGCTGCTGTTTTAGCAAGAGATTATACACTTGCAATTAGGCTCTATAATAGATTGCTTATTACAGAACCTGACAGCCTTGATATACTCTTAAAACTTGCGAATGTATATGTTCGTGCAGATAAAGATGATAAAGCTTTAAAGATTTATTTAACAATACAAAAGAAGCTTCCTGAAAACTTTGAAGTTCTAACAAACCTAGGCGGAATATATAGGCGGATAGGAAAATACGATGACTCAATTGAAGTGCTAGAAAAAGCATTAAAACTAGGTTCAGATATAGAAGCAATTAAATACAGCATGGGCTTTACCTATAAACTTAAGGGTAATCTTGAAGAAGCTGCAGACTGCTTTATGCATGTAACAGACATTAATCCTAATGATGTACTAGCTTACAACCACCTCGGCACAATTGAAAACATGCGTGGACATTATGAAAAAGCACAAAATGCTTTTTCGAGAGGTTTACAAGTAGACCCTAACCACCCTATTTTACATTTTAACGCGTCATTAAACTATTTAGATCAAAAAAACTACACACTCGCAAAAAAGCATTGTGAAGCAGCTTTGAGAGCAAAACCGGGCTGGCCAGATGCAATGTCGGTATATGCAGAATTATTAGAAGAAACAGATGATAATGTTGAAGCTCAAAAAGTATTAAAACGCGCTGTTTCATTAAACCCTGACAATGCAAAAATGCACACAAATTTAGGTAGCTTTTATGAGTCTAATAAAGATTATGAAAATGCACAAAATGCATATTTAAAAGCATTAAAAATAGACCCAGATAATTTAGTGGCAAAACTAGATTTGGCTAATATTTATGTTGTTATGGAAAAATATACTGAGGCCATTGGTCTCTTTTCACAACTGGAACGATTAGACCCTAATAACCAAAATATCACCGTTGAATATGCAAAAGCATTGATGGCTCTTAACCGCATGGATGAAGCCATGGAAAAAATAAAAGATTTAGAAGAACATAACTCAGAAGATCTTTCTACCCTAAGCATGTTTAGTCAGTTCTTTATCAGAAATAAAGACTATAACAAAGCAAAAGAATACTTAAAAAAAATCAAAAAACTTTATCCAAACGAAAGTAGATACCTGTTTGATAATGCTAAACAGTATTCGTTTGTGCAAAACTACGGCGAAGCAAAAAAACTTCTGGATGAATATCTAAGCATTAATAAAAATGATTGGCATGCTTGGTACCACCTTGGAGAAAATTATTTTAATGTTAAACTCTATACCGATGCTCTTAATGCGTGGAAAAACGCACTTGAGATTAGTAAAAATACAAGTATCTTGGATGACATAGCAACACTTGTTGAGCATTTTAGTTCCGATTCAAAAGAAATGGAAATAATTGCAGACCTCATTAAAAACTATGCAAATGAACCAGATACAGATCTGAATACCCCAGTAGAAGAACATATTGAAGATGACGATGAAGACTTTACTGATACTGTTGATGAAACCGAACTCTTTGAAGATGAAGAGCCTGACACAGAAGCTCTATTTAATTTAGATAATTCAACACTCGGTGATGATCCCCATGATGAATATGATCCTCTTGTTTTTGATGAAATTGAAGACATTAAAGAAGATGAAGATGATACCAATAAATTTGATTTGTCAATGTTAGTTCCAGATGATGAACCTGAAGACTACACAGGAATCGATGATAAGTCTCATATGTTTGACAATAACTTCGATAAAAAATTTGACCAATCTGAACCTGTTGAAGAACAAGAATACATGAATGTAGACGGCTTAGGCTTTGAAGATGAAGATTTTGATTCAGTTGAAGACGAAGATACCGCATTGGGGATAATGACAGAACAAGATACTGCGCCAGAGCAATCTAATGCTGCGCAAGAGCAACAGCCACAGTATCCGCCGCAACCACAGTATCCTCCACAGCCTCAATATCCACCGCAACCGCAGTATCCTCCCCAACCACAATATCCACCGCAGCCACAAAACCCCTACCCCCCTCAAATGCCAGAACAGATGCCGCAAAAAGAGCCTGTTCCAGAACCTAACGCTCCTAGCGATGAACCAAAAAACACTGAAAAGCCAGTTGCAGAACCTGACAAATCAAGCATAAATGATGACGATTTCCTTGAAGATCTTGATTACTTAGATGATGAAGACAAAAACGAATACTTTGACGACGATAGCAATAATGGGAAAAGTGGAAACAATGAGGCTAAAAAGTCGAATAAACCAAATAATATTGACGATTCTGATACCGAAAACCCTATTGACGTAATTGATGATGAAGAACATCATTTTGATTTACCGAGCGAAGGAAAGGCCGAAGTCCCACGGACACTTGATGAGCATGATGACAGTATTGAGCACTTAGATACTATTGAAGATGAATTTGATTCAGACGATGATTATGATTATGCAGACTTGTTAGAAGAAAATGATGATGAAATGGAGGATGATGAAGACGATATTTCTGAAGATCCCGTATTTGATGATGATTACTTTGAAGATGTTCTGGAAGAAGCAGATACTGTTGACGAGGAAAATGACAGCCAAAGTGAGCAGGAAGAAGTTTACGACGAAATTGAAGACATAGATATTCCAGAATTTTTACCTGAAGGTGATACTGAGAAGTACGAAGACCCTCTTGCGGCAATAGATCCTGAAGAGATGTTTGATTTCCTCAATGAACATCTTGATGAGCCAATCGAGCTTGATGAAAGCGAAGATGAAGAAATTTCAGATAATGTTGATGAAGATGATGAAGAAGATGATGTTCATGAGTTATTTGGAGAAGATGATGAAGATGAGCCTACATTTGAGGAAATGAGTATCAGTCCTGGCGATTTTTTAACTGAAGACGACGACTTAGATGAACTAAAAGAATTTGAACTAGCAAATAAAACAAACGATGAAATCACAATGCATAGTGTCAGAAAGGTAATTAAAAAATCTTTTAATGCCCCACCTATTAAGAAGTTTACAACACTTAACGGAATGTTTGAAGCACTTCATACATTATATGACCATTATTTGTCTAAAGATAAAAAGGATACACTGGTATCAACACTTAAGGATGAATCATTAGATTATGTTGCTACAAGGGTGGAAGCAGGGCCTGGATTATTAGCTGCAGCAGATGCGCTTAGAAAACACAAAGACTAATTGAAAATAGGGCTTTTTAACGCTAGGTTAAAAAGCCCTATTTTTATATTCTAATAATTCTTGAATGGGTAAGTATTTCTATTCCATCGTCTTTAATAAGAATATCATTCTCTAGACGACATCCACCTATAGAGGGATCATACAGGCCCGGCTCGCAAGTGAGTACCATACCTGGTTCGAACACAATAGACTTATCCATTTTAGTCCGAACTGTTGGCCATTCGTGGGCTTGTAAACCATACCCATGACCCAAACTGTGAGGCATAGTTCTTTTTGCACTAGCAAAAATTTTATCTACAATTGCTCCAGCAGCATAAATTGCCTCTCCAGCTTTATACAGGGGCAATGCTGCATTATAGGCTTTTTCTACCAAAGCAAGCTGATTTTCTTGCTCTTCTGTTAAAGGGCCTTTTGCAACAGTAAGTGTTACATCACTCGTATAACCTTCATATACTACCCCAAAGTCCAGAATAGAAAGTCCGTTATCTGGCCAAGATGCTGCAGTATAAGGAGGAAAACAATGAATACCATAGCTTCTTGAAGGACCGGCAGCTAAGGTATCAAATCCTGTTTTTTCACAACCTTCTTTTCTACATTCCCTTTCAATTAGCAAGGCGACATCGGTTTCGGTTTTTATGGTTTTATCTTTTACGCCTTTTTCAATTAAGTCAATTATCGCATCAGTTATGCTAGAAGCCTTTCGTATACATTCAAGTTCATATTCATCTTTTATTGCTCGCATTTTTTCGGTAAACTGAGTTGCTCCATCATCTCTACAAAGTACATTATAATCTGAGAGCTCGTGCACATATTGTAAAAATAGAGGATAAGATACGCTTGAAGGAAGCTCAACTTTAGCGTTTTTGGGAACTTTTAAATGTTTTAATAATCCTGCAGCAGCTTTTAGAGGGCTTCTTTCAAAACTGGTATATGCTAGTATTGAATCGACATGTGCCATTTTTTTTGCCATTGATTCATCCCAAGAACAAAGAACATTTGTTCCGTCTACAGCTTGCATGTATATTGAATCATTAGGCATTCCAGAAAAGTATCGAACAGCTGGTGTTCTATTTGCTTCACTATCATGAAAAAAAACAGCTCCTACCCCCTCTTGAGCCATCCATGCGCTAAGTTTTTCTCTTCGCTTTGTATATATGTTGTTCATTCTATTCTCCTGTAATTATATTGTTATGAGCCTATCACAAAGTACATAAAATAGCAACAAGAAAGAAAAGACGTATTGTACAAAAAAACTCTTTACCGGTAGAAAAACATCTGTTATACTTAGTATAGCGCATAAGCGTCAATTAACACACTGGAGATAAATATGAAAAAAATTATTACTATTACTTTAATGCTGCTTTGTACAACAGTACTCTTTGCTCAAGACCCGGCGATTGGCTTTTGGAAAAGTATTGATGATGAGTCAGGAGAAGTAACCGCAGGTTGGGAAGTATACGAGGAAAATGGCATATTATATGGAAAAATTTTAAAAGTAGTTGGACAACCTATTGATGCTTTGGCAACAGAATGCAAGGGACCATATAAGGATTTCCCAATTGCCGGAGACACGTCAAAGATGACACTTATTAATACCCCATGGATTTATGGTTTAGTAAACAAGGGTGAAGGAAAGTGGCGAAGCGGCCGCATAATTGACCCTGAAAATGGCAAAGACTATGCCAGTGAAATTACCTTTCACAAGGCAGGTGGGAAATATAACGTTGACACATTAGAAATGCGCGGTAAAATTGGTCCATTTGGACGAAGTCAGTTTTGGCAAACATCAAGTCGTGAAGAAATAATGAGTTTATAGATCGTTTTAGTTACTACTTTATTGTATGTACTAAAGCTGTTTCATTATTTTGTAGGGCATTTTCACCTATACACATAAAAGCTGCCATTGGTGTAAAATGCTTTTGCATTTCTTTAATATCGCTATTTGGAGGAAAGTGAGCTGTTTCTCGGCGAAAAGATCCATATATTGGACTTCCACCAGCAGTAATAGTACAACAAGTGCATCCTCCAACTATACTAACATTCTCTCGTTTTATGCCGGCCTTTTCTAATAAAAATAGATTTGCTTTTTCAAGCGATAAACGGTACTTTTTTGATGTTTCATCTATAAGTTCAACACAGTCAGGCGTAAATTCTTCTGCAAAATACTGTGCCCTTTGTTCATCTACTAAATAACAACAACTTTTTATATGGGGGCCTATAACAACATGAAAATTATTAGATTGTGCCCCATATTTTTCTTTTGCTAGATTCAAGGCTTCTGTTACGATACCAGTTCCCTTCCAACCCGAATGCAGAACGCCAAAACATCCGCTATCCTTTTCCCATAAGTAAATAGGCATACAATCGGCAACTGTCAACACAGGGATAAGACTTGGATTGCAAGTAATAAGGCCATCGGCTCTAAGCCCAACTGTCTCGTTTCCCTCATCTACTGTAAGTACTGTTTTCGAATGAATTAGCTCCAACGGAACAACTTTTTTATCAGAAAAATGGTTTGTAAAAAAAATATCTCTATTGTGATTCTTTTCATCCCATCTAAAACGCATAGAACCCGATCCGTATAAAGACAAGCATGCATGCGCGTGTAAGCTATCTTGCATTGCTTGCACCTTTTAACTCGATAGCTTCAATTTCTTGCAACAAACCTAGAGCTGAACCGATAGTTTCACTTGCTTCAACAAGATGTTTTCTTATAGGAACGCCGTCTGGGCCTATAAGACTAGCAATATTTGATATGCTATCATAATTAGGATTGTAGTTTGCTACTAAAATGCCATTAAAAATCGCAACAAACGACCTACATAAATTACCAAAAGTAAGTGAGAGTAAATTTACTTCAGATTCAACTGATGTAATCATAGTTTGAAATTGCAACTGGCCTTGTACCGTTCGCAAAACGTCCAAACTAAGAGAAGCAAAACCTTCCCCATAGCTTCCTTTTGCACTAAGGTTATCATTAAATTGTTTTATAGTATCTACAAGGTGGTTTGACTCAGTATATGTATCAATAAACTCTGTTTTATTTTCTCTAAGAATAAAGTCACCATCAACCATTAAAATCTTTAATACTTCTGTATGTTTTGGATAAATCACCGTTAAAAAATGATATAAAAAACCAAGCGTAAACTCTTTCGAAAAAATTGTATCGCGAATTCCTAACCAAGGTCTGTTTGGAATAAGGGGGAATTCATCTGTCTTACAGAACATAATTACGTGTTCTTTTGTAAGAGCTACTTTTCTTTCTTGTAGCCAATGGTTCCATTTTTTATCAAACACTCGCTTCCATTGTGCCTTATACTGCACAAACCAATCCTCGCCACTATCCTTATATCTTGGAACCCACGAAGTTGAACCTTTGGCTGCCATTGTTATTGAACGAAGCGGCACTGTGTTTATAAACTGTGTGAGTCCTTTCATTGCGGCAAGGCTTTTTTTCATATGTGCATCAACCCCTGCATGCGCATCAACGTTTTCTCCCGCATTAAGGTGGGATTGTATTTGAAATAAATAGAGCGCTTCTAGCACTTCAGTTTCAACATTTTTAGAATTACATATTACATTTGCAAACTTTTCTATATCATTAATCGCCGTGGCAAGTATACACCGAAGAGAACCTGAAGGCGTCATTGAGAACCGAGATAAAAATGACTCAAAAGGTAACTGTGCAAATGCGTTTAACCAAATATGACTTTGTACACAGGTGTATAATTCACTCTTGTTTACACTTGAAACATCTGCAAGAACTGCATCCATTTTTCGTATCATAGAAGCTCGAAGATCATTTGTCAGCTCCTGAGAAAAAGGTATTGTATATGGATTTGCTACTTCTTCTATTTTCTTTTCTATATCGCTCATAATTAATGAGCCTAACAATACAAGAAAGGATCCAGGGTGCTCATCAGCTTTTGCTAGACCTTCTTTAAATGAGTCAGCAACTACTTTTAAATCAGCCAATGCATCATAAAAACCTTGTTCAAGGCTCATGAACTGTGCATTAAAAACACTAGGATATTTACTCTCAATCTTTTTTGCCATCGAAGTAATTTTATGTTCAGCATAAACAACTTCAATATTTTTATTTGAAAACATTGATTTAAAGAAAAGTATTATTTTTACAAAGATAGATTCATTTTTTAAAATATCGCCTTTTGGAATAGCAGATTCTTCTCTGCGGTCATCCTTTGCTAGAGACTCTATTTCGGGTTTTATTTGGTTTTTCATTTGCTGCAAAATAGAAACCCTATCGTCAACCGAAAGGCCTGCTACGAGATAATCAAATGAGTCACCTTTAGATTGCATACCACTACTCCTATCTATATTATATCACTATACAAAGAAACGTCAATACACAAGTATATAAACTGCCTAATTTATTTAATAATAGTGAAAAACAAAGAAAAATCAACTCATAGAACATACAATTGACAAAAGTGCAATTTAATGGTACATTACGTCTAGGATAAACAGTTTTCAAGGCACTCCTTGAAGGCTGTTTTTTTTTGATTAATTGCAAATCTTGGAGAATAATATTAAAGCGAATCCATTTTTATCGGGGCCAATAACACCAGCATTAGTTAAATTTGTAATTCCACTTATGCTATCCCTTATTTTACAAGCA